>DASPXV010000243.1:0-45921 GCA_035637115.1 Vicinamibacterales bacterium
GGCAACTGCGCCGGCATGGCCTGCAGCGCCTGGAACACGAGCGTCCGCTGCATCTTCGCCGTCAGCTGCCCTGTCTTCTCGTAGACCGGGACGATGCGTCCGGTGTGGACGGTTTCTTCTGGCAATTCGGTCGCGGCCGCCTCCGGCGGCTTCCCTGCGGCGCCCGCTTGCGAAGTGTCGCTATCCTCGTCGACAGCTTCGACCAACTCGTATTGCGGCCCCTGCATCTGCAGGCCGTGTGACGTGAGTTCGAGCTTGCCGAACAGGATGATGCGCTGGTGCGGGTGGAAGACGTCGTTGAGGAACGGCTGGTTGAACCAGATCGCGCGCAGGCTGCCGGTCTTGTCGCGGACCAGCATTTCGAAGATCTTGAAGCGCGGCCGCCGCGTCGGGCGGATGCCGCAGCTCAGGACTTCGCCGAGCACCGACGCCGCGACGCCGGGACGCAGCGTCGCGATCGTCTGGAAGTGACCGCGGTCCTCGTAGCGCGTCGGAAACCGATAAAGGAGATCTTCGACCGTCGTGAGACCCGCGCGCTGGAGGTCCGCCGCGCGCCGCGGGCCCACGCCCTTCAGGTACTGCAGCGATCCCTGGAGCGGATCATTCGTCATTCGTTATTGCACGATGACGGCGTTGCCCTGCCCCACGCGGATCTCGCGGATTGCCGAGGGCAGATGGAACGGTTCGTCCATGTTGATGCCCGCGGGGTTCTCGGGCGTTCGCGAGTAGTAGCTGAGAAGCTCCTGGAGAAGCGACTTCGGAATCGTGACGCCGGAGATCTCCGCCGACTCCAGTTGAAAGCGCCCCGTGCCGTTCGCTGTCGTGAGCGTGCCCGCCGCAGTGACCGGCAGCTTCCCCATCAGGTAACCGAGCGGATCCGTCCAGCTCCGCTTCTTCTGCGTGCGCACGGCATCGAGATCAACGATCGCGCGCCCCGTCACGCGGCCTTTCCCCGCGCCATGCAGCGTGGGATCGACGATTCCGACCGGCACCTGACTGCCTGCGAGAAACTTCAAGTACGAGTTGACCTCTGCGTCGGTCACTTGCGTGGATCGCGCGGCGCCTCCTTTGCGCGGTGTCGAGGCATTCTTCTCGATCTGCGCGAGCTTGCCGGCGAAGCGTGTGGCCTCCTGGTTCGAGACGCGCGCCTGCGCGGAGAGATGCGTCGCACCCGCGATGAGGGCGATGACGACGAACGCATGGACGTACTTGTAGTGGAAGACCTGCATGGCGGCCCGAGGCGCGGCAGGTCTATTGTACCGCTCTACAGGCTGCCGCGGCCGCGACCGCGTGCCGCGTTGCGCGCGTTCAGTCGCGCGCGCATGAGCAGCTCGAGTTTCTGCTGCTCCATCCGCTCTTCGAAGACCCGGAAGCGCGCCTGCTGGCTGACATCCAGCGTCTCGTCAACCCCTTCGTAGCCCTTCCTCAACTCGGCGGCGCCGCGGTCATCTTCTTCGCGCAACGCTTTCAGGCGCTCCGTGATCTGCGCGTCGTCGTTCGCAGGCGGTGCGAGGGTCCCGGATTGCGGACCCGCGGTGAGCTTCCGGAGATCGTTGAGGATCTTCGCTCGCGCCTGCTGGTGTTTGCGCCGGGTCTCCTGCAGCGCCTTGAGCCGCGTCACGAAACGTCCGTACTGCGTCTCGGAAAGCCGCAGCGCTTCCTGTGCCTGGAGGACGGTGAACGCTTCGAACCACCGCTGGATCTGCCCCGCCCCCAGTGGGCCCGGATCCTGAATGCCAGGCGGCGGCGCGGGGGGCGTCTGCGTCTGCTGCTGTGCGAGGCCCCGAACGGGCGCCGCGACAACGATCGCTGCCGCCAATATCGCCGCACGGAAAGTGACTGCCACGTTCATATCCTCACCTGTGCCCGCGTCTAGTTACCGGCCCGCTTCAATTCCGTCTGCAGCAACCGCCCAAGCTCGTTCAGCTCGTCGGAATTCAAACGCTGGACGGCGCGATCGACAGTTGCGGGCTGCACGCCGAGGCCCGCGGCGTGCGCATCCTCGAGCTGCAGATCCGCGGCGGCGGCCGTCAGCACTTCCCACGCTTCATTCGTGTTCGCATCGATAGCCGTATCGAAGTCCTGGTCGGCACCGACGCCCACAGCCACCGGCGCGGATGCGATCGGCGGCGCCACGCTAACGGGCTCATGCCTCAACGTCATTGTCATTGAGACAATCGCGAGCAGGATGGCGGCGGCCGCAACGGGAACAAAACCTCGCATCGCCGTCGACCACCACGCGCCAAACCCCGCAGTGCCCACGCGCTCGCCGGCAACCCCGTCGCGAACGCGCGCGGACAAGTGCTCCCAGAAGAGCGGCGATGGCTCGGGCACGTCGGCTGCCGCGGATGCGCGGTGCAGCGTATCGCAAATCGCGCCAGCGGCGCCGCGACAGGTATCGCAGCGATCCGCATGCGCGGCGCGTGACGCATCCAGCGTTCCCTCCGCGAGGTCCACGAGTTCGGACGGAGTGAGGTGTTTCATGTGAGGAGCTTCTTCAGGTTGTTCAACGCGTGGAAAAAGTTCGCCTTCACGGCGCCGACGGAGCTGCCAAGGATGCCGGCAATCTGTTCGTGCGGCAGATCGTGGTACATGCGAAGAATCAGCGTCGCGCGCTGCTTCTTCGGCAGGCGCGCGATCGCGGCGCGGACCTGCGCGGCGCGCTCCTCCCGCAACACGGCGTCGCTCGCGCTCTCGGCCGCGGACGTAATCCGCGCGTCGCTGGCGCGCATCAGTGCGTCGAGCGGTTCTGGACGCGGCGTCTTCGCGCCGACCTTGTTGAGCGAAACATTGACGGCGATCCGATAGAGCCACGTCCCGAGCGCGGCGTCCCCTTTGAACGTTTTCAGTCCGCGATATGCGCGGATGAACACGTCCTGCGCCAGGTCGCTCGCGTCTTGGTGATTGCCGGCGAATCGGTAGCAAAGCTGGTACACGTGGCGTCGATGCCGCTCGACAATTGCGTCGAACGCTTCACGGTCTCCGGCGAGCGCGGCGCTTACCAACTCGCTGTCCGTCGGGTTCGTCACCGCTACCTTACAGCCGGAGTCCGCCTGCGCCGCCAGAAACCACGCCCGCGTCGACATCTCGTCTCACGCTTTAGACTCGCACGGATAGCGAAAGTTACACCGAAAGCGCCGTTGACTTTCGCTTTTCCTTTGCGTAAGATGCGCGCATGCTGCCATTGACGAAGCGTCAGCGGGAAATCCTCGATTACCTCAACGATTTCATTCAACAGCACGGCTATGCCCCAAGCCTGGAGGAAATCGGCCGGCGCTTTGGGCTCTCGTCGCTCGCCACCGTCCACAAGCACCTGACCAATCTGCAGGAAAAAGGGTTCATCAAGCGCGCCTGGAACCGCAGCCGATCCGTCGAGCTCGTCCCCTCCCGCCTTGGCGGCCGCGCAGTCGAGTTGCCGCTGCTCGGTTATGTCGCCGCCGGCCGCCCGATCGAAGCCGTCGTCGGCAGCGAAACGATCGCCGTGCCGGAGGATCTCGTCGGCAAGCGCGACACGTACGTCCTCCGGGTCAAAGGGGACTCGATGATTGACGAGCAGATCCGTGACGGCGACTACGTCATCGTCGAAGATCGCCGAACGGCGGAGAACGGCGAAATGGTCATCGCCCTCGTCAACGGCGCCGACGTCACGCTGAAGAAACTGTATCGCGAGCAAGGGCACATCCGGCTCCAGCCGGCCAATCCGGCGATGCAGCCGCTCATCCTGCAGCCCGACCAGGTGCAGGTTCAGGGCGTCGTCATCGGGGTGATGCGGCGATATTGAGTGCATACTGGGCGCATGAGCGAACAAGACCGCAAGCAGATCAACTTCACCATCGTTCCGGACGACGCCGGCGATTCGCCGCGCACTTACGCCAACTTCTGCGCGATTTCCCATACACCGTTCGATTTCACGCTGTCGTTCTGCGAAGTCCAGCCGCTGTCGCAGCGCGACATTGCAGCCGCGGAATCCGACCATCTCGTCAAGGCGCCCGTACGCGCGAAGATCGTTCTCCCTCTCCAGGTCGTACCCAACCTGATTGCGGCGCTGCAGGAACACATGCGGGTCTTCTCCGAATCCACGGGCGCGACGTGGGAAGGCAAAGGTCCTGTTCATTAGCTCGTGTTTCTCCACGCTGATCTCGATTCGTTCTTCGTCGCCGTCGAGCGGCGACGCCGGCCGGAGCTGATCGGGCGTCCGATTGTGATCGGCGGCCGGCCGGGGAGCCGGGGCATGGTCGCCGCCGCGTCCCGCGAGGCGCGCAAGTGCGGCATCCGCGCCGGCATGCCGCTCGCCCAGGCGTCAGTGCGTTGTCCGGATGGCGTGTTTCTCGACGGCGCCTTCGACGAGTGTTTCGCCGCTGCGCAGCAGGTCGATCAGCTGCTTCGGCGCGAGACGCCGGATATCGAATGGGAATCGATCGATGAGGTCTTTGTGGGCCTGCCGGCGACGGTCTCGCCGCGAAAGGCGATCGGCACCGCAGAACGGCTGCATCGAGCGATCAGCGATCTCGGGTTCGAAGCCGCGTGCGGCGTGGCGCGATCGAAGCTCGTGGCGCGAATTGCCTCACAGCTTGGCCGCCCCAGCGGCGTGGTACACGTCCTCGATGGCTACGAGGCGCGATTCCTTTCGCCGTTGAAGATCGAGATGCTCCCCGGCGTCGATCCATCTATCGCGAAGCGACTACGCTCGGCGGGCGTCCGACGCCTCGGCCAGATCGTCCGGTTGTCGGATGCGCAGCTCACGCTGCTGGCCGGACGCGCCGGCCCCGCGCTGGCGCGCCAGGCTGCGGGCATCGATGCGAGCCGAATCAGACGGACCGCTCTGCCGCCGCCACGGATCGCCGAACCGCAGTTGTCCGCGCCAACATCTGATGCGGCCACGCTTGCGGCGGCGCTCCGTCAGGAAATCGAGCGTCTCGGCCGCGACCTTCGCTCGCGTGGCGTGGTCGCCCGTTCGGTAACGCTTCGCATCCGTTTCGCGGATGGCCGCGTCGATTCACGAACGGCGCCGCTCAACGAACCGACCGCGCTGGACGACGCGCTGCTGGCCGGCGCGCTCGAGATCCTGCCGCGCGTCTGGACGGGCGATCGCCTGGTGCGCGGCATCAGCGTCGCGTTTTCGGGGCTGATCGCAGGCGCGGGCGAGCTCTTTCCGCTGAACACAAGAAACTCACACAGCGATGTGATCCGTTGAACTCGAAGGACTCGAAGCGACGCGAAGTTCTCGAAGGACACCAGATTCACCTTCGAGCTTCGAAGTCTTCGAAGGTCGACGATCCGTCTTGCGGATCACCTCGATTCCTTCGCAGCACTTCGACACCTTCGAGTAAAATCGCTGCGGGGCTCCGCGTCGTCTCCGGCTAAAATACGTCCGTGAAATCCGCGGCCGACACGCGCCGGATCATGGCGAAGCTCGAACGCCAGCATCCGGACGCGGACACAGAGCTGAACTTCAGGAACCCCTACGAGCTGCTCGTCGCAACGATCCTGTCCGCGCAGTGCACCGACGAGCGCGTCAACCAGGTCACGCCCGCCCTCTTCAAGCGCTATCCGAACGCATCCGCGCTGAATAAGGCGACGACGGACGAACTCGAGCCGCAGATTCAGTCCACCGGCTTCTTTCGCGCGAAATCGCGATCGCTCGCGGGCATGGCCGCCGCCGTGTGCGAGCGCCACAAGGGAGAAATCCCCGCGACCCTGGAGGAGCTCACCGAACTGCCGGGCGTCGGCCGCAAGACGGCGAACGTCGTCCTCGGCCATGCGCTCGGCGTGCCCGGACTTCCAGTCGATCGTCACGTGCTGCGCGTCTCGAACCGGATCGGAATCGCGAAGGGAGATGACCCGGAGGTCGTGGAGCAGCAGTTGTGCGCCGCGATGCCCAAGGCGAAGTGGACGAAGACGTCGGACACGCTGATCATCCACGGCCGCCGGATCTGCAAGCCCAGGCCGCTCTGCGACCAGTGCGCGGTGCGCGAGGACTGTGACTACTACCGGAAGGTCATCGCCCCTGCCCTCCTGAAGTCCAAGGCCAAAAGCCTGAAGGCCAAATCCAAGGCAAAACCTCGATGACGAGAGAGCGCTTCGAACAACTCGTCGAAGAGGCGTTGAAGGAGATCCCGCGGCGGTTCAGGAAAGAGATGCGCAACGTGGCGGTGGTCGTCGAAGACGAGCCGTCGCCCGAACTGCTTGCCGAGATGGAGATCGAGCCCGGCGACACGTTGTTCGGGCTCTACCAGGGCACGCCGCTGCCGGAGCGCAGCTGGGGTTTCGGCAACAACCTGCCCGATCGGATCTCGATTTACCAGCGGCCGACAGAAGCCGCCTGCCGTGACGACGAGGAGATCCGCGACTGCGTCGCGGAGACGGTCATCCACGAGTTCGGCCACTACTTCGGTCTCAGCGAGGAAGAAATCGAGGAAATCGAAGAGAAGTTCTGGCGCGGCGAGTCGATCGAGAACGCGTGAACCATCGTCCGCGCAAGCGCTTCGGCCAGCATTTCCTCGCGTCCGCGTGGGCCGACAAGGTCGCGGCCGCTATCGCGCCGCAGCCGGGCGACCGGTTTCTCGAAGTCGGTCCGGGTCCGGGAATCCTCACGTCGCGGATCGCCGCGCGCGCCAGCTCCGTCCTCGCCGTCGAGATCGACCGCGATCTGGCGGCGAACCTCCGCCGCGAGCTTCCGCCGAACGTGGTGGTGATCGAGGCGGACTTCCTGGATCTGGACCTGTCCCCGTTTCTGTCGGAAGGCCCGCTGCGAGTTGCCGGCAATCTCCCCTACAACATCTCGTCGCCGATTCTGTTCAAACTGCTCGCGACAGCGCGCGAGTCCTCCAGCCTCGTGGATGCGACGGTCATGCTGCAGCGCGAGGTCGCGGATCGGCTGGTTGCCGCCGTCGGCACGAAGGACTACGGAGTGCTCACGATCTTCAGCGCGGCCCAGGCCGACGTGGCGAGGCTTCTCACATTGCCGCCGGGCGCGTTCAGGCCGGCGCCGAAGGTGCATTCGGCGGTCGTTCGCCTCGCGTTCAAACCTTCGGCGGTGCCCGCGGAGCTCGGCCCCACCTTCGAGAAGATGGTGCGGACGATGTTCATGCAGCGCCGGAAGACGCTCTCGAATGCCCTTCGCCCGTTCGCCGACTCGGTCGGCGCGGACGCTGGATCGGCCCTGGCGGCATCGGGCATCGATCCGGTCCGCCGGCCCGAGACCCTGCCGATACCCGAATTGCTGCGACTGGCCAGGACCCTGAAGCCCAAAGCCTAAAGCCAAAAGTCTAAAGCGTTTAGCCCCGCCCACCTGTGCTATAGTTTCCCGGAATTTCACTGTCTCTGTCTTCTGTCCCAGCGGAAGGCGGGTGGACACGCTACCTGCGCGGCGCCCGCCGCGGCGTGCCCTTCGACACGATCAACGTTCCGTAAGGCTGGGACTGCATCCATTTGGCGAACGCTCTAGAGCTGATCCCGCTCGGCGGGCTCGGCGAGTTCGGCATGAACATGATGGTTGTCGCGTACGGCGACACCGCCATTCTCATCGACGCCGGGGTCATGTTCCCCGAACCCGATCTGCTCGGGGTCGATCTGATCATCCCGGACCTGCGGCAGCTGTCGCAGTACCGAATCCAGGCGCTCGTGCTGACGCACGGGCACGAGGATCACATCGGTGCGGTGCCGCACGTGCTGTCGCATTTCGACGGCCCGATCTTCGGCACGAAGCTGACGCTCGCGTTCGTCGAACCGAAGCTCGAGGAGCACGGCCAGCAAGCTCGCGCGCGGCTTACGGAAGTAAAGCCGCGGGATCGCGTGACTGTCGGCTGTTTCATGCTCGAGTTCCTGCGCGTGACGCACAGCATGCCCGATTGCGTGGCGGTCGCCATCCACACGCCGATCGGCACGGTGCTCCATACGGGGGACTTCAAGATCGACCAGACCCCGCTCGACGGCGAGCACATGGACTTTCAGCGTTTCGCGCAGCTCGGCGCCGACGGCGTGCTCGTCATGCTGGGCGACAGCACGAACGTGGAGCGCAAAGGCGTCAGCGGCTCCGAGCGCGACGTCACCGACGGCTTTGAGGAAGTATTCACCAGCGCGCGCGGGCGCATCATCGTCGCGATGTTCTCGTCCAGCTTGTACCGGATGCAGATCGTGGTCGACCTCGCCGACCAGTTCGATCGAAAAGTCGCGTTCGTGGGCCGCGGCGTGATCGAGAACTCGCAGATCGCACAGCGCATCGGGCGCCTGCGCGTGCCGCCCGGCGTGCAGATCCGCGACAGCGAGCTGCGCGAATACCCGTCGCAGGACGTCGTGTGCGTCTGCACCGGCTCGCAGGGAGAGCCGCAGGCGGCGCTTCCACGGATCGCGATCGACGATCACCGCCACGCGAAGATCGACCAGGACGACGTCGTCGTGTTCTCCGCGCGCGAGATTCCAGGCAATGAGAAGGCGATTGGCCGCGTGATGAACCACATCGCCAAGCGCGGCGCCGACATCGTTCACGAAGGCATCAAGCACGTGCACGTATCCGGGCACGGCAGCGAGGAAGAGCTGAAACTCATGCTGTCGCTGGTCAGGCCGAAGTACTTCGTGCCGATACATGGGGAATACCGCCAGCTCGCGCGCCACGCGCGAGTGGCGAAGATGGTGTCGCCGGGGACAAAGGTTGTGCTGGCCGAAAACGGCGACCTCATCCGCATCGATCAAGACGGAGCGCGCGTGGACGCAAAAGTAGCCGCGGGACGAATCCTGATCGACGGCACGCGGAGCGGCGAAGTCGGGGACGAGGTGCTCAGGGATCGCCGACATCTGGCGGGCGACGGTCTGGTCGTGCCCGTGGTCGCGATCAGCCGTCAGTCGGGGGCGCTCGAGGAAACGCCGGACGTGATCACGCGCGGCTTCGTGCTGGACGCGCGGACGGAAGCGCTGCTGAAAGAAATCCCGGGGCTGGTTGGCTCCGCGATCGAAGGGGCGAGCGTCGAGGAACGCACCGATCCCGGCTTAATCAAGGAGAAGATTCGAGTGGACCTGCAGCGGTTCTTCCGCAAGCGATCGGGACTCCGGCCCTTCGTGCTGCCCGTGGTGATGGAAATCTGATGGCGGCTTCGACTGCGCTGTCCCGCCGGATGAGCGAGTTCCTGGGCGTGGCGCTCTTCGCAGGCGCCCTGATCTGGCTGATCTCGCTCGCCAGCTACAACGCCGCGGACCCGGTGTGGTTCTTCAATACCGGATCCGAGCTGCCGCCCGCGAACTTCGCCGGACGCGTCGGAGCGTTCATCGGCGAGCTGTCGTACCAGATGCTCGGCTATTCCGCCTACATCGGTCCGCTCGTGCTGGTGGTCGTGGGATGGCACTACTTCTGGTGCCGCTCGATGGACGCTGCGTACACGAAGTTGATCGGCGCGTTGATGCTGTTCGCGTGCATCTCGTCATTCCTGTCGCTTGCTTTCGGCACGCTCGACGTCGGCGGCAAGGATTTCCGCGCGGGCGGCTATTTCGGCGATCGGTTCGCCGCGTTCCTCGCAGAGTACCTCAATCGGACGGGATCGATCATTCTGATCCTGACGCTGCTGTTCGCGGCGATCATCCTGTCCACGCAGTTCTCCTTCGGCCGGCTATTCTCGGCGTTGTCGCAGGTGGCCCGCGAGCGCTGGAGCGCGATGCGTCTCGCGATGGAACAGCGCCGGGACGAGAAGGCGCGAGAGAAGCAGCGGCAGGAGGTCATAAGGAAGCATCTCGGGAAAGACGCGGTCGTGCTGAACTCGAAGGAAGCGAAGGATCCGAAGACGCCGAAGGAACTGATTGATCGGTCGAAGATGTCTAAGGCCGCTTCGACCCCTTCGAAGGATCCTGCCAGCGCTCCTTCGACAGCTTCGAGCCCTTCGACTCCTTCGCGTTCAAAAACAGCAGCAATGATCGGCGCGGCCGCCGCGGCGCTGAAGGCGGCAGCCTCGAAGCCCACGCCGCCGATCAAACGCCCGCCGCAGTTCGCCGCGAAGGAAGCGTCCCTGCCCTTGCCGGAGCCTGAGAAGGCGCCCGTGGAACGCAAGAAGGGGGCGTTTACCCTTCCCCCGAACGCGCTGCTCGACGCGCCTAAAACGGAGCGCAAGATCGACGAGCGCGAGCTGATGGATGGCGCGCGGCTGCTCGAGGAGAAATGCCGCGAGTTCTCCGTCGAAGGCACCGTGGTCCAGATCCATCCCGGCCCGGTCGTCACGACCTACGAGTTCAAGCCGGATGCGGGCGTGAAGTACAGCAAGATTACCGGCCTCGCGGATGACCTGTGCCTTGCGATGCAGGCCGAGTCCGTCATCATCGATCGGATTCCGGGCAAGTCCACGGTAGGAATCCAGATTCCAAATCCAAGCCGCGAGACGATCTCGCTGCGCGAGCTGCTCGAGTCCGACGCCTACAAGCGCTCGAATTCGAAGCTGACGCTCGCTATGGGCAAGACGATCCACGGCGAGCCGTTCGTGACCGATCTGGCCGCGATGCCCCACCTGCTCATCGCCGGTTCCACCGGCACGGGCAAGTCGGTCAGCGTGAACGCGATGATCACCAGCATCCTGATGCGCGCGACGCCAGACGACGTGCGCTTCATCATGGTCGATCCCAAGCGCCTCGAGCTGGGGATGTACGAGGACATCCCTCACCTTCTGACTCCGGTGGTCATGGATCCGAAGCTCGCAGCGAACGCGCTGCGCTGGGCGGTGCGCGAGATGGAGGAGCGGTACAAGACGCTTGCCGCATTCGGTGTGCGCAATATCGAACAGTACAACCGCAACATCCGCGCGATGATGGCGGAGAAGCCGGGCGAGACGCTGCTCGACGATAAGGGAAACGAGATCAAGACGCTGCCCTTCATCGTCGTCCTGATCGACGAGCTCGCCGACCTGATGATGGTCGCCGGCAACGAGGTCGAGGAGTCGATCGCACGGCTGGCGCAGATGGCGCGCGCGATTGGGATTCATCTCGTGCTCGCGACGCAGCGTCCCTCGGTGGACGTCATCACCGGCCTGATCAAGGCGAACATGCCCGCGCGCGTGTCGTTCCGCGTCGCCTCCAAGATCGACTCGCGGACGATTCTCGACGGCAACGGCGCGGAGCAGCTGCTCGGCAAGGGGGACATGTTGTACCTGCCGCCCGCGTCATCGCGGTTCGTCCGGCTGCACGGGCCGTACATCTCGGAACAGGAGAGCGCCCGGCTCGCGAGCTTCCTACGCAAGCAGGGCAAGCCGACCTACGACACCACCGTGACCGCCGACGAGAAGGCGGCACAGGAGCACATGGAGTTCGAGAAAGACGAGCTGTATGACGAGGCCGCGCGCATCGTGGTGTCAAGCGGCCAGGCGTCGATCTCGTACCTGCAGCGGCGGCTGCGGATCGGCTTCAGCCGCGCCGCGCGGCTGGTCGACATGATGGAGATGGACGGGCTCGTGTCTGCGGCGGCCGGCGGCAAGCCGCGCGAGGTGCTCGTCAAGAAGGAATACTTCGACGAAGTGGATGCGCAGCTTCGATAGGCGGTTCCTATGAAACATCCCACTCTGGCGGCGTTGGTCACGGCGGCGTGCCTCGCCACGGCAACCCCTGCTCTCGCGGCGCAGAACGCCCGGGACATGTACAACAGCGCGATGGCACAGGAGCGCATCGTACGTGACGATGCCGCGAAACCGACGCTCGTGCAGATGCGCCGCATCGTCGCGGCATACGAGAGCCTCGTCCGCAAGCATCCCGCGAGCGCCTATTGCGACAATGCGCTGTGGCAGGCCGCGAACCTCGCGGCGCTGGCCTTTGAACGGTTCGGGGACGAGGCGGATCGGAAGACCGCGGCACGTCTGTTCGCGCTGCTCGCGAAGGAGTACCCGACGAGCAAGCTCGCGCGCCAGGCCACCGATCTGGTGGCGCCCGTGTCCGCTGTGCCCCCCGCCACGGCCCCCGCAAAACCGCCGTCGACTCCCGCGCCGACGGCTGCGAACAGCCTGGCGACGTTGCAGGACATCAAGCGGACAGTCCTTCCGGACGGCATCCGGCTCACAGTGGACATCGACGCGGAGGTCCCCTACTACCAGGAAGAGATTGCAAACCCGCGACGGCTGTTCTTCGATCTCAAAGGGGTCAAAACCGCGCCGAACCTGCAGGATGTGTCGCTGAAGTTCGACGATGACGTGGTGAAGGAAGTGCGGCTGGGACGCCATCCGCAGAATACGACCAGGCTCGTCGTCGATCTCGAAGGGGTCGGCGGATACAGCGTCTACCCGCTCTACGGACCTTACCGCCTGGTGATCGATCTGCGGCGCGCGGTTGCCGCTGCGCCGGCTGCGCCGAAGGCGGTGCCGCAACCTGTCGTAATTCCTCCGCCTGTGCCGGAACCGCGGGCAGCGGCATCGCTCGCCATGCTGCCGCAAGTGAGGCAAACGATCCCCGAGGCGAAGCCCGCCGCCAGCGAGCCCGCTCCCCTGCCATCGAAGCCGGCCGGGCCGAAATCGCTGCCGCCTGCGGCACCGGAATCGAACTCGAACGGGAAGTTCTCGTTGTCACGACAGCTCGGGCTGAGCGTCTCGCGCGTCGTCATCGATGCAGGCCATGGCGGACATGATCCTGGCGCGCACGGCAACGGCATCACCGAGTCCGAGCTGACGCTGGACGTCGCGCTGCGCCTGGAGAAGCTGCTCAAGGCGCAGGCGGGCGTCGAAGTGGTGATGACCCGCGATACCGACGTGTTCATCCCACTCGAGGAACGGACCGCAATCGCGAATCGTGAGGGGGCCGACCTGTTCCTCTCCATCCACGCGAATGCAAGCCGCAACGTCGCCGCGCGCGGGATTGAAACCTATTTCCTCAACTTCGCGATGAACCCCGAGGCTGAGGCTGTGGCCGCTCGCGAAAACGCGACGTCGGGCCAATCGATGCACAGCCTGCCCGATATCGTGAAGGCCATCGCGCTGAACAACAAAATCAACGAATCACGCGATCTCGCCGTCACCGTGCAGAAGTCGATGGCAAAGCGCCTCGGCGCACGCAACAGGTCGCTGAAGGATCTGGGCGTGAAGCAGGCGCCGTTCGTCGTGTTGATCGGCGCGGTAATGCCGAGCGTCCTCGCCGAAATATCGTTCGTGACGAACAAGCAGGACGGCACGCTCCTGAAAGCGGTGGCCTACCGTCAGCAGATCGCGCAGGCGCTGTTCGACGCCATCCTGAATTATCAGCAGGGCCTGAAACGGCTGAATTCAGTGGCGGGAAAGAAGGCGACGCAGTTTTAAGAGGTGGGAGTAACCCTGAGGCTCTCGGCATCCCCTTCGGGATCGATGCCATCTCTCGCAGTCATGCGTTTGAAGAGCACCAAACCTCCGCCATACAACAATCCGAGCAGGAGCGCGGCTACGAGCAGGACGCCCACCAGGCCCAGCGAGCCCAGAATCACGTCAGAAATCGTCGTCACGTGAACCGGTTGTTCGACGACCCGCACAATGATCGGGTCGCTGCGCTGCATCACCATTGCTCGTAAGTAAATGGTAACTCCGCGAGCGTGCGGACGGCGATGCCGATAGGACCCTTCGGCTGGAATGGCTTCCCTTCATCGGCCCAGGCGGTTCCGGCGATGTCCATGTGCGCCCACGGAACAGTTCCGGTGAACTCCTTGAGGAAGATCGCCGCCGTGCATGCGCCCCCCGGACGGCCGCCGGAGTTGAGCATGTCGGCGATCTCGCTGCGGATTTGGTCGAAGTACTCGTCGAAGAGCGGCATCGGCCAGCAGCGATCACCGGCGCGCTGCGCCACGTCTCGCACGAGATCGCGCCAGCTATCGGGCCGGCCGAACAGTCCTGAAGCCGTCTTACCGAGCCCGACAACGCAGGCGCCCGTGAGCGTC
The DNA here is from genome assembly GCA_035637115.1 of Vicinamibacterales bacterium. Classification (GTDB taxonomy): domain Bacteria; phylum Acidobacteriota; class Vicinamibacteria; order Vicinamibacterales; family 2-12-FULL-66-21; genus JAICSD01. The sequence continues at coordinate 13,853 of DASPXV010000243.1, forward strand.
GCGACGTCCACGAGATGCGTGGCGCCGAGCTGCTGCGCGTACCAGAGGCCGTCACCGAGGATCAGCCGTCCTTCGGCGTCGGTGTTGATCACCTCGACGGTCTTTCCGCTCGCGCTGGTAAGGACGTCGCCCGGTTTCATCGCGCGCCCTCCAGGCATGTTCTCAGTCGTCGGCACCACGCCGATGACACGGATCGGCGCCTTGAGCAGCGAGATTGCGCGCATCCCGCAGATGACGGCGGCGCCGCCCGCCATGTCGTCCTTCATCCGCTCCATGCCTTCCGCGGGTTTGATCGAGATGCCGCCGGTGTCGAACGTGATTCCTTTGCCGACGAGCCCAAGGACGGGCGACTTCGGCGCGCCCGGTGGGTCGTGGCGGAGCACGATAACGCGCGGCGGCTCGGAACTTCCCCGAGCGACGCCGAGGAGAAGCCCCATGCCGAGCTGCTCGATTGCTTTCTCATCGAGGATCTCGACGCTGACGCCGGCCTCCATCGCGATCGTCGAGGCGCGCTCGGCAAAGATGCGCGGCGTGAGGAGGTTCGATGGCTCGTTCGCGAATCCGCGCGCCAGGTTGCTCGACTCGCCGAGCACGATGCCCCGTTTGATCGCGCGCTCGATCGCGGCAGTTTCGGCCGCATCTTTTCCATGCGCGACGATCGTGAGCTCCGTCGCCGCGGGACCAAAGCGCTCGCCCGTCTTGTACTGGTCCACGCTGAACGCGGCGAGGACAAGTCCCTCGGTCACCGCCTGCGTTCCATCGACCGGGCCGAAGGCGCCGCGATGGACGAAGGCCACGCGCGGAATGCGCCGGCCACGCGCGACGAGTGCCGACGCCGTCGCGATTTTTCTCAGCCGCTCGAGGTCGAAGTCGTCCGGCTTCCCCGCTCCAACGATCGCGATTCTCGCCGCTTTCGCGGCGCGCGACGTCACGGGCGTGACGAACGTCTCGTACAACCGGCCGCGGATTTCTCCCGATGCCGTCGCGCGGCCGACTTCTCCGCCGGTCGCTTCGTCCACCCAGGGGAGCACGACGCCAATGGCTTCCTCCTCGAACGCAGGAACCACCAGCAGGTCGGTTTCGCAATCTGATGGAGCACCGGTCGCAAGGCGGATCACCGAAGGAGACGCGGTCGAGGACATAAGAGCGGGATTATAATGGTTTCATGAAGCTTCTGGTGCTTCCGTTGATGCTCACGCTAGCGATTTCGGTTAGCGACGACAAGCCCAAGAAGCCGAAGGTCTCGGTCAAGGCGAACCCGTCGATGGGCATGTCCCCCGCGCGAGTGGTGGCATCCGCTGACATCAACGGCGGTCCGGACGATTTCGAGGACTTCTACTGCGCGACGGTCGAGTGGGATTGGGGCGACGATACCCGTTCGAACAACTCGGCAGACTGCGATCCGTACGAAGCCGGCAAGAGCCAGATCAAGCGCCGATTCAGCGCGGACCACGTCTACCGCACCGCCGGCGACTACCGGATCCAATTCAGGCTGAAGAAGAAAGACAGGCCGATCGCCGCGGCGAGCACCTCGGTGAAGATCCGGCCGGGTCTCGGCGACCCGGGCGGCGACTCATCCCGTCACTGAAGCTTCACGCCCATCAAGGCACCGAAACAAGTTCGAGCGGACTGAAGTTCCCGTCCATCAGTCGGAACGCGCGCACGGTACGCGTGCCATGCGCCAGCGAGACGATCACGTGAAACATCGACGGATCCGTCAGTCGCAGGCGATCGATATCGGATGGACCTGACGGCCCGCTCGGATGCGAGTGGTACGCCCCGATAATCTCGAAGCCCGCCGCGCGCGCGCGCCGGATCGCGGCGAAATGGTCCGCCGGCTCAACCTGGAATTTCGTGCGGCTTCGCTTGACGTTACGCGCCCGGGAAGCGTCTTCCACCATGTCCACGGTCCCGATGAGGAGACCGCAGCATTCGTTCGGCAGATCCTCCACGGCATGAGCCACGATCTTCGCAAGTATGTCCTGTCGAATTTTCACGCAACCTCGGTCACTATTCTATGCGGCCCGGCGCCGTTCAACCTTGCAGCTCGGGCCGGTTGGCGAACTGCTCCAGCGCCTCGGGGTTCGCGAGCGCCTCGCGGTTCTTCACGGGGCGCCCATGCACGACGTCCCGCACGGCCAGCTCCACTATTTTCCCACTCTTCGTCCTTGGGATGTCCGTCACCTGGAGGATTCGGGATGGGACGTGCCGGGGCGTGCTATTCGCGCGGATCTGCGCGCGGATCCGCTCTACTTCGCCGTCGTCCAGCGTCAGTCCTTCGCGCAGCTTGACGAAGAGCACGATCCGCTCGTCGCCGCCCCACTGCTGCCCTACCACCAGGCTCTCGACGATTTCCGGCAACTGTTCCACCTGGCGATAAATCTCTGCGGTTCCGATGCGTACTCCCCCTGGGTTCAACACCGCATCGGATCGTCCGTAGATGATTACGCCGTCGTGCTCCGTCAGCTCCATGTAATCGCCGTGCGTCCACACGCCCGGGAAGCGCTCGAAGTAGGCGGCGCGATATTTCCGGCCGTCCGGATCGTTCCAGAATCCGATCGGCATCGATGGAAACGGCATCGTGCACACGAGCTCACCCTTCTCGCCGCGGACCGGATGACCCTGCTCGTCGAAAACCTCCACCTTCATGCCGAGTGTGCGGCACTGGATCTCGCCACGCCATACCGGCGCGACGGGATTCCCACCGACGAAACAGCTCACGATGTCCGTCCCGCCGGAGATCGACGCCAGATGAATGTCGCGCTTGACGTGCGCGTACACGAAGTCGAAACTCTCCGGCGCCAACGGCGATCCGGTCGACGTCATCGTCCTCACCGACGCCAGGGAATGCGTCTCCGCCGGGCGAAGTCCCGCCTTCGCGACGGCGTCGATGTATTTTGCGGACGTGCCGAAGAGCGTCATTCCGGTCTCGTCCGCAAAATCGAAGAGAACGTTGCCATCCGGATGGAACGGCGAACCATCGAACAGCAGAATCGTCGCGCCGGATGCGAGCGCGGTGACCAGCCAGTTCCACATCATCCAGCCGAGCGTCGTGAAGTAGAACACGCGGTCGCGCGGATGAATGTCGCAATGGAGCTGGTGCTCTTTCAGGTGTTGGATCAGCGTGCCGCCCGCACCGTGGACGATGCACTTCGGAACACCGGTAGTACCGGACGAATAGAGGATGTACAGCGGATGGTTGAATGGCAGCGCGTCGTACGTCAGCTCCGCGCCGCGGTGCGGCGCGAGAAAGTCCTGCCAGCCGTCAGCGTCGACGATGGGGTGCTCGACTGAAGGGAGCTTCGCGAGAATCTGCGCGATCTTGCCGCGCTGATCGAACGTCTTGCCGCCGTATTGGTACTGCTCGGCCGCGATGAAGACGCGCGGCTCGATCTGCCCGAATCGATCGAGCACACCCTGCACGCCGAAGTCCGGCGAGCACGACGACCACACTGCACCGATCGCGGCGCAGCCCAGCACGGCGACGATTGCCTCCGGCACGTTCGGCAGATAGGCCGCAACCCGGTCACCCGGCTTGATGCCCGCGCCTCGCAGCGCTGCCGAGAATTCGGCGACATCTCGTCGAAGCTCACGCCATGACAGCGTCCGGGACACGCCGCTTTCTGATCTGTAGACGATCGCGGAATCTTCGTCAGACGCCCGGCCCGGCCAGAGGACATTCTCAGCGAAGTTGATCCGCGCATCAGGGTAGAAGCGCGCACCGGGCATGCGATCCATGTCGACGGCGACGCGGTCCCCCATCTCCCCACGGACCGCGCCAAATTCCCACATCGCGTGCCAGAACTCTGCAGGTTGCGCTACGCTCCACGCGTAAAGCTCTGGATACGACCTGCCGCCGCCGAACCTGGTGAGGTTCGCGCGCTCGATGCGTTCGAGAGAAGGAATCCACAGCGGCGCCGCCATCCAGATCGTCATTATAGAGGTGCGCCATGCTCGACTCTTCCCGGCGCTTGTTCGTCATGCTAGTTGCGATCGCTGCCATGACGATCGCGTGCGGCCACAAAACCGAACAACCAACGACACCGACGTCCCCCACGCCGACGACCCCCACGACTCCCTCGCCGGCACCACCGGATCCTGCGCCGACGCCGCCGCAGCCGACGACGTGCACGTATGCCGCCGCGACTGAACCAGACGATTACGACCGCGATGGCGGGAACGGCGTTCTGAGAATCACCACGGCTGCAGGATGCCACTGGACAGTCAAGGCCGACGCTTCGTGGGCATCGATCGAAGGGGCCGTCGAGGGGGACGGCCCGGCGACCTTGAAAGTGTTTGTCAGGGCCAACGAGGACGCGCTCGCGCGCCGGATGACGTTCACCGTACAGGACAAGACGGCCTCGGTTTCACAGCCCGGCCAGGGGGACTGTGAATACCAGGTCAGTCCGGTCCTCGCGTCGATCCCACGCGACCGGTGGAACGGCACGATCGCGATCTCGACGAGTCGCGGCTGCCGATGGACCGCAGCATCCGCAGCGCCCTGGCTCAGACTCGCCGCAGGTGGAGGCAGCGGAAGCGGCACGCTTGGCTACGATGCCGAGTTCAATCCCGACACGAGCTACGCCGGCCAGCGACTGGCCGTCGTCGAGATCCGGTGGATTGCGCCGACGGCGGGGCAGAACGTGCGCGTGAATCAGTGGGGGTCCTGCGGCAATGTGGCGTCGCCGGCCACCGGCGGCCTCCCTGCCGGCGCGACGTTCTCCGGCGGGGTGGGCGGCGGAAGCCTCACCGTTGGCGCTGATGGTGGCAGGGTGCATCTCTGGGTGCTGTCGGAGCCGTTCATGGGCTGTGCGTGGACGATGGAGTCGTCCGATTCGTGGCTCTCATGGGAGTCGCCGCGGCTCCACCAGGTAAACAGTGGCGACGGCGACACGTTCTTCACTGTGCCGTCGAACTCGTCGTCGTCGCAGAGGACCGCGTCCGCTACGATCGGCGGCTGGCCCCTGACGATCGTGCAGAAGGGGCGCTAGACGTCGTAGGACTCCTGCTTCCAGACGGAGAATCCACGCGCCAGGTAATTCGGGAGCGCGGACGAGTGGTCGAGCGAGGATGTGTGCAACCAGACGCGCGTGGCGCCCAGCTCCCACGCGCGCTGCACGGCGCGCGTCAGCACGTACTTGCCCAGACCGCGACCGACGGCATGCGGCAGCAGACCAAAATACGCGACCTCGACGGCGCCGTCGTCGTGGCGCCGAAGCTCGAAGTACCCCGCCAGATCGCCGTGCTCGCGCGCGACCCAGAGTTCCAACTGCGGATCGGCGAGATACCGTGTGATGTCATCGTCCGTCCAGGACAGACGATCGACCCAGTGATATTGCTCGCCGACTTCCGTGTACAACCGCCGCCAGAGCGCCGGGGGACAGTCCTCGATCGGCTCGACGGTCGTATCGTCCGACGGCGCCGGTGCCGGTAAAAGAAACGACGGCTCGGTCATCTCGAGGTACGTGCGGACGGCGCGTTTGGGAGGCGGCATTTCAGTGGCGATCGAGGGCGTCGCGCCACCGGCGCGCGGACGTGAAGACCGTTTCAATCGCGTCGCCCGTCTCGAGCGAGTCGCGCATTTCGATCAACGTCGCGATCAGCACATCCAGCGCGTCGCGAAGCACGTCGTCATTTGTGGCGGCGACATCCTTCCAGATATCGGGCGGGCTCGCCGCCAGGCGTGTGCTGTCGTGCAGGCCGCGTCCGGCGAGCTCGAGTCCCGCGTCACCCGCGAGCTCGCCGACAACGTGCATCAGGGCGCTTGCGCTGAGCTGCGGCAGATGGCTGACGGCGCCGACGAACCGATCGTGCAGCTCCGGCGTCATGATGTGCGGGACGCCGCGAAGGCCGGAGACGAACTCTTCGAGCCGTTGAAGCGCCGCCGTCTGGCCCGCAGCCGGAGTAAGGATCCATGGATGTCCATCGAACAGGTCCGCGCGCGCATTCGCCGCGCCGCCGCGCGCGTTCCCGGCCATCGGATGTCCGCCAATGAAGTTGAGGGCGGGGATGGCATTGGCGGCCGATACGATGCGCCGTTTGGTGCTGCTGACGTCAGTGATGACGGCGTCTCGGCCGACGTGCTGGGACAACTCTGATAGTCGCGCGATGTTCGCGAGGATCGGCGCCGCGAGCACCACGAGGTCCGCGCGCGCGGCCTGGGCCACGCTCTCGTTCGCTTCGATCGGAATGATCTCGATTGCCGGCCACTGCCGCAGCGCGGCTTTTGCGATCGACCCGCCCAGCAAACCGACGCCGACGATTGCGATCCGCGGAAACGGCGCGCTCAGCACTCAGCACCCAGCACTGAGCGCCGAGCACCGAGCACGTCTAGACTCCCCATCCACGGCGGGCGACGGGCTCCAGGCAGATGCTGCGGCCGATCGCGGGCGCGATGATCCGCAGCTCCGCCATAAGACGATCGAACTGTGACGGGAACATCGACTGCGCGCCGTCGCTGAGGGCGTGGTCGGGATCGTTGTGCACTTCGATGATCAGACCGTCGGCGCCCGCGGCGACCGCGGCGCGCGCCATCGGCGCCACCTTGTCGCGCCTTCCGGTGCCGTGGCTCGGATCGACAATCACCGGCAGGTGACTGAGCTTCTGCACGACTGGAATGGCGGAGATGTCGAGCGTGTTGCGCGTGTAGCTCTCGAACGTGCGGATCCCGCGCTCGCACAGCATCACGTTCATGTTGCCGCCGGCCAGGATGTACTCCGCCGACAGCAGCCACTCTTCGATGGTTGCCGAGATACCGCGCTTCAGCATGATCGGCTTCCTGGAATGACCGAGCTCGCGCAGCAGCGTGAAGTTCTGCATGTTGCGCGCGCCCACCTGCAGGATGTGGGCATACCGCTCGATCAGCTGGAGCTGGCTGATGTCCATCACCTCGGTGATCAATTTCAGGTTGTGACGATCGGCAGCGGATTTCAGCAACCGCAGCCCTTCCTCGCCGAGTCCCTGGAAGCTGTAGGGACTGCTCCGCGGCTTGAACGCGCCGCCGCGCAGCACTTTCGCGCCGGCGCGACGGACGGCCGCCGCGCTCGACTCGACCTGCTCTTCGCTCTCGGCGGAACAAGGGCCCGCCATGACGATCACTTCGTCGCCGCCGATGCGTAAGTCGTCGATGACGATGACCGTGTTGTCTGACTTGAAGCTACGGCTCGCGAGCTTGTACGGCTCGGTGATCCGATGCACCTCCTGCACGCCGTCGAGCACTTCGAGCAGCGCCGTATCGAACTGCCGCGAGCCGCCGACGGCGCCGAGCACTGTTCGCAGCGCGCCCGTGGACCGGTGCACGTCGAAGCCCATTTCTATCAATTTCGCGATGACGCTTTGGACCTGCGCGTCCGTCGCCCGTTCCCGCATGACTACAACCATGTTTTTCTCACTCGTGTTTGTTCGATTGTACTTCTTCCGCGATCCGTTCGAGGTGGCGGGCCTCGTCGATGATGCGCTCGAACAGCCGCTTGATGGCTGCCTGATCGAGCGGGCCGTTATTGATCGCCTGCACGTTCTTCAGAACTTCCGCCTCGCGTTCCGGCTGGTAGATGGGCACGCCCATTCCGCGCTTCACCCTGCCGATCTCGAGCGCGCACGCCGCGCGCGCGTTCAGCAATCGCACCAGCGATTCGTCGAGCAGATCGATCCGCTTGCGAAGATCCTCGAGGTCCGCTCTCATGACTGGCCCTTCAGCCAGCGCACGTACGCGCCGGCGCGCTCGGCGACATCGGACGCTTTCCCGTGCTCGGCGATCACGTTCACCAGCGCGCTCCCGACCACTGCCGCCTCAACCCAGCGGCCGACCTGTGCCACGTGCTCCGGCCGCGAGATGCCGAAGCCCAGTGCAAGTGGAAGCTCCGATTGCGCGCGGATTCGCTTCACGAGCGACTCGGCGTCGCGGGCAACTTCAGTGCGCGCACCGGTGACGCCCAGGCGCGAGATGACGTACAGAAAGCCGCGACCGAGCGCGGCCGACTCGCGAATGCGCGTATCCGTGGTCGTCGGGCTCAACAGAAAAATCGGGTCGATACCCGCGTCCACGAGGCGCGCGCGGAAAGGTCCCGCCTCTTCAACCGGCAGATCGAGCATGAGGACGCCGTCGACACCTGCATCCGCTGCCGCTTTGGCGAACGCCTCCTCCCCCATCCTCAGGATCGGGTTCGCATAGGTGAATAGGACGATCGGCGATGTGATGCGCGATCGCGTCTCCTTGATCATCCGCAACGCGCCCCGCAGCGTCGTCCCGCTCGCCAGCGCGCGTTCGGAGGCGCGCTGGATGACGGGACCGTCCGCGAGCGGATCGGAGAACGGCACGCCGACTTCGAGCACGTCGGCTCCGGAGTGCGACAACGAGATCAGGATGTCCGCCGTCCGCGACAGATCGGGATCGCCCGCGGTGACGTACGCGACGAGACCCGGCGACCCAGAGGCACGCATGCGATCGAAGGCGCCGGCGATCCGCGACATCAGCGATCCTCCTTCAGCGCCGCCTGGACGCTGATGACGTCCTTATCGCCGCGGCCGGACAGATTCACCAGCATGATTGCGTCCTTCGCGAGTTGCGGTGCGAGGCGGCAGGCGTGCGCGATCGCGTGCGACGATTCGAGCGCGGGCAGAATGCCTTCTTCCTTACCTAGCTGCTGAAAGGATTCCAGCGCAGCGGCGTCATCGATCCACGTGTATTCGGCGCGTCCGGTCTCGCGCAGGTATGCGTGCTCGGGACCCACGGACGCGTAATCGAGTCCGGCGGAGATCGAATGCGTGAGCTCGACGTTTCCGTCCGCGTCCTGCAGGACGTAGCTGCGCGTGCCCTGGAGCACGCCGGCGCTTCCACCCGCGAACCGCGCCGCATGCGCGCCCGGTGTGATGCCGCGGCCGCCCGCTTCGACGCCGACCAGACGGACGCGGGCGTCGGGAATGAACGCATCGAAGATTCCCATGGCGTTGCTGCCGCCGCCGACGCATGCCACGATGACGTCGGGAAGCCGGCCGAACTGCTCGATGCACTGCGCGCGCGCCTCGCGTCCGATCACCGACTGAAATTCCCGCACCATCAAGGGATAGGGATGCGGGCCCAGCACGGATCCGAGCAGGTAGTAGGTGTCGGTGACGTTCGTGACCCAGTCACGCATGGCCTCATTGATCGCGTCTTTCAACGTTTTCGATCCGGCGCTGACCTCGATCACTTCCGCGCCCAGCAACCGCATGCGGAAGACGTTCAGCGACTGGCGCGCCATGTCGTCCGAACCCATGTAGACGTGGCACTCCAGCCCGAGCAGCGCGCATACGGTCGCCGTCGCGACACCGTGCTGCCCTGCGCCCGTTTCGGCGACGATCCGGCGCTTGCCCATGCGGACCGCGAGGAGCGCCTGCCCGAGCGCGTTATTGATCTTGTGCGCGCCGGTGTGCGCCAGATCCTCGCGCTTGAGGACGATGCGCGCGCCGCCTGCCGACGCCGTCAATCGCTTCGTTTCGTAGAGCGGCGTGGGGCGCCCGACGTAGTCGCGCAGCAGCCGTCCGAGCTCGCTGCGGAAGCCTTCGTCCTGCCGCACTTTGAAGTACGCCTCGGTGAGCTCTTCGATCGGCGCCACGAGGGTCTCGGGTACGAAGCGTCCGCCATACGCGCCGTAATACCCGCGCGCGTCAGGATCTCGAGTTCCAAATACAGGTCCGTGACTCATATCGTTTGTAGCGCGGCAAACAGCGCGCGCATTTTCTCCGGATCTTTTTTTCCCGGCGCCGACTCGACGCCCGACGAGACGTCGATGGCGTATGGCCTGACGGCGCTGACCGCCGCCTCCACGTTGCTGGCATTCAATCCACCGGACAGGATCACCGAGCGTTCCCGCGCGATCCCCGCGGCGACGCTCCAGTCGATGATCGTTCCCGTGCCCCCGCGCTTCAGGGGATCGTGCGCGTCGAGCAGCACCGTCACGTGCGATGGGACGGCGGCCGCATCTTGCCGCGCGGAACCGTCACGAACGCCGATCGATTTGATCACTGGCGCCGGAAACTCGCGATAGTCATCGACCGGCTCGTCACCGTGAAACTGCACCGCTGACAACCCGAGATCGGCCGCGACGCGCGCTGCTTCCTTCACCTGATTCACGAACACGCCCACGACGCTCACGAATGGCGGCAACCTGGTCACGATCTCGCGCGCGCGCGACTGCTCGACGAAACGCGGGCTCGATGGCCAGAAGATCAGACCAATGGCCGAGGCGCCCAGGTCGACGGCGAGTTCCGCATCCGCGGCGCTCGTGATGCCGCAAATTTTCACGCGCGTCATTCCTTCCCCGCCCTCCGCGTGCCGTCGCGCAGCGCCGCGAGCGCCGCACCTGGATCCGGCTGTGTGATCAGCCGCTCGCCAACCAGAAACGCGTGGTATCCCGCTTTTTCGAGGCGACGAAGATCTGCCGGTTGACGAAGTCCGCTCTCCGCAACGTTGACAATCCCCGCGGGCATCATCGACGCGAGCTCCTCGTGGAGGTGCGGCTCGACGGAGAGAGTTCGCAGGTTACGGCTGTTCACACCGATCAGCTCCGCGCCCGCGTCCGCCGCGATCCTCAATTCACCTGCGTCATGCACTTCGACGAGCGCGGCCACGCCAAGCTCGCGAACCGACACGAGCAGCGATTGAAGCGCCGCCGCTTGCAGCGCGCCAACGATGAGCAGCACGGCGTCCGCGCCTGACGCGACCGCCTCGAGAATCTGGTAACGATCGACGATGAAGTCCTTGCGCAGCAGCGGCGTGTCGACGACCGCGCGGGCCTGTCGCAGGTGATCCAGCGATCCGTCGAAAAAGGTCGGCTCGGTCAGCACCGAGATCGCTGCAGCGCCGGCGCGCGCGTACGCGGCCGCATGCTCCGCGGGCTTGTAGTCCTCGCGGAGGATCCCTCGCGACGGCGAACGGCGCTTGCACTCGGCGATCACCCGCGGCGGGGGGTCTTCGCGCAACGCCCGCACGAACGTGTCCCCTTGCGGATGGCGGGTCGCCGCCAGCCGCTCGAGGTGCTGGTCGGAGGCCCGCGTTCGACGAACCTCCGTGATGCGGCGCGCGGTGGCGACGATCGTCGCGAGCAGATCTGGCATGGCGCTGGTCGTCACGTTCGCCCATCCTGTGAAACGCGTATGAGGGTGTCGAGGACCGCCGCGGCACGGCCGCTGTCGATGGCCTCGGCGGCCTGCGCGATGCCCTCGGGAATGGTTGGGACGCGCCCGGCAATCAGCAGCGATGCGCCGGCATTCAACAACACGATGTCGCGCGGCGCTCCCGGACGTCCCGACAGCACGTCACGTGCGATCGTCGCGTTCTCCCGCGCGTCGCCGCCGCGGAGCGTCGCGGGGGCGGACTTGGCGAGTCCGACGTCGGCGGGATGCAGGTAAAACGTATTCACGGCACCGCCGCGGCATTCGGACACCTTGGTGTAGCCGGTCGTCGAAATCTCGTCGAGCCCATCGGCGCCGTGCACGACCCAGGCGCGCTCCGCTCCGAGCTGCGCCAGCGATCGCGCCACCAGCTCGGTGAGCTCCGGCCGCGACACGCCGACGAGTTGACGTGAGGCGCCGGCGGGGTTGGTGAGCGGGCCGAGCAGGTTGAATGCGGTGCGCACACCCAGCTCCTTGCGCGTCGGCGCCGCGTGCCGCATCGACGGATGGAACACCTGCGCGAAGAGGAACGCGATGCCCGCCTCGTCCAGGCACCGCTCGACGATCGGCGGGGTCGCGGACACGTTCACGCCGAGCTCTTCGAATAGATCCGCGCTCCCGCAGCGGCTCGAGGCGCTGCGGTTCCCGTGCTTCGCCACGCGTACGCCGCAGGCCGCGAGGACGAGCGCCGCAACCGTCGAGACGTTGAATGTGTGCGCGCCGTCCCCACCGGTGCCGCACGTGTCGAACACGGGCGCGAACGAGCGCGACAGCTTCGTCGCTCGCGCCCTCATCGTTCTTGCCAGTCCGACGATCTCGTCCGGCCGCTCCCCTTTCATCGCGAGACCGACGAGGAGCCCGGCGATCTGCGACGGCGCGGCCTGCCCGTCCATGATTGCTTCCATCGCGCCGGCTGCCTCGTCGACCGTCAGGTCAACGCGATGCTGCAGCTTGTCGATGAGCGCCGAAAACGCCGTCATGCGCCGTGCTCCAGGAAATTCCGGAGGATCTTGCGCCCTTCGCCGGTGAGGACCGACTCGGGGTGAAACTGCACGCCGTGCACCGGCCACTCACGGTGTCGAAGTCCCATGATGATGCCGTCGTCCGTGCGCGCGGTGACCTCGAGAACGTCCGGCGGAGGATCTGCGACGATCAGCGAGTGGTAGCGGCCGGCGACGAACGGCTGCGAGACGCCGGCGAATACGCCGCGGCCATCGTGTCGAATCGATGACACCTTGCCGTGCATCAACACCGGCGCGCGGACGACGTCGCCGCCGAACGCATACCCGATCCCCTGGTGCCCCAGGCACACGCCAAGCACCGGGACGCGCTGGCCGAACCGGCGGATCACGTCGATAGTGACGCCGGCATCTTCCGGCCGGCCAGGTCCCGGCGAGACGACGATCCGATCGGGCTTCATCGCGTCGATCTCGCCGATCGAAATCTGGTCGTTGCGTCTCACGACCGGTGCATGCCCGAACTCCCCCAGGTACTGCGCGAGGTTGTAGGTGAACGAGTCGTAGTTATCCAGCAGCAGGACCTTCATCAGAGCTCGGTCTCCGCCATCTCGATGGCCTGTAGCAGCGCGCCCGCCTTGTCGCGGGATTCCTGATACTCGGCGGAGGGGTTCGAGTCCGCCACAATGCCACCGCCCGCCTGGACGCGTGCGACGCCATCGCGCAGCGCGATCGTTCGGATGGCGATGCAGAAGTCCAGGTTGCCCGCGAAGTCGATGTAGCCCACCGCGCCGGCATAGAGATCGCGGCGCGTCGGCTCCAGCTCCGCCAGAATCTGCATGGCGCGGATCTTCGGCGCGCCCGAGACCGTGCCAGCCGGAAAACACGAAATGAGCGCATCGAGGTGATCGTACCCGTCGGCCAGACGTCCTTCGACGGTCGAGACCAGGTGCATCACGTGGGAAAAGCGCTCGAGACCCATGTATTGGGGAACCTTGACGCTCCCGAACTCACAGACTCGGCCGAGGTCATTGCGCCCGAGATCGACGAGCATGACGTGCTCGGCGCGCTCCTTCTCGTTGCGCTTCAATTCGTCCGCAAGCCGCTGATCTTCTTCTTCGTTCCGGCCGCGAGGCCGCGTGCCGGCGATCGGGTGCGTTTCGACGTGCTGCCCTTCCACCCGGACGAGCATTTCAGGAGACGACCCGACGATGGCGGATTTCCCCATGCGGATGAAATACATGTACGGCGACGGGTTCACGTGGCGCAGCGCGCGATATACAGTGAGCGGTTCCGCCTCGACCCTTGCCTCGAACCGCTGCGAGAGCACCGCCTGGTAGATGTCCCCGGCGGCGATCCGTTCCTTGATCGTCCGAACCCCCGCCTCGTACTGTTCCCGCGTGAGATTGGACCGCACCTCAGGCGCCTCCCGGCGCGCCGGCGTCGACTGCGACAGTCCGCGCTCCAACTCCCGCTCGAGGAACTGGATCTTCGCGCACGCGAACTGGTACAGCGCCGACAAATCTTCGTCCGCCGTCACTCGCGCGTTCGCAATGACCAGGATCCGATGCTTGACGTGGTCGAACGCGAGCACCGTGTCGAACAACATAAAGCCGGCGTCATCCGTCTCTCTCTCGTCGTCCGCCTCTCTTCCGTCTTCTTTCTCCTTTCTTCCGTCTTCTTTCTCCTTTCTTCCTTCTTCTTTCTGGTTCCATGCGGCGTTGTTCCATGCGCCGGCGAGCGCCGGCTCGAACACGACCGATGCGTCGTAGCCGATGAAGCCGACCGCGCCGCCGGTGAAACGCGGCAGGCCCTGGACGAATGGCGCGCGGAATTCCGCCATCAGCTTGCGGAGCAGCGGTACGAACGGCTCGTCTCTCTCCGTGGTCACGCCCGAGCGATCGACGATCGTTTTGCCGCCGCGTGAGCGCAGGACGAGAAACGGATCCTTGCCAAGGAACGAGTACCGTGCGACCTGCTCCCCTCCTTCCACGCTCTCGAACAGGAAGGCGTAATCCGAGTGTTCGGCGATCTTCAGAAAGGCGGAGACCGGCGTCAGCAGGTCCGCCATGATCTCCTTGACGACTGGCACGAACGTGCCGCGCCGCGCCAGCTCCCTGAACTCTTCAAACGTTGTCTGCTTCATATGCCGCCGATCACTTTTTCGCCGCGGAATGCGCGGAATGTGCGGATCGATGTGCCAGTGCCGTCTCCGCGGCCTGCGCGAAGAGGCCTGCCGGGGGCCGCTGTCCCGTCCAGATTTCGAATTGCCGCTCCGCCTGCGCGATGAGCATCGCGAGGCCGCCGAGCGTCGCACAACCTTCGAGTTGCGCCCGCCGCATCAGTTCGGTCGGATCGGGGTCGTACACGAGATCGTAGACAAACGGTCCATCAAAAGGACCGGCAAACGGGATGGACCCGGGTGCCGACGCGCCGACCGGTGTCGCGTTGACGAGCAGGTCCCAGGAGCCCGGCGCCGGTGGCCACGGGCCGACCTGCGCGCCGATTGCCGACGCCACAACTTGCGCGGCTTCCCTGCGCCGTGCGCAGATGGTGACGTGCGCTCCCGCCCCTTTGAGCGCGAGGCCGGCGGCGCGGGCTGCCCCTCCGGCGCCGAGGATCGTCGCGCGAATCCCGGCGACCTTGGGCAGCCGGGCCCGCAGCGGCTCGAGAAATCCTTCCGCATCGGTGTTGCGTCCGATCCAGCGGCCGTCGTTCAGCGCGATGGTGTTCACCGCGCCGGCGGCAGACGCTTCCGGCGCCATCTCGTCGAGCAATGGCAGCACGTCGACCTTGAACGGAATCGTCACGCTCGCGCCGCGCAGCCCGATCGCCTGCCCGAACTCGCGGAACCCGCCAAGATCCTGCACGTCCAGCGGAACGTACGCCGCGTTCAGGCCCAGCGCGGCGAATCCCGCGTTGTGCATCGCGGGCGACAGGGACTCCGTCACCGGGTGTCCGATCACGGCGTAGACCGCCGCATCGGAACGAATGCGGCGAAAGCGGAACTCGTGCAGCAGGCGCGCGGCGGTGATCTGTCCCGGTGCGACCGCGTCTCCCGCATACGTCCACCGCGATCCGAATCGGCCGGCGAGAATGCGCGTCGGCAGGCCTGCGCCCCCCATCCCGATCACGATCGACGACTCGTCGCGCCGTGCGGCCAGCAGTCCGACGAGATCCGCGGGCCGTTCCGTCATCACCGCGAGCTTCGCGACTTCTCCGCCGCGCGAGCGCAAGTCGTCGAGCATCGAGGCGGCGTTACTGGGCGTGCCGGTGAACACGTGACGCGACATGACGATGCCGCGGCCGCGACGTGCGTGCAGCAAGTCGTCCACACGCGCGTCCCATTCGACGTCGATGAACTCGGCGCCGAGCGCGTGCGCTCGCGCCAGGATCCGCAGCCGCTCTTCCTCCGACCCGTCGAACAGACCGCCTTCACGACGCGGACGGCACGTCACGATGGCGGGCCTCCCGCGATCGGCGAGAGCGCCGTCGGGATCCGGCCGGTCCATCGAGTCGAGGCGCAGCTCGACCAGGTCGGCATCCGCTTCGGCCGCCGTCCGCGCCGCGCGCATGGCCTCCGTGTCGGCCCCGGTGATGGTTATGCAGATCTCAGTCGTAACATGGTCCCTGAAAAATGAAAGCCCCCTCAATCTGGTGACTGAGGGGGCTTTACGGTGCTCGGTTTCTATTCGACGTGCGTTACCGCATCTGCCCCCTCGTGTACGCGTGCCACCACCAATACGACGTAAACGTCGGACGGGCGGCAAACGAGAGGGCGCTGTTCAGCACGATCAGTCGAAAGACTAACACAAAGGGAGAGCCGGAGACAGCCGGGCGGCGTCTAATCATGCTATAAAGGTTTGAATAACATGAAGATCCGGGTTTTTCTGGTCACCGCAGCGGTTACCGCGCTCGGCTGGGCGAACGTGCCCGCCACCACGCGCTTAATGCCAATCGATGAAATCAAGCCGGGCATGGTCGGCGTCGGCCGCACCGTGTTCGAAGGATCCGAGATGCAGGACTTCAAGGTCCACATTCTCGGGGTGCTGAAGAACGTGCAGGCGCCGCAGCGAAACCTGATTCTCGCGCGGCTCGAAGGCGGACCGCTCGCCGAGACGGGCGTCATCGCAGGCATGAGCGGCAGTCCGGTGTACATCGGCGACCGTCTGGTCGGTGCCGTGTCCTATTCCATCGGCGCTTTCCCGAAAGAACCGATCGCCGGCATCACGCCGATCGAGGAGATGATCGCCGCGACGGCGGAGAATGCGGCCGGCTCGCGACGCGCGAGCGCGGGGCAGGCACGTCTTGAATTGCCCGTCACGCCGGAACGCCTGGCCGCCGCGATTCGCGCGACATACGCGCGGGTTGCGATGTTCGCGGACCGTCCGTCGGACGTGCAGGCGTTCGGCCTCCCTGCCACTGCCGGCGCACAGATGGGGGCGCTGCTCCGTCCGATCGCGACGCCGCTCGTGCTGAGCGGGATGTCCAGCTCGACGTCGGATCTCGTCTCCTCGATGTTCCGCGACGCCGGCTTCACACCTGTCCTCGCCGGCGGATCGGGCGCGCCCGCCGCCCCGTCTCACGAACCGCTGAAACCAGGGGATCCCGTCGGCGTCTCGCTGCTCGGCGGCGACGGCGAGATGGGTGCGACCGGAACCGTGACGCACGTCGACGGGACGCGCGTCTACGCGTTCGGTCATCCGTTCTTCAACTTTGGTCCGACGGCGTTCCCCATGACGCGCGCGACTGTTTACACCTCGCTTCCCAGCCTGATGTCGTCCTTCAAGATCGCGACGATGGGCGAGGTGATCGGCACGCTGCAGCAGGACCGCGCGACAGCCGTCGCCGGCACGCTCGGCAAAGGGCCGGTGACGATCCCGATTACGATCACGCTCGAGTCCGACCGCGCGCCCAAGCGCACGTTCCATTACACCGTCGCAAACGACCAGCTGTTCACGCCGCTGCTGACCTACGTCGCCCTTTTCAACACGCTCGGCAGCTACGAGCGGCAGTTCGGTGACTCGACGTTCACGGTCAGCGGCAAGGCGACATTCGACAAGCACGAAGACCTCACCTACGAAGACATCTTCACGGGCGACGGTACCATCCCCGCTGCTTCCGCCTACGTCGCGGGTCCGATCACGATGCTGCTCGGCAACGATCACGAGCCGGTCACGTTGAAAGGGGTCGAGATCGCCGTCAAGAGCTCTGAAGACGAGCGCTCCGCCACGATCGAGCGCGTCTGGCTGGACGACGTGCGGCCGCGTGCCGGACGGACCGTGCCGCTGAAGGTGCTCACGCGCAATTACCGCGGCAGCGAGAAAATTTCCACGATTCCGATCGACATTCCTGCGAACGCGTCCGGCCAGCTGACGGTGATGGTCACCGACGGCAAGCAGTTGAACCAGATCGAGCAGCGCGAGCTGCGGCGCAGCATCCAGCCGCAGAGCGTTGAACAGATGATCAAGATTCTGAACCAGGCGCACCGCAACAATCGCCTCTACGTTCGCCTGCTGACCGGCACGCCCGGCGCCGTCGTCAACGGCGAGGCGCTGACCTCGCTGCCACCTTCGGTACTGTCCGTCCTCGAGGGAGACCGGAGCGGCGGCAACTTCACGCCGATCCGCAGCGCCGCCCTCGGCGAGTGGGAGCTGCCGATGGATTCGGCGGTCGTGGGCACACGCGTGCTGACGATCGATCTCGACAGCCGCCGGTAGACGGAAACGATTTCCTTCATGCTCAAACGATTCGCTGTGCTCGCGGCCGCGGTACTGGCCGCGTCCGCACTTCTCTCCGCTTCCGCCCCTACGTTCTGGACCGTCTCGACGCAGACCGACTTCCTGAAGGGAGACGTCGAGAACCTGTCGATCGATAGCGACGGGCGCGTCTTTCTCGGTCCCGCGACGGCGCAGGTCGCCGAAACATCGGCGCCATTCCTCTGGACGGTGCTCGCCGGATCCGACGGCACGCTGTGGGCCGGGACCGGCAACGAAGGCCAGGTGCTGAAGATCACGCGCGACGGCAAAGCGTCCACGTTCTTCGACGCGCCCGAGATGGAAGTGCACGCGCTGGCATCCGCGCCGGGCGGCGGGCTCTACGTGGCCTCCTCGCCCGACGGGAAGATCTACCGCGTCGCCACGGATGGCACCTCCAAAACGTTCTTCGATCCGGACGACAAGTACATCTGGGCGCTCGCGACGGCCCCCGATGGCGCGCTCTTCGCCGCCACGGGTGAGAAGGGCAACATCTATCGCATCACGCCGGACGGGAAGGGCTCGCTCTTCTACAAGACGAACACGACCAACGTCGTCACGCTGGCCTTCGACAAGGCAGGCAACCTGCTGGCGGGCACCGAGTCGCCCGGACGCATCTTTCGGATCGACAAAGACGCGAAAGCGTTCGTCCTGCTCGACTCGTCGTTCAAGGAAATCCACGCGCTGAAAGTGGCCGCCGACGGAACGATCTACGCCGCGGCGTTCAGCGGCACGCCTGGTGGCGAGGATCGCGCCGCGCCCTCGGTTTCGACGACCCCTGAGCCTCCTCGCGCGCCGGTACCGTCGGTGTCGGCAGAGATCACCGCGATCACCGTCGTTGATGCGACCTCGGGCGTGACCGCCGGGGGCAGCTCCACGCCATCGTCACGGGTGCATAACGCGAAAGGCGCGATTTACCGCATCCGCGCGGACGGCCTGTGGGACACGCTGTGGGAGGCGGTCGACGATTGGCCATTCGACCTGCTCGCGGAGAGCGACGGCTCGATCCTCGTCGGCACCGGCAAGGAAGGAAAGATTTTCAGGCTCTCGGGCGATCCCGCCCGCGCCACGCTGCTCGCGCGCGCCGCCGCGCGTCAGGTCACGTCGCTCGTGCGTGATTCATCCGGACGCGTCATCGCGGGCACGAGTAATCCCGGCAAGATCTTCTCGCTTGCTTCCGGCCGTGCGGCTACCGGCTCGTACGAGTCGGACGTGCGTGACGCGGGGACGGTCGCGACGTGGGGTGCGATCCGCTGGCGGGCCGCGGCGAAACCCGGCGAGGTCGAAATTCTGACGCGCTCAGGGAACACGGCGACGCCCGACGAAACGTGGAGCGCGTGGTCCAAGGCGTACAGCGTCTCGAACGGCGAAAAGATCACGAGCCCGAACGCGCGATACCTCCAGTGGAAAGCGGTGCTCAAAAGTTCGCAGGGTTCTCAGGGGTCGGAGCCCGTGCTGACGTCAGTCACGGCGGCGTACCTGCCGCGGAATCTGCGGCCGATCGTCACGAGCATCACCGTGCATCCTGCGGGAACGGTGTTCCAGCGGCCGTTCTCGACGGGCGAGCTCGAGATCGCGGGTTTCGAGGAGAACACGTCCGACGGGCGCAACCCTTCGCAGCCGAACAGCAGCTCGGCCTCGTCTCCTGCACCCCCCGCCCCCGCGCTCGGCCGCAAGGTGTACCAGAAGGGACTGCAGACGTTCGTCTGGAAGGCGGAGGACGACAACGACGACCACATGCAGTACGACGTGTTCTACCGGCGCGAGGGAGAGACGGCGTGGAAGCCGCTCAAGCGCGGCCTCTGGGATCCGATCGTCGTGTGGGACACGACGTCGGTGCCTGACGGCACGTATTACGTGAAGGTGGCGGCGACCGACGCGCCCTCGAACTCACCAGCGATCTCGCTCGTCGGCGAGCTGGAGAGCGTCAGCTTCGACATCGATAACACGCCGCCGGCCATCGAGATTGGTTCCGCGACGCGGACAGGAGCGCGCGCGACCGTCAAGTTCGTCGTCCGCGACGAGCAGTCGGCGGTGCAGCGCGTCGAGTACTCGCTCGACGCCAGCCGCTGGAGAGTCGCCTATCCAGTCGATGGCATTCCTGATTCGCGCCGTGAGGAGTTCGAGGTGGAGCTGGACGACACGGAAGCGGCGCGCAGCATCATCATCCGCGTGACGGATACGATGAACAACGTCGCCACCGCCGTGGCAGAGATCAAACGGTAAACCGATAGCCGATTAGTGCTTTCCGTTTACCGTTTACCGTTTACCGTTAACTTCCTACGCTGCGCGGGTTCTTCGGCTTGACCGTCATGTGCTCGACGAGCCACACGAGGTTCACCGCGATCGGATCCGTGCCGTAACGCGCGGGCACGAGCTGTCCCTTCGAGATCTCGTCGATCAGCTGCGCAACCTGGCGGTCGCCGCGTCTGTCGCCGAGCGCCTCCATGCCCGCAATGTTTCCGCTCCGCGTAATCACTGCGGCAAACGTCAACATCTGTTCCGCCCCCTGGCCCGAGCGTTCGAGCGAGGCTTTGACCACTCCGTCCTGCGGAACTGAAGGTGCCCGTATCGCCAGGCCGTCGATGCCCGCGGGGTTCAGATCCGATCCGGGAATGGCGGATACCACCGCGAGCATCGCGCGCAGCGAGTCGTCGCGCTCGGGGGAGGCGAAGTGCAGCATGCCGAGTGCGATCGCGCCGCAGAGGACCGTTCCTGCCGTCGAGGCGAGGCCGATCCACACCAGGTGCATGTCGTCGAACATCCGCGCGACGCGCGCGGTCCATGCCTCGTTCGCTTCGGCGCGCATGCGGCCGATCACGCCGGGCGTGAGCCCGGTCCAGTCGTCTGCCGGTCCCGGCGACGCGGCCAGCCGCAGCGCGGACGTCACCGCGAAGTATTCCTCGAGCGCCTCCGTGCAGCCCTCGCAGCCGTGCAGGTGTCCCTGGACCGCGATCCGCTGCTGCAGGGCCAGCTCGTCATCATGGTATTCGGCGAGGCGTCGCCGCACCGCCGCACAGGTCAGTGTGGTCATACGTCCCTCAATTGGGCGCGCAAACTCTCCCGGGCGCGCGCCAGCCGCGATTTCACCGTGCCGACGGCGATGCCGAGCGAGAAGCCAATCTCCTCGTAGCGCAGGCCGTCGATCTCCCGCAGCACGATCGCTGTCTTCTGGTCGAAAGGCAGCGCATCGAGCGCCACGCGGATTCTCTCCGCGAGCTCCTTCTGCCCGACCAGGCGATCCGGCCCGCTGTCCACCAGCTCCGCCAGCTCGCCATGGTCCTCGATGTGCTGATCGAGTGACACCTGCTGCGCCCGGTGGCGCCGGCGCCACCACCGTTGCCGGTTGCGCGCCTGGTTGATGACGATGCGGTACATCCAGGTGCGCAGGCTGGAGTGGCCGCGGAAGGTGTGGATCGTGCGGAAGACGCGCAGGAAGACTTCCTGCGAGAGATCGAGTGCTTCGTTGTGATCGTTGAGGAGGTTGAGCGACAGCTGGTAGACCATGCGCTGGTGCTCGCTCACGAGCTCGGCGCAGGCGTCCTCGTCGCGCGCGGCGCAACGCTGAATCAGGGATGCTTCCCTGCCGCCGACGTCGCTCCAGGTAATCGCGCGAACCGGTTTCACGGACAGCTCTCCGCCCATGTTAGCACTGCCCCCTATCTCCTTAGATACCGCCGGCCCTGGGAAGTTCCACCCCACAAAACGGGGACAGTCCCCGTTTTCAGAACCAGAAACGGGGACAGTCCCCGTTTTCGGAACCAGAAACGGGGACTGTCCCCCTTTTGGCGCCTGTTAAACTGGACGTCGTGAAGCGGATCCTCGCCGGGTCGGTGCTCCTTGGACTCAGTGCTGCCGGGGTGTATGGCTACACCCTGAGCGAGCGGGAACGCTCGTACCGCCAGCGGGTTGCCGACGGCGACGCCGCCCTGGCGCGCGAGAACACCATTGCCGCGATCGAGGCGTTCAGCGGCGCCATCACGCTCAAGGAAGACGCGATGCTCGGCTACTTGAAGCGCGGCCAGACCTATCGCCGCCGCGGGGAGTTCATCGCGGCGATCCGCGACCTGCGGAAAGCGTCCGAGCTGGATCCGACGGCGACGCGTCCACTCGAGGAGCTGGGCGATGCCTTCCTCGCCGACACGCCGCATCGCTACGGGTCTGCCGCGGAACGCTTCCAGGAATACGTCAAGCTGGATAACCGGGCGCCGCGCGTCCTCTACAAGCTGGCCTTCGCCCGCTACAACGAGGGGCACGGCGCGCAAGCGATCGACGCGCTGCAGCGCGCGCTCGCGATCGATGACAAGTTCGCCGAAGCTCAGTACCTGCTCGGGCTCTGCCAGCGGGACGCGCAGCAGCCGCAGGCCGCGCGCCAGGCCCTCGAACGGGCCGTAGAACTGCAGCCGACACTGTTCCATGCGCGCGAGGAGCTTGCGGACCTCTACGGCGCGCTGGGACGCACCGACGATCGGCTGACGCAGCTGGAACGCCTCGCCGCTCTCGATCCGGGCGCCTCCCGCGAGGTCGCGCTCGGTCTCGCCTACGCGCGCGCCGGCCAGACGGATCGCGCGGTGACGACGCTCGGCCGCGCGTCGGAGCGATATCCCGATCATCCGTACGCTTACGTGGCGCTCGGGCGCGTGTGGCTGGAGATCGCGCAGACCCGCGGCGATCGCGTCGCGTTGAGCAAGGCGCTTGGCGCGCTCGAGGGTGCGGTCGGGGCGGACGACAGCAGCGAAGCGCTCACGCTCTTCGGTCGCGCGCTACTCATGACGGCCGACGAGGAGACGGCGGAAAAAATGCTCCTCGATGCGACGCAGAAATCACCTGTCGAGCCGCTCGCCTTCAGCTATCTCGCCGACGCGGCAGAACGTCTCGGGCACTATTCGGTCGCGCGGCAGGCGCTGCTCGACTACGACGTCCTGCGCGGCGATACCGACGCGCGCCGCCGCACGGCGCAAGCCGCGCGGCTCGGCGATCTCTCGCTGCGCATGAACGAACCCGCCGCGGCAGCCACTTACTTCCTCCGCGCCGCGGACGGCATCGATGCGACGCTCCTCGCCCGCGCCGCCGACGCGCAGCTCCGCGCCGGGGACAAGGACACCGCGCGCGCCACTATCGCAAAGGCGCTGGAGAAAGAGCCAGACAACTCCTTCGCACTAGCGGTCCAGCGGCGCCTTCCTAAAGCCCAAATCCTGAAGCCCAAAGCTTAAAGCGTAAACCCTGCTTTTCGGATCGACGCGGTCGCGCAGACCGTCGCCCAGAAAGTTGGACCCGAGAACGAGCGTGGCGATCGCGACGCCCGGAAAGATCGTCAGGTGCGGCGCGTCGAATAAACGCGACCTTCCCGCGTCGAGCATCGTCCCCCAGCTCGGCGTAGGTGGCTGGACGTCCAGGCCGAGGAAGCCCAGAGACGCTTCCGCGATGATCGCGCCCGCCAGGCCCAGCGTGGCCTGGACGATGACGGCGGGAAACGCTCGGGAGCACGTCGCCACGCCGAGTACGATCGGCACGGTGAGCATCAAGCGTAATTACTAAATCATCCCTGCAGGCCGAGCCTTTTGATGATCTTCGTGAGCCCCTGTCGACTCACGCCGAGCTGCGATGCGGCCATGCTGCGGCGGCCGCCGGCGCGTGCCAGCGCGGCACGGACGAAACGGCGCTCGAAGTCCAGTCGCGCCTCGTCGAAGCCCGGCGTTGCCTCGGCGCCGCGAGCGATGTGCACCGGCAACACGGACAGCGGGATTCGTCCTCGGCGAGGTCCGTGCACTGCGAGAGACGCGATCACGTTCTGTAGTTCGCGCACGTTGCCCGGCCAGTCGTAGCGTGACAACGCGGCGAGCACGTCATCGCCGAGCGTGGCCCGAGTGCCGACCCGCGCGGACGTCTCGGTCCAGATGCGTTGCGCGAGCCACGGCACGTCCTCGGCTCGCTCGCGGAGCGGCGGAAGCGAAATGCGAATCACGTCGAGCCTGAAGCGCAGGTCCGCGCGGAAACGTCCGGCGTTGACTTCGTCTTCCAGGCGGCGGTTCGTGGCGGCGACGACGCGGGCGTCGACCTTGCGCGGGAGATTCTCGCCGACGCGCCGGATCTCTCCCTCCTGCAGAACGCGCAGCAGCTTCGCCTGCGCGCGCGCTGTGAGCTCCCCCGCTTCGTCGAGGAAGATCGTGCCCTGGTCCGCTTCCTCGAACAGTCCTGGCCGCTCACCGACCGCTCCTGTGAAGGCGCCGCGCGCGTGGCCGAACAGCTCGGCCTCGAGAAGATCGTCGGACAGCGCCGCGCAATTCACGGCGCAGAATTTCCTGGCGCGGCGACCGCTGCGCGCGTGAATCGATCGCGCAACCAGCTCTTTCCCGCTGCCGCTCTCCCCTTCGATCAGCACCGGGAACGGCGCGAGCGCGGCGCGGCGGATGGCGTCGCGCACCCGTTCGGCCGCGTGTCCGCGGCCAAGCAGTTCATCCGGATACGACACACCTCCTTCGGAACCGCTGACGCGGGGCAGGTTGAGCGCTTTCAGCGCTGGCGCGGCGGCAGCGGCGGCCGTCCGGATCAAGTCGCGGGCGCGCGCCAGCGGCGGACGGGTGCCCGGAATCCATCGCACGGCGATCGCACCCAGGATGGCGCTGCCGACGGTGACGGGTTCTGCCACGTCGGGCGTTAATCCTTCGCGGACGATCGGTCCGCTGCCGTCCAGGATCGGACGCGTCAGGGCCTCCTCTTCGGTCCACGAACGACCCGCGCTCGCCACCTGCCTCGCGAGCGATGCGGACCGCACGACCACCGAACAGGCATCCAGTACGCGCAGCAGGTCGGCCGCAATCAGCTGCAACGCCGTTTCCTCGTCCGGCGCGTCGTGAATCGCATGCAGCAGGGCGCGGAACTGCTGAATGAGGTGCGCATTGTCGCGCGGAAGGACGATCAACGCTTCGTCCGTCGCCGTCGCGCCATTCAGTGCGCTGCGAATGCAGGCTCCGCTCAGCGCAGGCAAACGGCGCGACGCGCGCAGCAATCGTTCGCGGGTCAAGCTGCCTACCTGCGCGCCCGAGCGTTCCAGGCAGCCGTAGACCTCGGCTGCGGCACGCAAGCGCATCGCCGGCGAACGCGTCTGCCGCGCCGCTCGTTGTGCGGCCGCCGCGTGGCGCCGGACGGTATCGACGTCCCCGAGCAACGCCTGCACCTGACAGGCAGCGAGGTGCGCTTCACAAACCGAGCGCGGATCATCGGCTACTGCCGTCGAGATAGCGCGGGCCGCGGCGCGCGCGGCTTCTGCGAGGTTTCCACGGAGCCGGTGGATCGTTGCCAGAATTGCGGCGTCACCATCTGCGAGCGCCTCCTCCGCCGCGTCGAGATGCCCACGCAATACGAGTACTTCGGCGAGCCCGCATCGCGCGCCCCTTGTCTGCTCCTCGTCACCACAGAGCGTGGCGGTGCGGAAGGCTCCCTCGGCGTCGAGCAAGCGTCCCTGCTCCATCAGCACGCGCGCCGTGCCTACCAGCGCGCGGGCGGCACGTGGTCCGTCCGGACACCATGTGCGGGCGCGTTGAAATGCGTCAGCCGCGTCGGCGAGCCTGCCGCGATCGATATGGAGATAGCCAAGATCTGTCGACGCGGAGGATGCCGCGTGCATCTCGCCCCGTGCTGCAAGTGCCTCGCTGCATCGCAGGAGCACGCGTGCGGCGCGGGCATGGCGACCGCGTCGCGCGAGCGCGGTCGCGGCGTCGACCGCGCGACGAAGCCTGGTAATGCCGGCTGGCGCAGGCGCCGGGATCGCCGTAGCCGCTCGCGGCCGGACGATGTACTCGGGCGCGGTCTCGTGCACCCAGCCGGCCTGGCCTCCACGCTTCGTCCACGACAACGCGTCGATCAGCGCCCGGACGTTGCCGCCCGCAGCGGCGATCGCGCAACGGACCTCACCGGCGGACGGACCGAGCTCCGCGTCGACGTAAATCGCATTCGTCAGGTCTCGAGTCATCAATGGCTCCAATCCGATAGCTCCCGCTCCCGTCGCGGGACTACGACAGAAGCGGATCCACGCATGCCGGCGCGCCCCGGCAGCATCGGCAAACGCGAGCGCCGAGGGCAGCGGTGCGGATTCTGCGAGCCAGTCCAGCACGCACAAGTGACGCGGCGGCGTCAGCACCTCTTCCAGCGCGCCGAAGCGGCTGTCGATCACGACGTAGCCCGCCTGACGCGCCATTCGCGCGAGCTGTACCCGCGCCGTCCGCAGTCCGATCCCCGGCGCGGCGTGGACCGCGATTGCGGTAACGCCCGGCGGCCCATTCGCCTCGAGCACGGTGCGGATGGCAGCCAGCGCCGTTCGGGGTTGAAGAGAAATCCCGATCGGACGCCATTTCGACGTGGGACCGTCGATCGCCGGACGCACGTTCCGCGTGGTCGTGCCCGCGTCGAGCTCCATCCCGGCGGATCGCAGGAACCGCACGAGATGCAGCGCGCAGCTTCGCGCGTGCGTACCAGGTACCCGCAACGCCGGAAGGTTCGCGTGCGCCTCGAACCAGTGTTCGCCGAACGCGCCGTAGTCCACGAGCGGAAGCAGCAGCGGGTGCCGCAGCCCGAACAGCCGATCGCACACGCTGACGCGATCGCGGCCGCACGCCGCGGCGCGATCGATCGAGAGCCGGATCGATTCGCCCGTCGCGAGATCGACGGCCCCTTCGTCATCCATGAGAAAGCGTTCGGCGATGAGCGGCATGCGTGTGTCCGCGCCGGATTGCAAGATGCTGACCGCGCGGAATTCTTCGGGAATCGAAGGCGCGTGGCGCGACGTGTTCCGCGAGGTGCGCAGAAACTTCGTATAAGATCTCGGGCGAATGCTGCGTTTTCTGACCGCCGGCGAATCGCACGGCCGCGCGCTCGTCGTCATTCTCGAAGGCCTTCCGGCGGGACTCTCGATTGACCCGGATGCGATCACGCGGGATCTGCGCCGCCGCCAGGGTGGCTATGGGCGCGGACGCCGGATGGCGATCGAGTCGGACCGCGCGGAGATTCTTTCAGGGGTTCGCGCGGGGCAAACGCTGGGCGGTCCGGTTGCGATGACCATCGAGAACCGCGACTGGCCGAACTGGCAATACACGATGCGCGCGACCGTCGAAGCGCCGGAAGATGCGGGAGGCGCCCGCCGCGGGCCCGTCACGCGGCCGCGTCCCGGCCACGCTGATCTTGCGGGCGCCGCGAAGTACGAGCGCGACGATCTCCGCGACATCCTCGAACGTGCGAGCGCCCGCGAGACGGCGGCGCGCGTGGCGGCAGGTGCGCTCGCCCGCCAATTGCTCGCCCACGTGGGCGTCCAACTTACGAGCCACGTGTTTGCGCTCGGTCCGTCGGCTATTCCCGACCGTGGTGCCGTTGATTTCGCGCTCGCGAGCGCGCTGCCCGACGACGCGCCACTCCGGTGTGTGGACCCGGCCGTCGAGCAGCAAATGATTTCGGAGATCGACCGCGCGCGCGAAGCGGGGGACACGCTGGGCGGCGCTTTTGAGGTCATCGCGACAGGTGTTCCCATCGGTCTCGGGAGCTACGTTCAATGGGATCGCAAGCTCGATGGACGCCTGGCGCAGGCGCTGATGTCGATTCCGGCGATCAAGGCAGTCGGCATTGGAATCGGGCCTGACGCGGCCTTCCGTCCCGGCTCGCGCGTGCATGACGAGATTCTCCCCGGCGATGCGGCCGCGCGCGCGACTGGTCTTGCGCGCCCGACCAATAACGCTGGCGGCCTCGAAGGAGGCGTCACCAACGGTGAGGATCTGCGCGTTTCGGCGTACATGAAGCCGATTTCCACGCTGATGAAGCCGTTGCGCTCGGTGGATCTCGCCACCATGACGGAATCGCCCGCGGCGATCGAGCGGAGCGATGTGTGCGCCGTGCCGGCGGCCGCGGTCGTTGGCGAAGCGATGGTCGCGCTGGTACTTGCCGACGCGCTGATGGAGCGGTTCGGCGGCGATTCGATCGCCGCGATGGAACGCGCGATGGCGTCTGCCGACGAGACGCTGCGCGCCCGGTTCGCCCGCCCCGCGCGGAAACGATGATCCGTCCGATCCTCCGCTACGGCGAACGGCTGCTGCACGACAAGGCCGCCGCCGTCATGACGTTCGACGACACTCTGCATCGCCTGATCGACGACATGATCGAGACAATGTACGCGGCCCCGGGAATCGGCCTCGCAGCGACGCAGATCGGCGTGGCGCTGCGCGTATTCGTGATCGATCTTTCCGTCGGCCGCAACACGGGGGAGCTCATCACCATGGTGAACCCGGTATTTGTCGAGCGCGACGGGACCCAGCTCGAAGAAGAGGGCTGCCTCAGCGCACCCGGGTTCAACGCCACTGTGATCCGGCCAAAGCGTGCGCTCGTGAAGGGCTTGGACCGCAACGGCGTCGAGCAGACGATCGAGGGTAAGGATCTGCTCGCGCGCGCGTTCCAGCATGAGATGGATCATCTCGACGGAATTGTCTTCGTCGATCGCCTGCGTGGCATCAAGCGCGACATGATCGTGCGCAAGATCCAGAAACTGCGAAAATCGGGTAAGTGGTGAGGGTTGTTTTCTTCGGTACGCCTGTCTTCGCGGTGCCGTCACTCGAGGCGCTCATCCGTTCGTCGCACGAGGTCGTCGCGGTCGTGTCGCAGCCGGATCGGCCGAGAGGACGCGGACAGCAACTGCAGGCGACACCCACGAAACACGTCGCGCTCACGCACGGCATCTCCGTTCTGCAGCCCGCGAAGATCAGGGACGAAGCGTTCCTGCAGCAGATCCGCGATCTGCGCGCCGATCTCGGCGTCGTCGTCGCCTTCGGCCGTATCCTGCCGGATGCGCTGCTGGCCATCCCGCCGTTGGGGATGATCAACGTGCACGCGTCGGTGCTGCCGCGTTACCGCGGGGCGGCTCCAATCCAGCGCGCGATCATCGCGGGTGACGTCGAGACGGGCGTCACGATCATGCGCGTCGAGCGCGAACTGGACGCCGGGCCGACGTTCGCCGTCGCGACCATGCCGATCCCGCCGGACGCGACGAGTGGTGACATGGAGGCCGTCCTCGCAACCCTGGGTGCGCAGCTATTGCTGCCCGTCGTCGACGATCTCGCGTTGGGCCGCGCGGTCGAGACGCCGCAGGATCACTCTCGCGCCACGCACGCGCCGAAGATCACGAAGGACGAAGGCGTCATCGACTGGAACCAGCCGGCGGATGCGATCCACAACCTGGTCCGCGGCCTGCAGCCCTGGCCCCTCGCCTCGACGCACCTCAACGGCGCACGGATTGTGCTGCGGCGCACCCTAGGGGTCAGGTCTGCAAATCGCCCTAACCCGGGGGTCAGGTCTGCAGATCGCCCTGACACCGGTGCCAGGGCACGCGACAGTGCCCTGGCACCAGGCAAAGGGCGATCTGCAGACCTGACCCCCGGGAGACCTGGCACCGTCGTGCACGCCGCGGGGGATGAACTGATCGTGGCGTGTGGCGGCGGGACCCTGCTCCAGATTCTCGAGCTTCAGCCGGAAGGACGGCGGACGATGACGGCGCGCGACTTCCTAGCCGGACACGGCGTCACGGAGGGCGCGCGGTTCACGTCGTGATCGCGCCTGCACGCATCGCCGCGTACGAAACGGTCCTCGCCGTGGACGCGGGACGCGCGGACCTGCCGGCCGCGCTGCACCGCGCGCGGCAGCCGCTCAAAGATGATCGCGATCGCGCGCTCGCCGGTGAAATCGCGACGGGGACGCTGCGCTGGCAGGCGGCGTTCGACCACGTCATCACCGCCTTTGCGGGACGCCCGACGGCAAAGCTCGATCGCGAGGTCCTCGCCATCCTTCGGATCAGCATCTTCCAGCTCCTTCACCTGGATCGCGTCCCGGCGGCAGCCGTCGTGGACGACGCCGTGCAGATGGCGAGGAAGGCAGGAAAGACGAGCGCAGCCGGATTCGTAAACGCGCTGCTGCGGCGCGTGTCCCGCGAACGCGCCGCACTCCCCTTTCCCCAATCGCCGCCCATCGATCTGCTCTCGATCACGCTGTCCCACCCACGCTGGCTCGCCGAACGGTGGCTGTCGCGGTACGGCGCGGAAGCGGCGATCAGGTGGGCGCGTTTCGATAATGAGCCGGCGCCATTGACGCTACGCGTGAACACGCTGCGGGCGACACGCGACGGTCTTATACGCGAGCTCGCCGACGCCGGCGTGATGGCGGTAGCGGCGCGCTTCGCGCCGGACGCGCTGATCGTGACGGCGGGTAATCCGCTGCTGACGCCGCTCGCCAACACCGGAGTCTTCGCCGTCCAGGACGAGGCGTCGCAGCTCGTTGGCGAATACGTGAGCGCAGCGCCAGGCGAGAGAATCCTGGATGCCTGCGCCTCGCCGGGCGGCAAGGCGACGCAGATGGCGGCGGCGCTGCAGGGAGAAGGGACGATCGTCGCGGCGGACGTGCGCGAACGGCGGGTCGCGCTACTTGGTCGCACGGTGCGCCAGTCTGGCGCGCGCAACGTGCACGTCGTCCAGGCGAACGCCCGCGCATCGCCTGCGTTCCGCGACGTGTTCGACGCGGTCCTCATCGACGCGCCGTGTTCTGGACTCGGGACAATCCGCAGGGATCCCGACGTCCGCTGGCGCCGGACGGAGGGCGATCTGCCGACGTTCGCCGCGGCGCAGATCGAGATGCTCGCGCAGCTCGCGACCGTCGTCCGCCCGGGCGGACGGATCGTGTACTCCACGTGTTCCAGCGAGCCGGAAGAGAACGAGGCGGTCGTGGCGGAGTTCCTCTCGTCGCACCCGTCATTCCGACGCGTCACACCCGAACGATTCGAGCGAGATCCCATGCTCGCCAATCTGCTCGATCCCGAGGGCGCTCTGAAGACGCTTCCCTACCGCGACGGCCTGGAAGCGTTCTACGCCGCCTCGCTCGTCAGATTGTCGGCCTGAAGTGGGATCTTTCCACTAAAGCGGGATCTTCCGCCTAAAGGCGGAAGCTACAGGTGAACCTCCGCCCTCCGACCTCGCTCCGCCCTCTCTGCTAAGCTATTGAATAAATGGCGTTATCGACGCGCGTCTGGGGAGCCGGCAAACGGCTGCTCGTAGGCGGCGCTCTGGTCCTGACCTACTTTCTCTTCGCCGCGGCGTCGATGCGCCTGGCGCTGCGGAGCCGCGACGCGGTGGTGCCGCCATTGAGTGGCAAGACTGTGACTGAAGCGGGCGCGATCCTCGCGGCGTCCGGGCTGAATCTCAAGGTTGAAGAAGCGCGGCGCGTGGACACGTCGGTTCCGGCGGGTCAAATTCTCAGCCAGGATCCGCAGGCTGGTGTGAAGACACGGCGCGAGCGCAGCGTGAAGGTATGGGTCAGCGCCGGACCACGCGCGGCAGCCGTGCCCGCGCTCGTCGGCGAGTCCGAACGGACCGCGCAGCTGCGCGTGCAGCAGGACGGTCTCCAGCTCGCGTCGCTCGCCGAGATCCGTTCCGCCGACTACACTGCCGGCACCGTGGTCGCGCAGAATCCGCCTCCGAAGCAGACCACGCCTGCGGGTGCGCGAATTACGCTGCTCGTGAATCGCGGCGAGCGTGGTCAAACCTACGTGATGCCGGACCTGATCGGCGTCAATGGCGATCGCGCCGCGGATTTACTGCGCACGCGCGGATTTCGCGTCTCCGTCGTCGGCGACCATCCCTACCCCGGCGTTCCCGCCGGCATCGTCATTCGTCAGAGCCCGCAGGGGGGATTTCAGATCGCGCCGAGCGATCCGATCTCTCTCGAGGTGAGCCGCTGATGAAGCCGGCCGGAACCGTGCAGATTGCACCATCCCTCCTGTCCGCGGATTTCGCCGCGCTTGGCGAGGCGATCGCAAAAGCGGAACGCGCGGGCGCGGACCTGATTCACGTCGACGTCATGGACGGCCACTTCGTGCCGAACATCACGGTTGGCCCGCCCGTCGTCAAATCGCTGAAGCGCATCGCGAAACTTCCGCTCGACGTCCACCTGATGATCGAGGAACCGGATCGCTACATCGAGGCGTTCGTCAGCGCCGGCGCGGGAAGCGTCACGGTGCATGCCGAAGCGGTCGTGCACCTGCATCGCACGGTGCATTTCATCAAATCGCTCGGCGCAAAAGCGGGCGTCGCGCTGAACCCGGGAACCCCCGTCAGCGCGCTCGAACAGATCGCCGGGGACGTCGACTACGTGCTCGTGATGACGGTCAACCCCGGTTTCGGCGGTC
>DASPXV010000244.1:0-25286 GCA_035637115.1 Vicinamibacterales bacterium
CTGGTCGTCGACGACCAGCAGCTTTTCGACCTTGTGGCGATGCAGGATGTCACGCGCGGCGTCCAGCGTCGTGCCGACCGGCACCGTGAACAGCGGCTCGCGCGTCATGATGTCGGAGATCGGGCGATCGACGTTGCTTTCGAATCGGAGATCGCGGTTCGTCAGGATCCCGACGAGCCGCCCTTCCTTGCTGCCATCCTGCGTGATCGGGACGCCGGAAATCCGGTACTTCTTCATCAACTCGAGTGCTTCGAAGATCCGGTTGGTGGGGGAGAGGGTGATCGGGTTGACGATCATCCCGCTCTCCGACCGCTTCACGCGATCGACTTCCGACGCCTGTTCCTCGATCGACAGGTTCTTGTGGATGATCCCCATGCCACCCTGCTGCGCCATCGCGATAGCGAGCCGGGATTCGGTGACGGTGTCCATCGCCGCGCTGACGATGGGGACATGAAGGCGGATGTTGCGGGTTACGTTGGAGGAAACGTCGACCTGGCTGGGCAGCACGGTGGAGTGCTGCGGCACGAGCAGGACGTCGTCAAAGGTGAGGGCCGTCGCCAGGCCAACCGAAATCTGGTCGGCGTTCAGGACATCCGTGCGCGTTTCCATTTATTTCCCGGGGGGCTTCCCCGCCGGACCCCCCTACACGCTCATTCGCGCCCTTCGACTCAAGCTCAGGGCGCCCCGAGCTTCGTCGAGGGGCGGGGGCCCCATGCCCCGCTCCGCTCGCGTGACTCACTCGCTTTCGCTCGTTCGTGAATCTCGCACTCAGCACCGAGCACTCAGCACTGAGCACTCTACACTCCGTATTACGCCGCTCCATGGCACTTCTTGTATTTCTTGCCGCTGCCGCAGGGGCAGGGATCGTTTCGGCCGACCTTCGGTTCTTCGCGCCTGACCTGCCGGATGACGTCGTCGCCGCCGGCCCGCGCGGGCCGCGGCGGCTCTGCGACGGCGGCGCCCGCACCGCTACCGCGGATCGCGCCGAAGGGGGACGATGACGCGGCGGACGGAGAGTTCAGCGTGATGGGCGAAGGCTTGCGTGGCGCCGGACGGGGAAGCGGCGGCATGGAGAGGCCGCCGCCATCCGCGGATTCGGCCTCGGCGCCGATCATCGGCGTGAGCCGCCACAGGTAGCGGACCATTTCTTCCTCGACGCGGTCGCGCATCTGCTGAAAGAGGGCGAAGCTCTCTTTCTTGTACTCGACGAGCGGATCCCGCTGCCCGTAGCCGCGCAGCCCGATCCCTTCCTTGAGGTGATCGAGGCTGTAGAGGTGATCCTTCCACTGCGCGTCCACGATCTGCAGCATGATGTCGCGCTCGACGCGATGCAGGATCGCCGGGTCCGGCAGGATCGCTTCCTTCTTTTCGTACTTCGCCTTCGCGACCGCCCAGATGGTGTCGGTCATCTGCTCGGCGGTCAGTCCTGAAAAGTCCAGTGACGCGCGCTCCTCATCGTCGAAGCCGAACATCTCGGACACCGCGCTCTTGAGCGCTTCCAGATCCCACTCTTCGGGATCCGATTCCGACGCCGTGTAGGTCGAGACGGTCGCGTCGGCCTGCTCCTCGGCGAGCGTCATCAGGTACCCGCGCGTGTCGACCACGTCGGCTTCGGTGATGTGGATCTGCCCCTCGAGCAGCTCGCGGCGGAGAGCGTAGATGCTCTCGCGCTGCTTGTTCATCACGTCGTCGTACTCGAGCAGGTGCTTTCTGACGCTGAAGTTCTGCGCTTCGACCTGCTTCTGCGCGCGTTCGATCGCCTTTGTCACCATCTTGTGCTCGATGGGAACGCCTTCTTCCATGCCGAGACGCTGCATCAGCCCCGAGATGCGATCGGAGCCGAAGATGCGCATCAGATCGTCTTCGAGAGAGAGATAGAAGCGCGATGAACCCGGGTCGCCCTGGCGGCCGGCGCGGCCGCGCAGCTGGTTGTCGATGCGCCGCGCTTCGTGCCGCTCGGTCGCGATGATGTGGAGCCCGCCCAGCGCGACGACCTCGTCGTGCTCCTTGTCGGTCTCCGTCTTGTAGCTGGCGAAAATGCGGTCGTACTCGCCGCGCGGAACGCGATAGAAGCTGTCGAGGTGATAGAAGTAAACGAAGTCCGCGTCGTCCACGAATTTTTCCTGTCCCTTCGGCAGCTTCTCGACGATCTGATCGCCCAGCGTCTGCTGGCGCGCCATGAACTCGGGGTTGCCGCCGAGCAGGATGTCGGTGCCGCGGCCCGCCATGTTGGTGGCGATCGTGACCGTGTTCTTGCGTCCGGCCTGCGCGACGATCTCCGCTTCCTGCGCGTGGAACTTCGCATTGAGGACGACGTGCTTGATGCCGCGAAGCTTCAGCAGCTTCGAGAGCCGCTCCGACTTCTCGATGGACACCGTGCCGACGAGCGCCGGCCGCCCCTCCTTCTGCTTCTCGAGAATGTCGTTGACGATCGCGTCGTACTTTTCCTTTTCCGTACGGTAGACGCTGTCGGGCTCTTCCTTCCGCTGCATGACGCGGTTGGTCGGGATGACCATCACGTCGAGCTTGTAGATGCTCGCGAATTCCTGCGCTTCCGTGTCCGCCGTGCCGGTCATCCCGGACAGCTTCTTGTACTTGCGGAAGTAGTTCTGGAAGGTGACGGTCGCGAGCGTCTGGTTCTCGCGCTCGATCTTCACTTCCGGATGATTCGTATTGTGTTCCTTGGCTTCAACGGCCTGGTGCAGCCCGTCGCTCCAGCGGCGGCCCGGCATCAATCGGCCCGTGAACTCGTCCACGATCACCACGGCGCTGTCCTTCACCATGTATTCGACGTCGAGGTGAAAGAGCGAGTGGGCGCGCAGCGCCTGGTTCACGTGGTGAAGGATCTTCATGTTGACGGGGTCGTACAACCCGTCGGTGCCCGGCTCGAGACGATGCGCCAGCATCTTCTCGGCCTTCGCCATGCCGCTCTCGGTCAGGTTTACCGTCTTGTGCTTCTCGTCGATGATGTAGTCGCCCGTCTTCTCGAGCTCTTCGCGCTCCTCGGCCTTGACGTCGCCGCGCGTCGTCGCCCCCTTTGAAAGACGAGGGATGATCCGGTCGACCTCGTAATATAGGTCAGTGGATTCCTCCGCGGGACCGGAGATGATGAGCGGTGTGCGCGCTTCGTCGATGAGGATCGAGTCGACTTCGTCAACGATCGCGAAGTTGTGGCCCCGCTGCACGTAGTGCGCGAGGTCGAACTTCATGTTGTCGCGCAGGTAATCGAAGCCGAACTCGTTGTTGGTGCCATAGGTGATGTCGCACGCGTAGGCGACCTGCCGCTCCTGGTCGTTGAGATCGTGCTGGATGACGCCGACGGTCATCCCGAGGAAGCGGTAAATGCGCCCCATCCACTCCGAGTCGCGGCGGGCGAGGTAATCGTTCACCGTGACGACGTGCACGCCCTGTCCCGCGAGCGCGTTGAGATATGCGGGCAGCGTCGCGACGAGCGTCTTGCCTTCACCGGTTTTCATTTCCGCGATCTTGCCGCGGTGGAGCACCATGCCGCCGATCAGCTGCACGTCGAAGTGCCGCATGTTGAGCGTGCGGCGGCCGGCTTCGCGCACGACGGCGAACGCCTCCGGCAGGAGATCGTCGAGCGTCTCCCCCTTGCTCACGCGCTCGCGGAATGCGACCGTTTTCGCGCGCAGCTGCTCATCCGACAGCGACTCGATCGACGGTTCGAGGGCGTTGATTTCCGCAACCGCGGGGGACAGCCGCTTGAGCTCGCGCTCGTTGGCCGTGCCGAAGACTTTCGCGAGGGCTTTATCGATGATCATTGCGGATGGATATCCAACAATTGTAGCAGCTTGTCGAGCACTGGGCGCTGCCTGTGGCAGAAGGCAGCGACCTGCCGCGTGTCGGGCCGGGAGGGCAGCGACCTGCCGCGTGTCGGGCCGGGAAGCCTAGCGGGCGAGCAGGGTCATCGGGTTCGTCAGCCGACCGTTCATCCAGATCTCGTAATGGAGATGCGATCCAGTGGAGCGGCCGGTCGATCCGACGTATCCGATCACGTCACCGCGCTTGACGCGCTGGCCGCCGGCGACCGTAAACCTCGACAGGTGCCCGTACTTCGTGACGATGCCGTAACCGTGATCCAGGACGACCATATTGCCGTAGGCGCCATTCGGGCTCGCGGTGCTGACCGTGGCATCCCCCGTCGCGACGACCGGCTGCCCGTAGTCGGCCGAGATATCGAGACCGGGATGGAAGTCCGGATCGTTGGTGATCGGATCCTTTCGGTTGCCGTACAACGACGTCAACCAGCCGGCGACCGGCCAGACGGACGGCGTTGCGGCGGCGAGCGCGTGGCGACGCTCGACGCTGTCGCGCACGGAGTCGAGGCGATTCCCGAGCACCCCGAGCAGATCGCTTAGAACGCCCAGCGCGGCGTCCGTGGGCGCCTTCGGTGTGAACGCGGCGCGCGTCGGCGCAGACATGCCGAATACGCCTCCCATGGCGCGTGACTTGATGTTCGGCGGAAGCTTGTCCATCGCGCGGCTGGCGCTCGGATCCACCTTGGCGCGCTCGCCGAGTTGATCGACCGCCGTCTGCAGGGCGGAAATCTGGTCCGCGAGTTCGCCGGTCGCCGCGCGATAGCTCGCGTTTTCCACCTGGAGCGCCGCATTGCTTGTCTGCAGGTCGCCGATGGTGGCGGACGCGCTCCAGCGGGCGCCAAGGCCAATCAGCACAGGCAGCGCGAACGCCAGCATCACGGCGGCCAGCGTGGGCCACAGCGAGATCGTCAGACGGCGTACGGCGCCGGTCTGGCGGTCGGCAATCACGAACGTATAGCGGCGCGAG
The DNA here is from genome assembly GCA_035637115.1 of Vicinamibacterales bacterium. Lineage (GTDB taxonomy): Bacteria > Acidobacteriota > Vicinamibacteria > Vicinamibacterales > 2-12-FULL-66-21 > JAICSD01. The sequence continues at coordinate 4,807 of DASPXV010000244.1, forward strand.
CGCATACCTATTTGGAAACTCGGCAGATGTAGCCCGAAACTATAGCACAGCCGTGGGTTAGGGCAAAGCGCTTGCCCTGGAGGGTGCCGGCCTCGGAATTCGAGCTCTGGGGAGTACCGGGGCCACTCAATCGGGGTACTGGGTAAGGAAATGAAGGCAACGCTCGTCCTCCTCGTGCTCGCGCTGATCGCCATCGGCGCGATCGTTTTAGCCGCAGAACCCATGTCAGCCGCGATGCGTCACTTTGCCGCGTCCGCGGCGGCCCTCGAGCCGATTTCGATGGTCGTTTCGGGCGCGGCCGCTGTTGATCATCGCGTCGGTGCTGAAGAAATCGATCTAGGACTCGCAGTTCTCGCATTTCTGAGACCGCGAGACTGATTGAAGTTCTGCGACGTTCACTGAACACCGGGCGACGGTTTCGAAAAATTCCTAGAGAATTCAGCGGCTGAGCCGCTGTGCCCGGCTTTGCAATCGTGCGGGCATGCTTGCGCGTGTTCGCTCGGCGGCGGTCTTCGGTATCGATGCGTCCCCGGTCATCATCGAAGTCGACATCTCGTTCGGACTGCCCGGCCTGACGATCGTCGGATTGCCTGACACGAGCGTGCGCGAAAGCCGCGATCGGATTCGCAGCGCCGTTCGCAACTCGGGCTTCGACTTTCCCAAACACCGCATCATCGTCAATCTCGCGCCGGCCGATGTGAGGAAGGCGGGAACGTCATTCGACCTGCCGATCGCGCTTGGCGTGCTCGCGGCGTCCGGCGTCATCGCCAGGCGCGATGTGGATGACGTTCTGATCCTCGGCGAGCTATCGCTGGACGGTGGCATTCAGGCGGCGCGGGGCGTCCTGCCGATTGCGGCGGACGCGCGACGGCGAAACTTCAAGGCGCTGCTGCTGCCGGTGGCGAACAGTCGCGAAGCCGCGGTCGTTGGCGGCCTGGATTTTCATCCGGTCGCGTCGCTCACCGAAGCGGTCCGCGCGATCAATGATCCGCACCCGGTTCCACTGACTCCGGAGCCAGACACGGACGCCGGCGAAGCGATCCACGGCGATTTCTCGGAGGTTCGTGGCCAGATGGCCGCGCGGCGCGCACTCGAGATCGCGGCAGCGGGAGGTCACAACGTCCTGCTTGCGGGACCGCCCGGCTCGGGAAAGACGATGATGGCGAAGCGGGCGGCGGGCATCCTTCCGCCGCTCGAATTCGAGGAAGCGCTCGAGGTCACCGCGATCCACTCGGTCGCGGGACTGCTTCCCCCCGGCACGGGTCTGCTGCGCGCGCGGCCCTTTCGCGCGCCTCATCACACGGTCTCCGACGTGGCGCTTGCCGGCGGTGGATCGAATCCGAGGCCAGGGGAGATCAGCCTGGCGCACCACGGCGTGCTGTTCCTCGACGAAATGCCGGAGTTCAGCCGGCACGCGCTCGAAGTGCTGCGCCAGCCGCTCGAGGACGGCCTCGTCCGCATCGCGCGCGCGCAGCGCACGGCGGTGTTCCCGGCGCGCTTCGTCCTGATCGGCGCGATGAATCCCTGCCCCTGCGGCTTCCTCGGCGATCCACGGCGCGAGTGCCGATGCACGCCGAACCAGACGAACCGTTACGCCGCGCGGCTCTCGGGGCCGCTCCGCGATCGCATCGATCTCACCGTCACCGTTTCGGCGCTGCCATCCCGCCAGCTGACTTCATCGCTCGAGGACGCCGAACCCACCGCTCCCATCCGCGAACGCGTCGTCGCGGCACGCCGCCTCCAGCAGTCCCGGGCCACGTCGACGCACACCTCCACCAACGCGCGCCTTGGCCCGCGCGCGTTACGCAAGGTCTGTGCACTCGATATCCGCACGGAGCGCCTTCTGCACGATGCCGCCGAAAAGCTCGGCCTGACGGCTCGCGCATTCGATCGAATTCTGAGGGTATCGCGAACGATCGCCGATCTCGCCCACGCCGAGCGCGTCGAGTTCGATCACGTTGCGGAGGCGATCCAGTACAGGGGGGTAGTCGCGAACTAATCGGAGAGTACGACAAGCTCGAAGGCGGCGTCGAATCGCTCCGGCAGCGCATTCTTGCAGGCGACGATCCGGACTGTGATTGAACGGTCTACCGTCTACCGTCTACCGACTACGGCTAGCAAGAATCCTGAGCGTCCGTCCCGGGGCGATGCTGTTGCCGGAAAGGCGGTTCCAGCTCTTGATCTTTGCGACGGTGGTGTCGAAGAGCTGCGCGATCGAGAAGAGCGTGTCGCCGCGCTTCACTTTGTAAGTGACATGCGCGAGCTGCGTGGGTTGCGTGGCGGCCGGGGATTCGGCCGTGCCGGCGATCGCGCGTGAGGCGACGGCGGTCGGAGCAGAACGATCGGTACGCGAGGCGAGCAGCGTCGCCGGCGCGCGCGGAATGATCAGTTCCTGGCCTGGACGAAGCCGCGACTTGGCGGACATGTTGTTCGCCTCGGCGACGTCGGCGCGCGACACGCCGAAACGGCGCGCGACGGTCTGGAGCGTCTCACCTTTTTTCGCGGTATACCACTTGAGCGCAGTGAAGTCGGCGGGAGAAGCGTCCGACAACTTCGCGCTGAGCTTGTCGGCCGTGCCCTTCGGGACCTTCACTTCATACTGCGGATACTTGACCGGCGTCGTCCACCGGCGCAGCTCAGGGTTGAGCGCCTGGATCTCGTCGACACTCGTCCCGGCCCACTCCGCGACGCGGCGCAGATCGATCGCGCGGGGCAGCGCGACCTTGTCGTAGTCCAGCGGCTGCGCGGTGATGGCCTCGAATCCGTACTGACCCGGGTTCCGGCCGATGATCATCGCGGCCATGATCAGCGGCACATACTCCCGCGTTTCCCGCGGCAGGTATTTGGTGCTTGCCGAGAGCTGCCAGAAATCATTGATGCCCGACCGCTTCACGGCGCGCGACACTCGGCCCGGACCGCCGTTGTACGCGGCGAGCACCATGCTCCAGTCGCCGTCGAACATCCCGCTCAGCGTCTTCAGGTACTTCGCCGCGGCGATCGTCGCCTTCTCCGGGTCGGAGCGCTCGTCGATGAACCAGTCGGTCTTGAGCCCGTGCTCCTTCGCCGTCGGCTTCATGAACTGCCACGGCCCCTTGGCGTTCGCCTTCGACAGCGCGTTCGTCTTGAAGGAACTTTCGATGATCGGGATATAGGCGAGATCGAGCGGCAGCCCCTCGGCGCGGAAGACGCTCTGGATCATCGGCAGGTACTTCGCGCCGCGCGCGAGGCTGTCCTGGATGTATTCGCGCATCCGCCCCTGGAACACTTCAACGTACGACAGGACCTTCGCGTGCTCCGGGATCGGAATGTCGTGCGGGTTGTGCTCGAGGTCGTTCTTCACCGCCGCCTTCGTCGCAGCGTCTGCGGCGGGAGCGGGGAAGGTCGTCGCGTTCTTGAGGATCTCGTCGATCGGCGCCGCTTCGTACTTTTTCTCGGCGAACCCGTCCCCGCGGGCGAGCGCCGTCATCTCATACGCGTTGATGCGATCGATCAGCCGATCGAAATGCTCGCGCATGCGCGCATCGGTGCGCGCACCGTACGGTGATTCGAGGAGGACTTCGACGGACAGGTCGAAAGCCTGGCGAGCCTTATCGAGGTGACCGGCCTTCAACTCGCGCTCGCCGGTCTGAAAGTGCTGTTGGGAAGTGGCGATCAGGGTTGCGACAGGATCGATGAGGGGCTTCGGCGCGGCCGCCGGCTGCGCCTGCGTCTGCACGTGCTGCGCAACCACGGGTGCAGCGGGGGGCGTTGCAGACACTTGCGGCCGGGTGTTCGTGCCGCATGCCGAAACCGCCAGGCCGAGTCCAAGTGCCAACGTCCGTCGCATCATGCTGGGCGCTCCTCAGGATTGACAGGACCTGCCGCCGAATGCATGACCTTGCGGCTCTGCAAGCGGCTTGCCCTGTTGAGGTCTTCGTCGAACAGCACCCCGCCGGGAACGGGACGCCTGGTAAAGCTGGGGCGCCAAGAATAGCAGAGGAGCCCTGGCGGGTCAACCTTAAAGCCAAAGGGCTCAACAGTAACGAGGGAAATTTACTGCCGCCAGGCCGCCTGGACGAAAATCCGGTGCTGCTCCCCGAGATCGCGGGCCGCCGGAGTGACTATGGATCGATCACCGATTACGATTTTGCGATTCTGCTTCAAGGCCTGACGGACGTCTTCTTCACATACGAACTCGGCAAAATTTTCCGTAACGCCTTGCGGTGCTGACGGTCCTAAAGGTGCTGACGGTCCTAAAGGTGCTGCTGGTGCTAACGGTGCTGGTGCGAAGGGTGCTGATGGTGCCGGTGATGTGGCTTGCCGGTAGCCGCGCGAGGTGAGGAACTCGTCGATCCGCCGGGCGAGCACGTCGGCCGAGATGCCTCCGGGTGCGGGCGGCGGGGCGGGGGGGCGCGGCAGGCCGGGCGCAATCGGCGCCGCAGCTGCGGACGTTGCGGCCGGCACCGGCTTGCTCACGACGGCGGGGTTCGTCTCGTACGCGAGGCGCTTGATGTTAAGAAGATGCTTCGGCGAGATGTTGTCCGACGTGATGTTGCCTCCCCATCCACCGCACCCGAGTGTCATCGCCGGATCGAGGCCCGTCGTGAGCCCGATCGATCCGTGCGTCGTGGGCGTGTTCACGCAGATGCGTCCCGCGGGTTTCTTCAGGCCGAACTCGAGGATGATCTTGTCGTCGCGCGAGTGGATCGACATGGTGTGACCCATGCCGCCATAACGCAGGATCTCCTTGCACCGCTCGCAGCCATCGCGCCAGTCGGAGACGACGTAGAACGACAGCACGGGCGACAGCTTTTCAATCGACAGCGGATAGTCGCGTCCGACCCCCTTGAGCTCTGCGAGCAGGACGCGCGTATCCGCCGGAACAGTGATCCCCGCCTGCTGCGCGATCAGTGTCGCGGGGCGGCCAACCAGCGCCGGATTCGGCAGGCGGTTGGGGCCGAGCAGGACTTTCGCGAGCGCGTCCATCTCCGCCGTCGACATGAAGTAGCCGCCGTTCTTGACGAACTCCCGCTTCACTTCCTCCACGACAGGCGCATCTACGACGACGGAATTGGGTGACGAGCACAGCACGCCATTGTCGAACGTCTTGCCGATGACGACGTCGAGCACCGCCTTCGGGATGTCGGCGCTGCGCTCGATGTATGACGGCGCGTTGCCCGGTCCGACGCCGTAGGCCGGTTTGCCCGCGCTGTACGCGGCGCGCACGAGCCCGAGGCCGCCCGTCGCCAGGATCACGGCGGTCTCCTTTGCCTTCATCAGCTCCTGCGTGCCCTCGAGCGTGACCGTCGTCATGCAGCTGATCGTTCCCTCGGGCGCACCCGCGCGGCGCGCGGCCTCGTTCATGATCTCCGCAGAGCGCGAGATGCAGCGGACCGCATACGGGTGGGGACTGATCACGATGGGGCAGCGCGCCTTGACCGAGATGAGGATCTTGTAGATCGCCGTCGATGTCGGATTCGTCGTCGGAACGATCGCGCAGACGACGCCGAACGGCTCCGCGATCTCGATGACCTTGCGATCTTCCAGCCGGCGGATCACGCCGACTGTCTTCATCGGTTTGATGAACTGGTAGACCTTCTGCGAAGAGAAGAGGTTCTTCTGGACCTTGTCGGCGACGACGCCGTAGCCGGTTTCCTCGTACGCGAGGCGGGCGAGCGGTTCGGCCTGCGGCGTCACCGCCGCGGCCATCGCGTCGACGATGGCGTCGATCTGTTCCTGGGAAAATTCCGCGAGGACCGGCGCGGCGGCCTTGGCGCTTCTCGCGAGCGACCGGGCCTCGGCGATGGAGGCAAGGTCGCGGTCCGTCTGGGCCATTTACGACCCCTTGGCGTCCTTCGGGGCTTTCGGGAGAATCTTCTCGACTTCGTCGTGCGGGCGGGGAATGACGTGCACGGAAATCAGCTCGCCGACGCGGCGCGCCGCAGCGGCGCCCGCATCCGTCGACGCTTTCACCGCGCCGACATCACCGCGAACGAGGACGGTGACGTATCCGGCGCCGATGTACTCCTTGCCGATGAGGAGGACGTTCGCAGCCTTGACCATCGCGTCCGCCGCTTCGATCGAGCCGATCAATCCCCGTGTCTCCACCATGCCCAATGCGTCCACGAGGCAAACGCTAACATATTGCTGTACATGCCACAACTGCGGTACGATTCGGCGCTCGCAATGCGTAAAACAGTCTGCCTGACTCTCTCCGCAGCGCTCTGCGCCGCAACGCTCGCCGCCGGCTGCGGCCGCAAACAGGAAAACGAACCCGCCGTCGCCACCCCGTCGCTGTCGCTGAGCAAAGATCGCGTCCCGATCGGCAGTGCCATCACGCTGACCTACAAGTTCGTCCTCGCGCCGAACGCGACGTTCGACAGGGACTACTGGGTCTTCGTGCACGTGCTCGATCCCGAGGGTGAGCAGATGTGGACCGACGATCATCTGCCGCCGACGCCGACGAGCAGGTGGAAGGCGGGGGAGACGATCGAATACAAGCGGACGATCTTCGTGCCGAACTATCCGTACATCGGCGAGGCGCACGTGCGCCTCGGCCTGTACGACCAGCCGTCAGGCAAGCGCCTCGTGCTCAACGCGCAGGACGTCGGCCGTCGCGAATACCTCGTCACCAAGTTCCAGATCCTCGCCTCGTCGGAGCGGATCTTTCTTATTTATAAGGACGGCTGGCATCCGGCGGAGGTGGACGCGAAGAACCCGCAGAGCGAATGGCAGTGGACGAAGAAGACAGCCACGCTCTCATTCCACAACCCAAAGAAAGATTCGACGCTGTTCATGCAGTACGACGCGCGCGTCGACCTGTTCACGCCGCCGCAGCAGGTAGTGCTGAAAATCGGTGACCAGGTGGTCGGCCAGTTCGCGGCGGAGGCGAAGGTCCCGACCCTCATTACGTTGCCGCTGACGGCGGCGCAGCTCGGGCCGGGTGAGATGGTCGACCTCGTGCTGGACGTCGATCGGACCTTCAAGCCCGGCGGGACGGACCCGCGGGAGCTTGGCATCCGCGTGTTCAACGTCCACATCGAGCCCAAATAAGCCCGGCTGTAGTGTTTCTGGACAGTCCTGCCAACCGTTTGGTAGGATCGGTCGTCCCAATGCAAGTGCGAAAAACAGCCCGGGTCGCGGTAGCCATCTGTGTGCTCCTCGTCGGAGCCGCATCAATGGCCTCGGCCGAGATCGTCTTCATGACGTCGGGCGGGACGCTGTCCGTCAAAAACCATCGGATGGACGGCGATTCGGTCATCCTGACGCTGCGCAGTGGCGGAGAGGTGACCTGCGACAAGAGCCTGATCGAGAAGATTCTCCCTGACGAAGTGCCGCACCCGGATCCGGCCCCCGCCGTGGCGCAGGCCGCGGAACAGGCAAAGGCGGACGCCGCCGCGCGTACGGCCCTGCTCAAAGACAGCATTTACAACGAGTTGATCGCTGCTGCCGCGGAGGCGCACGGCGTCGATCCGATCCTCGTCCAGGCCTTGATCCAGGTCGAGTCGAACTACAAGCCCCGTGCCCGCTCGTCGAAGGGCGCCATGGGACTGATGCAGCTGATGCCCTCAGTCGCGCGCGAGTACAACGTGCGCAACGCCTACGATCCGAAGTCCAACATCGACGCCGGCATCCGCAAGCTGAAGGGGCTGCTCGAGAAGTGGAACGACGTGGCGCTGGCGCTCGCGGCTTACAACGCCGGGGACGGCGCTGTCGCGAAGTTCAATGGCGTTCCCCCCTACCGGGAAACCCAGAACTACGTATCCCGCATTCTCTCGATCGCAGGGCTGCGTTAACAGGTTTAACCAGCCAACCTCGCGTTAACCCCGTCTAATCCAAATAGTTGGTAAGATTATCGCTCATGCTGACAGAGGTGTGTGCGCCTGCGGCCGCAAGCGAGCGCCGGGGCCCCCAACGCGGCAGCCGCGTTGGAATGGCCTGCCGGAGGGGAGTCGCCGAAGGCGACCGCGAGCGCGCAGCGAGGTGGGGAACGTCAAAGGGGCCCCACCGAGCGAAGTAAAAAAATGGAATACCGCTGCAGGCTCGGCACCCCGGGTGGCGAGGTCATCGAAGGCGTGTACGTAGCGGATAGCGAGGCGCGGCTGCGCCGGGAGTTCGAGGACAAGGGCTTATACGTCCTCGCGATCCAGCAGGCGGGCCGCCGCGCGCTGGCCGGCATGCAGCTACCGGCGCTGCCGCGCCGCCGCAAGGTTGCGAGCCGCGAATTCCTGGTGTTCAACCAGGAGCTCGCGACGCTGCTCAAGGCCGGCATGCCGCTGGTGCAATCGCTCGACATCCTTCGCCAGCGCGTGGCGAGCCCCGTCTTCAAAGGTGTGCTCGACGACGTGTACGAGCGCGTGCGTTCCGGCAGCGCGCTGTCCGAGGCATTCGAAGCGCACCAGGGACTTTTTCCGGGCGTCTACACGGCATCGCTGCTCGCCGGAGAAAAATCGGGCAATCTCGAACAGGTCCTGCGACGCTACGTCAGCTATGTGAAGGTCGTCTCGGGCGTCCGCAGGAAAACAGTTTCTGCGCTCGTCTATCCGGCGATTCTCGTCGCGCTCTCGCTCGTCGTCGTCACCGTGATCGTGGTGAAAGTCGTCCCGGAGTTCGGCAACTTCTACAACCAGTTCGGCAAGGAGCTGCCGCTCTCGACGCGATTCATCGTGAGCCTGTCGAACTTCGTGACGACGTACTTCCTGGTGATCGTCACGGCGATCGTGCTCGCGGCCGTGGGCTTCTGGGCATGGGTGAAGCAGCCGGGGCAGAGGCGCCGGCTGGATCGCGTGCTGCTGCGCGTCCCGATGCTTGGTCCTATCGCGCAGAAGTTCTCGACATCGCAGGGGGCGCGCACGCTGGCGACGCTCCTCGGCGGCGGCATTCCGCTCGTGAACGCGCTGGAAGTGACGTCGCGGTCGCTCTCGAACCAGCACATGGCGGCGCAGCTGACGAATTCGGCGCAGCAAGTGCGCGAAGGACGTTCGCTCGCGGCGACGCTGCAGGACAGCGGATCGTTTCCCGACGTCGCCATCAAGATGGTGGAAGTCGGCGAGTCCACCGGCGCGTTGCAGGAAATGCTGAACAGTCTCGCGGATTTCTACGACGAAGAGATCGACACGAACCTGAGCCGCTTCGTCACGATCATCGAACCGGCGCTGCTCGTGATCATGGGAATCGTCATCGCGGCGCTGCTGCTGTCGCTGTATCTCCCGCTCTTCAACCTCTCCTCGGCGCTGAGCAGCAGCTAGGGAATACCAGACATGGACGAAAAAGTATCCACCGCCACCGCCGCGCACCCGGAGCTCTACGTCGACGGCCACGAGCAGTCTGCCGCGGAGCAGGCCGCCGAGATCGCCCAGGCGCGCCGGCTCGCGGATCGCTACCGGCTGCCGTTCCTCGATCTCGCGCACTTCAACATCGATCACGATCTGTTCCGCACGATTCCCGCGGAGCTGATGCTGCGCTACGGCTTCGTGCCCTATCGCCGCGAAGGCAACACGCTCGTCATCGTCATCAGCGATCCGACCGACCTGCCGATGATCGACGAGCTGGGCATGCTGCTCGGGACGCCGATTCGCGTCATGGTCGCGCCGCCCTCGGCGATCCAGGCGATTCTCAAGAAGAGCGAGAGCTCCACGCGCGTCCTGGAAGACGCGACCGAGAGCTTCCAGCTGCAGATCCTCCACGAGGACGAGCACGGGGACGAGCAGCTCACCGTCGAGAAGCTGACGACCGACACGAGTCCGGTCATCCGCCTCGTGGACACGACGATTTACACGGCGATCCAGCGGCGCGCGAGCGACATTCACATCGAGACGCAGGATGACGCGGTGAACGTGAAGTACCGCATCGACGGCGTGCTGCAGTCGGCGATGCGGCCGATCGACAAGCGCTTCCACAGCACGATCATTTCGCGCGTGAAGGTCATGGCGGAGCTCGACATCGCCGAGAAGCGCATTCCGCAGGACGGCCGCTTCAAGCTGCGGCTGCCGGGAAAGACGATCGACTTCCGCGTATCGGTCATGCCCAGCGTGCACGGAGAAGACGCGGTCATCCGTATTCTCGACAAGGAGTCGATCAGCGAGCAGTTTCACGAGCTGCGGCTCGACATCCTCGGGTTCCCGGAGCAGGAACTGAAACGCTTCAGGAAGTACATCGCCGAGCCGTACGGGATGGTGCTGGTGACCGGCCCGACGGGATCGGGCAAGACGACGACGCTCTACGCCGCGTTGTCGGAGATTAAGTCAATTGAAGACAAGATCATCACGATTGAGGACCCGGTCGAATACCAATTGAAGGGGATCACGCAGATCCCGATCAACGAAAAAAAGGGTCTTACGTTCGCGCGCGGCCTGCGGTCCATCCTCCGCCACGACCCGGACAAGATCATGGTCGGGGAAATCCGCGACAACGAGACGGCGCAGATCGCGATCAACTCCGCGCTGACCGGGCACCTCGTATTCACGACCGTGCACGCGAACAACGTGGTGGATGTCCTCGGCCGCTTCCTGAACATGGGCGTCGAGGCCTACCAGTTCGTGTCCGCGCTCAACTGCGTGCTGGCGCAGCGGCTGGTCCGCAACATCTGCGTGCACTGCAAGCGTCCACAGAAGGTCACGCGCGAGTACCTGATCGAGTCGCAGATGGATCCGACCCTCGCCGACAGCGGCCTGTTCTTCGAAGGCGCGGGCTGCATCGAGTGCAGCGGGACCGGTTTCAAGGGGCGGACGGCCATATGCGAGCTGCTCGATCTGACCGATAACATCCGCGAGATCATCCTGGCCCGGCGGCCCAACTCGGAGATCAAGAAGGCGGCCCGCGACGAGGGGATGCGATCGCTGCGCGAGTCCGCCGTCGAGCGCGCGCTGGCGGGCGTGACGACATTGCGCGAGATCAACAAGGTAACGTTCGTCGAATGAGCCCGCTGCCGAGTTTCCTCACCAGCCCTCCGCCCAGCGTCGGCGTCGAGATCGCGTCCGATCGCGTCACTGCGGTGTCGCTCTCGCGGCAGGGGACCGGGTGGATCGTCGGCGCGCACGGCACCGAGCGGCTCGCGCCGGGCGTAGTTACTCCGGCGCTGAATGCTGTCAATGTGCACGATGCGCGCGCGCTGTCGGCCGCCGTTCGATCCGCGTTCGAGAAGCTTGGCGCACGGCCGCGGCGGATCGCGCTGGTGATCCCTGACACTGCGGCCAAAGTCTCGCTCCTGCGGTTCGAGAAAATCCCCTCCGCCGCGGACCTCGATCAACTGATCCACTGGCAGATGCGCAAAGCGGCGCCGTTCAAACACGAGGACGCGCAGTTGTCGTGGGTCCCCGCCGCGCCGATTCCCGGAGGGGGGCGCGAGTACCTCGTAACTCTCGCGCGCCGCGACATCGTCGAGAGCTACATGAAGGCATGTGCGGACGCGGGCGCGGACGCTGGCGTCGTGGACCTTGCGTCGCTCAATCTGATCAACGCGGCGCTTGCCGCCGGCGGCGACAGTGCGGCCGACTGGCTCGTCGTGCACGTGGCGCCCGACTACGCGACGCTCGCGATCGTCCGTAACAAGGATTTGATCTTCTTCCGGACGCGGCAGCTCGAGAGCGAGGCGGATCTCGCAGACGTCGTCCACCAGACGGCGATGTATCACGAGGATCGGCTCGGCGGCGCGCGCTTCGGACGCGTCGTACTCTCGGGGGCCTCGACTCGCGGCGCGGATGCCGGGGAGCGGCTGCGCCGCAACCTGGAAGAGCGCGCGGGCGCGAAGGTCGAAGCGCTCGATTTCCGCGGCACCGCCGCGATGCGCGATCGCATCAGCGCCGGGCCGGATCTGCTGGATGCCCTGGCGCCGGCCGTCGGCATCGTGCTCCGGGAGCGGGTTGCTTAGTGCTGCGCGCGAATCTTTCCACTCGTCCGTTCTACAACGAGCGCGTCGTGCACGCCGTCGCGGCTGTTGTCGCCGTCCTCGTGCTCGCGGTCACCGCCTGGCAGATCGCTCGCGTCGTGCGGCTATCGCGTTACAAGACCGAGTTGAACACCGCGATCAATCGCGACAAGGGGCAGATCGAGTACCTCACGAAGGAAGCGGCGAACGTGCGTCGCGGCCTCGATCAGAAAGAGCTGGCGCTGGTCGCCGCCGAGGCGAAGGAAGCGAATACGCTGATCGAAATGCGGACGTTCTCGTGGACGCAGCTGTTCAACCAGCTCGAAACGACGCTGCCCGAGGACGTGATGCTGACGAGCGTGCGTCCCGACTTCAAGGAGAGCGGCGTCACGCGCGTGAACCTGGAAATCCAGGGACGCAGCGGCGACGTCATCGACAAATTCTGGGAGCGGCTCGAAAAGACGGGCGCCTTCCACGACATCGAGTGGAGCGGCCTCGCCGTCACGGACGAAGGGGTCCACCGGCTGGAGATGACGGCGGTCTACACGGGAACGTCGCGATGAAGCTCGGACGCGTCCTCGACGAAAAGCGCAGCATCGTGTTTCCGCTGGGGCTGGCGGTGATCGCGAACGTGCTGCTGTACGGGCTGGTCGTGTTTCCGCTGGGCCGGCATGTCTCGAGCGCCGAAATCGACGCGCGAACGCAGCACGAGCAGTTGAACAAGGCGCGCCTGGACTATCAGTCAGCGAAGGCAACGGTGACCGGCAAGCAGCAGGCGGACTCCGCGCTCCAGAAGTTCTACAAGGACGTCCTGCCCGCGAGCCCCAGCGCGGCGCGCACTCTCACCTACACGCGGTTGTCGCAGCTCGCGAAGCAGGCGAACGTGCGCCTCGAGCACGGCAACAATGCGGTCGAGCGCGAGAAGGGCAGCAAGCTCTCCAAGCTCACGACAACCTATACGCTGACGGGCGAGTACCGTGACGTCCGCCGATTCATCTACTCGCTGGAGACCGCGCCCGAGTTCATCGTGCTCGAGAACGTGGCGCTCACGTCGGCGGGGGAGCAGGCGCAGAGCGGCCGCAGCCTCGCGGTGAATCTGGATATTGCCACTTACTTCCGGTCGGGCGATGCCGGAGCTTAAGTCGTCACAGCGCTCGCGCGCGGTCATCCTCGGCGTGGTGCTGGTCGTTCTCGCCGGCGTGCTCGTTTTTACGTGGTGGCCGGCGGCCAGTCGGAAGGCAGGGCCGTCTAACCAACCAAGGGAACAGCGGAGGCAGGCGGCGACGTCGGGCACCGCACCCGGGACGCTCGATGTGCGGCTCGAGGATCTGAGACAGCCGCCGCCGGAGCCGGCAGGTGAGGACCGGAACCCGTTCCGGTTTTATGTGAAGCCCCCGCCCCCGCCGCCGCCGAGGCCGGCGGTCGTTACGCCGCCCCCGCCGCCGCCGCCGAAGCAGCCGGGCGAAGAAGGTTACGTGCCGCCCCCGCCGCCGCCGATCCCGCTGAAGTTCATCGGGACGCTGGAGCAGGGGAAGAAACGCGTGGCGATTTTCTCGGACGGGCGCGGCGTTCCGGTCTACGCCTCCGAGGGGGAGCTGGTGCTGGGACAGTACAGACTCGTGCGAATCGGCGTGGAGTCGGTCGTGATGGAATACGCTGACGGCCGCGGCCGCCAGACGATTCCAATGCGCGGCCAATAGGGAAGACGGAAAACGGAAAACTATGAGACGTAACGTTTCGCTTCTTCTCCTCGTGGCGCTCCTCGCCTCCGGCTGCGCGGCGTCACGGGCATTCCGGCGCGGGCAGGACGCCGTGCGCGTCGCCGACTGGGACGCGGCCGTCACCTACTTCACGAAGGCGGTCCAGGCGAATCCGGACGCCGCGGAGTACAAGATCAACCTTCGCCGCGCGCAGGAAGAAGCGGCGCGGATGCACGTCGAGAAGGCGCGCGAGCTGGAAGCCAAGGACCAGCTCGATGCCGCGCTGACGGAGTATCGCCGGGCCGCGGAGCTGGTCGGCGCCGACCGCCTCACGCAAGCAAAGGTCGCCGAGCTCGAACGCAAGATCCGCGAGCGGATCGAGGCGACGCGCCCGAAGCCGCCAATCGAACAGCTGCGCACCCAGGCGCGCCCGCTCGGCGCGCCACCGCTGCTGAACCCGGCGTCGCGCGAGCCGATCCGGATGAATTTCGGCGCGTCGTCGAGCCTCAGGGACATTATCAATTTCATTGGTACCGCGTCGGGCATCAACATCACCTACGACGCCGGCTTCGTCGACAAGCCGTATAGCGTGAATCTCGACGGCGTGACGGTGGAAGAAGCGCTGCAGCAGGTGCTCGCGGCGAACCAGTATTACTACAAGGTCGTCAACCCGCGGACCATCATCGTCATTCCCGATCAGCCCGCGAAGCACCAGCAGTACGACGATCTCGTCGTGAAGGTGTTCTTCCTCTCGCACGCGGACGCGACCGAGCTGAACCAGATGGTCAACAGCATCATGCGCATCCCGCAGATGGCCGTCCAGCCGATGATGATGCCGAACAAGGCAGCCAACACGATCATGGTGCGCGCGACGGCGCCCGTCATGGACGTCATCGAACGGGTCATCAAGGCGAACGACAAGCCGCGCGCGGAAGTCGTGCTCGACGTCGAGATCCTCGAGGTTAATCGCAACCGCGTGAAGCGTTACGGGATCAATCTCAGCGCCTACGCTTTGAACCTGATGTTCTCGCCGGAGCTCGCGCCGCCGAACACTTCCGCGACACCGGGCACGCCGTCCGCGTCGCCGCCGCTCTTCAACCTGAACACGATCTCGCAGGGCGTCAGCACCGCCGACTTCTATCTCGGCGTGCCGACCGCCGTCGTCAACTTCCTCGAGAGCGATCAGCACAGCAAGACGCTCGCGAAGCCGCAGCTGCGCGGCGCCGAGGGACAGAAGATGACGCTCAACCTCGGATCTGAAATCCCGGTCATCTCCACGGTGTTCGGCGCGGCGGCCGCGGGCGGCTTCGCGACGATCCCGCAGTCCTCGTACAACTACCGAACGATCGGTGTGAACCTGGACATGACGCCCCGCGTGACATACGAAGGGGAGATCATTCTCGAGCTCGCCGTCGAGAACAGCTCGCTCGGCGCGAACATTGACGTCGGCGGCCAGTCCGCGCCGTCGTTCACCTCGCGCAAAGTGTCCACGCACCTGCGGCTGCGCGAAGGAGAAGCCAATCTGCTGGCTGGCCTCATACGGCAGGACAACACCACCAGCCACTCGGGGCTGCCCGGGATCATGCGGATTCCCGGAATCAAGCAGCTGTTCTCGAACAACGACATCAGCACGCAGGACACGGACATCGTCATGCTGATCACGCCGCACATCGTGCGCGGCCACGACCTGACGGCGGAGGATGTCAGTTCGATCTACATCGGCACGCAGACAAACGTCGGCCTCTCCGGGCCGCCGCCGCTGATCGCGCCATTGCCCGAAGCGCTTCCGCCTGCCGCGGGGACGACGCCCGTGCCTGTCCCCGGTACCGCAGGGATGCCGAACGCACCGCAGCCCGGTGTCCCGGGTCCGCCCGTCGCAAGCCCACCGGGTGCGCAGCCGGCGAATCCACCGGCACCTCCAGGAACGTCACCGGTTCCCGGCTTCATCCCTCCGGTCACGCCGCCTGTGACGCCGACGGTCACACCGGCGACTCCGGCGGGGACGCCGCCGCGCGAGGTGCCGCCGCCTGCAGGGACGCCACCGGCCGGCCCGCCGAATCCGGCGCCGTCCGCGGCGCAGATCATCGTGACGCCGGCGGGCACCGAGTTCCGCGTCGCGGGTGGTCCATACGCGGCGCCGATCTCGATCAACAACGCATCGCGCATCTCGGCGATTACGCTGACGATTACCTATAATCCGTCGATCCTGCGCGTGCGGACGGTGCTCGACGGCACGTTCATGCGCCAGGGGGGCGTGACGGCGTCATTCACGCCGAGAATCGATGCGGCGAACGGGCGCGTGGACATCGCGATCGCGCGCGCCGGCGACCAGACAGGCGCCTCAGGCGCCGGCCTGCTCGCTGCATTGCAACTGGACGCGATTGCGGCGGGAACGTCGGCGATCGCGGTCACCGGGATCGCGAATGGTCCCGACGGGGCGCCCGTCACGTTGACCTTCGCACCCGTAACGGTGACGGTGCGGTAACGCCATGGTACTGAGACGCCAGGACGGCTTCACGTTCGTCGAGCTGCTGGTTGTCTGCACGATCCTGCTGATCCTCGCGTCGGCGGTGATGCCGCTGGCGCGCGTGACCGTGCAGCGGCAGCGCGAGGTCGAGCTGCGGCGGTCGCTCCGCGAGATGCGGACGGCAATTGACAAGTTCAAGGACGCAGCGGATGCCGGCGCAATCGCGCCAATGGAAATCCAGGCCGGCAGCGAGAACTATCCGCCGAGCCTGGAGACGCTCGTCAACGGTGTCACCAAGAACAACGACGCGACCGGCGTGAAGCTGAAGTTTCTCCGCCGGATCCCGATCGACCCGATGACGAAGAGCACCGAGTGGGGTATGCGCGCCTATTCGGATCGCCCGGACTCGACGTCGTGGGGCGGCAGCAACGTCTTCGATGTGTTTACGAAATCAGACGGGAAGGCGCTCGATGGAACGAAATACAAAGACTGGTAACGCGGGCTTTACGCTCGTCGAGCTGCTGATCGTCATCTCGCTGATCTCGATCCTGGCGGCGATGGGCCTCGTGCAGTATCGCAACTCGGTCGTGTCGGCGAAAGAGGCGACGCTGAAGCAGGATCTCTTCCGCATGCGCGACGCGATCGATCAGTACTACGCCGACAAAGGCAAGTACCCGAGCGCGCTCGACTCCCTCGTCAGCGACGGTTACATGCGTCGCATCCCGGAAGATCCACTCACCAAGTCGGCGGACAGCTGGACGACGGTGCCGGCGGAACCGGATCCCAACAACCCGGCCGCAGAGCCCGGCGTCTATGACGTGAAGAGCGGCGCGCAGGGGACAGCGCTGGACGGTTCAAGCTATTCTGATTGGGATTGAGCCTCTTCAAGTACCTGAAAGCGCGCCTCGAGCCATTCCTCCTCAGCGACTCCGAGTTCGTCGACAACGCCTTTCGCGACATTCTCGGCCGTGATGCCGACCAGGGCGGGCTCGAGTTCTACCGCGGCGTGCTCCGGCAGGGCGTGCGCCGTACCGCCGTCCTCCTCGACATCATGCGGTCTGAGGAGTTCCGTCGAACGCTCGGTTCGGCGGCTCCTGCATCGCTCCCCAACCTCGTTGTGCAACGTCCCGAACGTTATCGCCGTACAACGGATCGCGTGAACGGCAGCTCGATGCTCGTCTTCAACGTGGAGTCACCCGCGGACTTCGACTGGCTCGAGAACGCCATCCTCCAGAACGGCTACTACGAAGAGCCGGGCGTCTGGGTCCTCGACGTCGATTTCGACAAGCGGCTCGTCGCCGAGATGATCGCCGCGTTCGGTCCATCGGCGGCCCTCGAACTGGGCTGCGCCGCTGGCGCGGTGCTCCAGTGCCTCGACGCGATCGGGATTGAAGGAGAAGGGGTCGAGATCAGCTCGATGGCGATCGCCAGGGCCGGCGATCGGATCCGGCAGCGCATCCACCAGGGGGACCTGCTCGCGCTCGATCTGCCGAAGCGCTACGACCTCCTGTTCGGTCTCGACATCTTCGAACATCTGAATCCGAACAAGCTGGACGCCTACATCGAGCGCATCGCGACCGTGACGACGGATGATGCGCTTCTGTTCTGCAACATCCCGGCGTTCGGCGCCGACCCGGTGTTCGGGACGGTGTTTCCGTTTTATGTCGACGGATGGGCGGAGGACGCGGCCGCCGGCAGCGCGCTGCGCAGCATCCACGTGGACGATCTCGGCTATCCGATCCACGGGCACCTGGCGTGGGGCGACGCCGCATGGTGGACGCGGCAGTTCGAGAAGGCGGGCTTTACGCGCGACGTCGAGATCGAGCGCGCCTTTCACCGGAAGTACGACGCGTACATGGAGAAGCGTTCGCCCGCGCGGCGCGCGTATTTCGTGTTCGGCAAAAAAGAATCGGCCCGTCGCCGGGCCGATGTTCTCGCGCGGATCGCCGCGCCGTCCAGGTTGATTTAGTTAGAGCACGTCGAGCGTCAGGGTCGCGGTGCCGATCTTACCGCCACCAACACCGAATACGTCCACGCGCACGTTCTTGATGCCGCGGCTCGTGAAGGTGTGCGGCAGTTGCGGGGACGTCGTCGTGAACGGACCCGTCCCGTCGTCAAGCGTCCACGTATAATGATCGACCTGCGCTAAGCCGATGCCGCTGACGGTCAATGTGGCGGGCGAGTTGACGCTCGGCGGATTCGGGCTGACCGACAACGTCACTGGCAGCGAGCCGATGATCACCGACGTCGACAGCGATCCGGAGTCGCCCGAACTGTCGGTCGCCGTCGCCGTCGCTGTGTAGGTGCCGGATGCCTGGTAGGTATGCGGAACTGTCTGTGGGCCGCTGATCGCGCCGAGGGACTGACCCGATCCGTCGCCGAAGTCCACGCGGACGTTCGAGAGGTTCGCGCCAGTGGTCGGCGTCACCGTGAACGTAATCGGCACGCCGGCGCTGGCCGCGTTCGGGCTCGCCGTGAACGCCGAGAGACCGCGCACGCTTACCGTCACGTTTGCGGCTGCGCTCGTGACTGTTCCAGCGGTTGCCGTAACCTTCGCCGCCGCCGTTGTCGTCAATGTCGCCGTTGCGACGCCATTCGCGTCCGTTGTCGCGGTCGAGGGTGAAATCGATCCCTTGTCCGTCGCAAACGTCACTGGAACTCCGACGAGCGCGTTGCCGCCGTCGTCGGTAACTGTCGCCGAAACCTGCGCCGTTCCTCCCGCCGCCCCGAGCGACTGTGGGGTCGTCGTCACGGTGACCGTCTTCACCGCGGCGGTGCCGACCTTCAAATCCTTCGTCGCCGACGCTCCGCCGGAGTACGCGGTAATCGTGGCCGTTCCACTCCCGCCGCTTGTGAACAGCGTGACGGTGACTTGCCCGTTGTGGGTCCGCGCCTCGGAAGGCTCAATCCGCCCGATGGTCGTCGTAAAGGTTACGAGCGTGCCGTTCTGGACCGGAGTGCCTTTCGCCGTCGTCGTGGTCGTCGTTCCGCTGCCGCTGGACGCGGTCCCGTTCTCGATCACAGTCGCGGTGATGTTGACCTGGCTGTTGAGCGACACAGTCGTCGTGGCCGGCAGCAATGTGATGACACTCCCGGTCGGCGCCAGCAGCGGCACCTTGTCGCACGCCATGACGAGCGCGAGCGGCAGGACGAGCAAGGAGAGTAGAGCGATGGCGACCGAGCGGTGTGTTACCATAATTGGCGCTAACGATAATAGTCTCATGAGTTTACGGGGTCAAGGTTCGCCAGCAGCCGGTTACGCGATGGCCGCGCTGCTCGTGGCGATGGCGGTGATGGCGGTGCTGATGTCCGCGGCGCTGCCCGTGTGGCGGCACGAGGCGCAGCGCGAGAAGGAAGAAGAACTTGTCTTCCGCGGACAGCAGTACGTGCGTGCGCTGCGGCTGTACCAGGCGCGGACGCAGACGATGGCGGGCAGCGTGGACCTGCTGGTGAACGGCCACTTCCTCCGCAAGAAATACAAGGACCCGGTCACGGGTGACGACTTCGAGTTGATCGGGTCTGCCGGCGTGGCTGGGCAAACCGGTCAGCAGGGGCAGCCTGGCCGCGGCGGCCAGCCGGGACGCGGCGGCCAGCTGGGACGCGGCGGCCAGACGGTGGGCGGCAGCGTCGGCGGCGGGCCGCAGGGAGGAATCGGGACGCAGCCGCAGGGGAGCGCTTTCGGCGGCGGCACCGTTCCGGGCGGCATCCTTGGCGTGCGCAGCAAGAGCAAGGAACAATCGATCCGCCTGTACCAGGGGCGCAATCACTACAACGAGTGGAACTTCATCTTCGTCCAGCAGCAGCCGGGCGGACCTGGCGGGCGCGGCCAACCGGGCGGACCCGGCGGGCGCGGTCAGCCCGGAGCCGGTGGCGGGCCGGGTGGGCGCGGCGGACGTGGCGATGGCCGCGGTGGTGACGGCCGCGGAATAGGCCCCGGCGGGCCGGGACGAGGCAATGTGCCATTCCCATTTCCTCCTGGTGGTCCCGGCCGCGGCGGCCGTGGCGGCCTGTAGCGGGGTCATCGCCAGTTAGGACGCCGGGCGCTGCCTCGCAGCCTGCGCTGGACGTAGACGGTAGACCGTAGACGGTAGACGGTAATTGGTTGTGATATCCCTGCACGTCGGTCTACCGGTTACTGACTACTGGTTACTGACTACTGCGTCATGCAATGCGCGTCTCACCGGTTGGATCGCGTTGTTGTCCCGCGCGGGATGCACGCGGTTCGTCAGGAACACCACATACAGATCCAGTTCCGGATCGATCCACAACGATGTGCCGGTAAATCCGGTGTGCCCGATGGCGCGCGGCGAGAGGCGCGTGCCGCACGAAGACGTCGGCAGCATCGTGTCCCAGCCGAGTGCGCGCGAGCTGCCGGGCACCGTCGATTTCCGCACGAAGCGCGCGAAGGTAGCGGGACGCGCGAACGTCTGCTCGCCGTGAAGTCCTTTCAGTACATCGCGCGCGAAGG
>DASPXV010000245.1:0-63706 GCA_035637115.1 Vicinamibacterales bacterium
TGGCCTGATCGTCGTTCCCCAACATCTTCCGCTCCGCGAGGCTGCCGACGACCTGATTCTGATTTGGACGGCCACGGAGGCGAACGAATGGGTCGATCGAATCGTATTCTTGCCGATTTGATTTCGAACGAGACCGATCAACTCAGAGCAGCTGACAACTCAACGCGGAAGGCCATGCTCCCCCGCGAATTCGTCGAGCAACTCCTCGGCGGGCTTCGTGCGGCCAGCTTTCACGTCCTCGACGCCTTGCTGGACCGCCTGGACGGCCTCCTGATAGTCCTGACGCTCCCATTCGAGATATTCGGCCAACGCTTCGTCGAGGGCATCGGCGGGCGTCTTGCCACGTCGACGTGCAAACTCCTCGAGCTCGGCGAGCCTCTCGGACGTGATCGGCAGCGTCTGCATACTTCGAAGGTAGAGCTTCCCTGATCCCGATGTCAACGCCGCGACGTGGCTCCCATCCGGCCAGTTGAGGTTGACGCGGTTTTCGCGCGGTCCTATCCTGCTCGTATTGGCCGGTGCTCTGAGAGCACCTCTCCGCCGCCGCCCGCGTGCGGAGCGCGTTTGACTGACGGACCAGGCCATCAGCCGGACGCATCACGAAGTTCCGGGGCACCCGCCGCGCGTCGCGCAGCGAAGTAGCTCACGGAAGCGACGACAAGAGCGGCGCTCGATTCGGGACCTTCGGTCACGAACATTCGCCGGGTTTCGTGTGGGACAGAGGTGATCGCCGAGATCGCCGCCCACGCCGTGCGCGCATGTGCGCACGGCTCGATGCCGGTGCTACGCCCGCATCCGCGCCCATGACTAGCACCGCGCCGGCCACATCGCCGGCGCGCCTCGACGCGTAATCCCCATCACAACTTGTTTCGAGGTCCGCGACGCGCGGACCGACGCGGGAGGGCCGTATGAAGACCTGGTTCACCGTGACTGAGGGCGCCGAGTACGCCGGCGTCAGCCGCGACACCATCTACACCGCGTGCGAGCGGCGCGAGCTGCACCATGCGCGAATCGGCGGCCGGCGATCGATTCGACTCAAGCCTGAATGGATCGACGCGTGGCTGGAAAGACACGCACGGAATGCGGAGCCCTTGCGGCGTCAAACAGAATTCGAAGCCTGACGATCTATCGTGGTGAGCAACAGAAAGGAGTACGAGAATCATGGGTCTTTACAAGATCTGCGAGCACAAAGGACGCCCTCGAGATCGATGCGACCACGCCTGGTGGGGCAGCTTCCGCGGCCGGCGGGTGAGCCTGGCCAAGTGGACGAACCGCGAGATCAAAAGCAAGGCCGAAGCTGACAAGGCTCTCGACGACTTGAGAGCCGCAGTCCGGGCAGGCACGTTCGACGAACGTGGCCTTGAACCGCCCGTCGAGAAATCACCGCTGACGTTCAGCACGTTCGCTGACGTATATAAGCAGCGGCACGTTCTTGCCAAGGCGTTGGCCCTGGCGGACACGATCGACTACCGGCTCAAGCCGCTGATCGAACGTTTCGGTGACCGCCTGCTTGCAGACATCAAGACGGCGGACATCGAAGATTTTGTCGCCGACTTGAAGAAGCCGCGTGTCGTGAACAGCATCGACGGGCGGACGCTGACTCCGGCCTCAATCAACCGAACGCTCGGGCTGCTCCGGCACATGCTGAACTGGGCCGTGGGACGTGAGTACGTGGATCGGACGCCATTCCGGCGCGGCACCGAAGTCCTCGTCCGACTCGAACGCGAGGACAACAAGCGGCGGCGGCGAGTGTCCGAGGAAGAGGAAGCCGCGCTGCTGACAGTTGCCGCACCGCACTTGCGGTCGATGATCATCGCCGCGCTGGACACTGGGATGCGACGGGGTGAAATGCTGGCGCTCCGGTTCGGCGACATCGACTGGAAGCGACGGGTCATCGTGCTGCGCGGCGAGACGACGAAGAGTCGTCGGACGCGCGTCGTGCCGATTGGAACATCCCGGCTGCTCGCGGTACTGGAGTGGCTGCGGCTCGACAGTGCTGGCGAGCGCAAGGGCGACGAAGTCCCGGTCTTCAGCAACGAAGTCGGCGAGCCTCTGAAAACGTTCAAGAAGGCCTGGCAAGTGGCCGTCCTGAAGGCTCACGGCATCAGTCCCGAATGGCGCAAGGGCAGCTACAAGGACCTCACGCCGGACGGTCAACAGCGCCTAAGGGAAATCAATCTGCACTGGCACGACCTGAGGCATGAGTACGCATCACGGCTGGTCGAGCGGAACGTTCCGCTTGCTCAGGTCCGCGATCTCCTCGGTCACGCGTCGATCGTCACGACCGAGCGCTACGACAACCAGCGGCTTGAAGCGCTTCAGGCTGCGGTCGCACGGCTCGAAGCCGGCAAGTCATTCGACGCCATCACTGATGCCACGGAGAACCTGTCCCGCCGAAGCAGCATGGTTCCCGCTGCGAAGGCGGAAGTTTCAAGAATCTTTCAAGTTTCAACCGAACAGAGTCTCGCCGAAGGCTCTGGTGGCTCGAAAGAAATCTCCAGAAATAACTGAAACCCTTCGGGTTGGAAGAATGGTACCGCTACGGGGATTCGAACCCCGGTCCCGTGGCTGAGAACCACGTGTCCTGACCCCTAGACGATAGCGGCACGGGCCGACAGGAACTTTTAATTCTACTGCCTGATTCTAAGACGGTCAACATGTCGTGCTAAGGGGTAGTGGGTCTCTGAAGCCAGGACCGGTGTATCCATTCGGACCGTCAGAGGCCTATTGGGGTCAAAGTCCCGCCGCAATGTTTATCGGGCTCGGCTTGGGTGCTCCGTGATCGGATGGCTGTTCTTCCGCTTGCCGGACCAGAAGTCAGCCGGTAGATCCCCGCCCCGTCATCGCTGAAACTTGATCACTACCTGCTAAGGGCTTCGCGAGGCCCCATCTCCGATGCCCGACTCCGATATCATTTGAGGATGCGTTATCTGGCCGGCCTGGTCCTCATTGTCGCCCTCTTCGTCGGGGGAGCTTACGTTTACGCCGGGAGGATGCCCGGCCCGTCGATCGAAATCACAAAACCCGTAAAGTTCGTCGGGCAGTCGACGACGGTCGAGGTGACGATTCGAGCACCGAAGGCCAGGGTGTCGGACTACACGATCGCGTTCGAGCAGAACGGCAAGCAGACGCCGATCGCGTCGATGTCGACCGCTGGAAGCGACGTCAAGGCTGAGGGTCCGGACACGATCCGCATCACGAAGACGTTCGGGCGCGACGTGATTCCCGATCTGAAGACCGGTCCCGCGCGCATCGTCGTCACCGCCGTGCGTCCGGTGCTCTACGACCTGCGCAAGACGACCTCCACCGTGTCACGCGACGTGCAGGTGCGGCTCGAGCGGCCGCAGATCGCGGTCCTTTCGACGAAGCACTACATCAACCTCGGTGGTTCGGAGATGGTCGTCTATCGCGCGATGCCCGCGGACGTCGAGTCCGGCGTGCAGGTCGGCGACCTGAAGTACCCGGGCTACCCGGCGAGCGGCGCGAAGATCGAAGGGGTGCACATTGCGGATCCCGCGGTGAAGGTCGCGTTCATCGCGCTCCGCTGGGACCAGGACGTCAACACGCCGATGTACGCGTACGCGCGCGACGAGGCGGGTAACTCGGCGCGGGCGGATTTCGATCGCCTGACATTCCCGAAGCCTTTCAAAAAGAGTCGCATCGAGCTGACCGATGCCTTCATCGATCGCGTCGTCCCCTCGATCCTGGACACGACGACCGAAGTGAACCCGCAGGGATCGAATCTGGACAAGTTCCTCGTGCTCAACGGCGAGCTGCGGCGAAAAAACACCGACAAGATTGCGAGCTACGCCGCACAGACCTCGCCGGAGATTCTCTGGGGCGGCGCCGTGTTCCATCCGTTCACCAACACCGCGGTCGAGGCGGCATTCGCGGACCAGCGCACGTACTTCTACGGCGGGAAGGAAGTCGATCGGCAAACACATCTTGGCTTCGACCTCGCCCGCATCGTGAACTCTCCGATCGTCGCCGCGAACCGTGGCAAGGTGCTGCACGCGTCTCCGCTCGGCATCTACGGCAACTGCGTGATCCTGGACCATGGAATGGGCGTGCAGTCGCTCTATGCGCACCTCTCGACAATCGGGGTGAAAGTCGGCGACATGGTCGAAAAGGAACAGGAGATGGGCAAGAGCGGCATGACGGGACTGGCTGGCGGCGACCACCTTCATTTCACGATGCTCGTGAACGGCCAGATGGTGAACCCCGTCGAATGGTGGGACGCGCACTGGATCCAGGACCGGATCGTCCGCAAGCTGCGCGAGGCATCTGGTTCGTGATAAACATGGAAGGTTATGTCACGCATTTATAAAGCGTTAGCGTGCGGTGCGTTTCTGGCGGGGCTCGCCGCGTGCGGTGGATCCGACAGCAGCAAGTCCGCCAATCCTTCCTCGCCCGCCGCCGCGCCCGACGCGAAGAAAGTGGATTCGTCGACGGCCGCAAACATCACCGGCAAGGTCCTGCTCGAAGGTAAGGCGCCCGAGAACCCTGTGATCAGGATGACGTCCGATCCGGCGTGCGGCACCGGAGAGGCGCGGGCCGAATCGTACGTCGTGGACGACGGCGCGCTGCAGAACGTGTTCGTGTACATCAAGGACGGACTCGGGAACAAGTACATCTTCGACACGCCGACGGAGCCGGTGAAGATCGATCAGAAGGGATGCCACTACACTCCGCACGTGCTCGGCGTGCGCGTGACGCAGCCGCTCGAGATCATCAACAGCGACAACACGATGCACAACGTGCACGGCATGCCGGAGACGAATCGCGAATTCAATTTCGGTCAGGTCGTCGCGGGCCTGAAGAACACCGTCACGTTCACGACTCCCGAGGTCATGATCCCATTCAAGTGCGACGTGCACGGCTGGATGTACGCCTACGTCGGGGCCGTGAGCCATCCGTACTTCGCGGTGTCCGGCGCCGGCGGCAAGTTCGAGCTGAAGACGATTCCTCCCGGCACCTACACGATCGAAGCCTGGCACGAAAAGCTCGGCCGGCAGACGCAGACGGTCACGCTCGGCGAGAAGGATAAGAAGGACATTACGTTCACGTTCAAGGTCCAGGGGTGAACTGGCACCACCGTTACGCGCAGCTCGTGATGGCCTGCACCGTCGTCCTGATCGCGGCGGGCGGGATGGTGACGAGCACAGGCTCGGGCCTCTCGGTGCCGGACTGGCCGACGACGTACGGCTGGAACATGTTCACGTTCCCGATGAGCAAGTGGATCGGCGGAGTCCGCTACGAACACAGTCACCGTTTGATTGCGAGCACCGTCGGATTGCTCACGGTGATCCTCGCCATCTGGACGTGGCGGGTCGAGCCGCGACGCTGGGTGCGCTGGCTTGGATTCGCGGCGCTGGGCGCCGTCATTCTGCAGGGCATTCTCGGCGGCGTCACGGTTCTCTTCTTCCTGCCGCCGGCGATTTCGATCGGGCACGCGGGGCTCGCGCAGCTGTTCTTCTGCCTCACCGTCACGATCGCGCTCGCGACGTCGCCTGGCTGGAAGAACACGGTGGATCCCGTTGATGACCCGATGCTGAGGCGCCTCGCCTCGGCGACGACGGCATTCGTCTACGTGCAGATCATCCTGGGCGCGACGATGCGGCATAATGACGCGGGACTGGCGATTCCCGACTTCCCGCTCGCGTTCGGCCACATTATTCCGCCCGTATGGAATGCCGGCGTCGCGATCCATTTCGCGCACCGCGTCGGCGCGCTCGTCGCCTCGATCGCGATACTCGCGACGGCCGCGCACGTCTTCTACCATCACCGCATGCGCCGCGATCTGACACGCCCGTCGCTCGCGCTGCTGCTCCTCGTCTGTGTGCAGGTCACCCTGGGCGCATTCGTCGTGTGGTCCGGCAAGAATCCGCTGATCAACACGGCGCACGTCGTGAACGGCGCGCTGGTGCTCGGGACCTCACTGCTTTTGACGCTGCGCAGCTACCGTCTCGGCTTCGAACGCTTCGTGCAGCCGATCGTCCAGCGAACGCGCGGACCCGCTCCACGACTGGAGGGAGCAAGGCCGTGAGGTCCGGCGCGGTCGCGTTGACCGGATCCGCCGCGCGCAGCCGCGACTTCGTCGCGCTCGCGAAGCCACGGCTGAACCTGCTGGTCGTCACGTCGACGCTCGTCGGCTACGCGATGGCCCCCGGCGAGCCGCTCGGCTTCGTGCGCGTTATCGGAATGCTCCTCGGCACGGGTCTCGTGGCGGGCGGGGCGTCCGCGTTCAACCAGGTAATCGAACGGGACCTCGATGCGCTCATGCGGCGCACCCGCACCCGGCCGATGCCGGATCAACGGCTGCAGCCGATCGAGGGGGTGCTCTTCGGCACTGCGATGACGCTCGCCGGCATTCTGATGATCGTGGCCGCGTCGAACCTGCTCGCTGCCGCAGTCGCGCTCGCAACGCTCCTCATTTATGCGCTCGTTTACACGCCGCTGAAGCGCAGGACTTCGTTCGGCACCGTGATCGGTGCGATTCCCGGTGCGCTGCCGCCGATCATCGGCTGGGCCGCCGTGCAGGGGTCGGTCACGGTCGAGGCCTGGGCGCTCTTCGGGATCATGTTTCTCTGGCAGCTCCCGCACTTTCTCGCGATCGCATGGATGTATCGCGACGACTACGCGCGCGCGGGGTTCCCGATGCTAGCGGTAATCGAACCCGATGGCCGCAGCACGGGACGGCAGGCCGTCGTTTACGCCGCGGCCCTCGTACCGCTCAGCCTCGCGCCGACATTGATGCGAATGACGGGAGACATTTACTTCGCCGGCGCGCTGGTGCTTGGCATTGCATTCGTCTGGCTCACCGTGACGTTCGCGCGTACGCGCTCGGTGCAGGACGCGCGGCGCGTATTCTTCGGATCGATCATCTACCTGCCGCTGCTCTGGATCCTGATGATCGCGAACAAGCTCTGACGTGACGCTCTCGGATCTTCCCGCGCTCAACGCCACACTCAACGCCACATCGGCGGTTCTCCTCGCGACCGGGTGGATCCTCATCAAGCGCGGGAGCTGGATGGCGCATCGGAACGTAATGATCGCTGCCTTCTGCACGTCGGTTCTGTTCCTGACCTCCTATCTCGTCTACCACGCGCAGGTTGGATCGGTCCGCTTCACGAAGCAGGGCCCGATTCGCACTGTCTACTTCTCCATCCTGCTGACGCACACGGTGCTGGCCGTCACGATCGTGCCGATGGTGCTCGTGACACTGTCACGCGGACTGGCCGCCAAATACGATCGACATCGGAGGATCGCGCGCTGGACGATGCCGCTGTGGATGTACGTTTCCGTCACCGGCGTCGTCGTCTACCTGATGCTCTACCGCCTCTAGCGCGCGGCACGGCATAATGCGCCGTGGCCCTCAACCCGCACGTCCTCGCGGGCACCACTGCGCTCGTCGTCGCGTTGCTCCTGCTGCTGGTCTACTTCTACCGGCGGCGGATCTTCATTGCGTGGTGGATGGCGGCGTGGCTGCTGCTCGGCGTCTCGATGCTCGCCGTCGCGCGGCCGTACTCGACCACGCAGCTGAATGGCCTGATCTACGGCATTTCCCAGTTCCTGGGCGTCCTCAGCTCGCTCGCGTTCGTCGTCGCCGCGGATGCCTACCGGCAGCGTCCCAAGCTTCGTCGCGGGTACGGACTCGTGCTGCTTGCAGTCGCGATCTATTTCGTATTCATGCCGGTAGCGCTCGGCAGCGAGAGCGTTCGCGCGCTGGGGCACATCGTGATCGCGGGCGGCATGCTGACTGCGGGAGCGGCGCACCTGCTGCTCCTGCGCCACGCCAGGATGCTCGGCGCGACCATCGTCGGGATCGCGCTGCTCGGGCTCGCGGGATTCAATATCTGGCTGGCGGCCATCTCCAGCGGCCCCCATCCGGCCGCCGTCACGCCGGCCCTTGTGGCGATGACGGTCTTGTTCCTCGTCGGTGCACTCGGCCAGCAGCTGCTCGCCTTCGAGGACATGACGTTCGAGCTGCAGCGGATCAATCGGCGGCTCGAGACCGCCCAGGACGAGCTCCGCCAGCTGGTGATCACCGATCCGCTCACCGGCACGCGCAACCGCCGGTTCTTCCATGAAGTGATCGGACGCGAGCTCCATCGCCATAAGCGGTACGAGGTCCCGCTGTCGATCGTGTTCATCGACGTCGATCGCTTCAAGGCGATCAACGACACGCTCGGGCACGAGACAGGCGACCGCGTGCTGCGCGACGTCGCCGGATTCCTGCTGAAGAACATCCGTGAGGCGGACTACGTGTTCCGCTGGGGCGGCGACGAGTTCCTGGTGCTGATCTCGTGCGGCGAGGAGGAGGCGCGCCGCCGCGCGCTCACGCTGCAGCAGGCCTTTGCCGGATCACCGCACGTCAAGGATCTTCCCCCGGGTGTGGCCCTGAGTATCGGCTGCGTGGAAGTGCCGGCGGATACCGAAGACATCATGGCGCTCGTGCAGCAGGCCGACGAGAAGATGTACGTCGACAAGAAGCGGAGACGCTGACTTCCGCCTAAAGGCGGAAGCTGCAATCGCTATCCCCCGCCCGTCGCTATCCCCCCACCCGTGCAGCTTCCGCCTTTAGGCGGAAGTCAGCGTCGGCGAGTCGCCTCAGTAGTACAAGAGGTACTTCGCGCGCAGCAGACGCCAGCGCGCTTCGGCGGCGCTCCACGATGCGGCGATCGCGGCGGGATCGTCCCCCGTCTTCAGCCGCGCGACGGAGTCCTTCGATCCCATCAGCCGCGCGAGCTGGTCGATCTGGTAATGCGTCGGATACAGCCGCTGGAGAGCGGATGCGATCTCCAGGCCCACGCGCACAGGCCGCATCGCCGTGCGGTCCGTCACGATGATGAAGACGCCCTGGCACTCCTCGTTCGCGTATTTGCTCGACGTCGGCGTGAAGCGCACGGGGTAGAAACGGACGCCCGGCAGCGAACGCGCGTTCAGCGCATCCGCGAGCTGCACGCCGTCGATCCAGGGCGCTCCCATCTGCTCGAACGGCGTGTCGGTGCCGCGCCCAACGGACACGTTCGTGTATTCGATCACGCCGATGCCCGTGTAGAGCGCCGCCTCGTTCATGTTGCGCATGTTCGGCGACGGGCTGATCCACGGCAGCGCCGTGTCGTCGAACCACTGGTCGCGTTTCCAGTTCTTCATCGCGACAACCGTGAGATCGGCGCCGATCTTGTTCTCCGCGTTGAACAGTTTTGCGAGCTCGCCGAGCGTCATCCCGTGACGCGTCGGCATGGTCGCGAAGTATCCGACAAAGCTGGTCTCGTCACGATCCAGCGCCGGCCCTTCGATCTGCCAGCCGTTTACCGGGTTGGGACGATCGAGCACGAACACCGGCAGCTTCGCCTTCGCTGCCTCCTCCATCACGAACGCCATCGTCGTCGTATAGGTGTAGAAGCGGCTGCCGACGTCCTGCAGATCGACGACGATCGCGTCCAGTCCCTGCAGCATCGCCGCGGTCGGACGGCGTGTCTCGCCGTAAAGCGAGTGGATCGGCAGCTTCGTCTTCTCATCCACTTCAGCCGGGACGGTCGTGTCGAGAATGCCGCGGATGCCGTGTTCCGGGCTGAACAGCGCGACCAGCTTCACGTCCTTGGCATTGAAGAACAGATCGATCGCGGTCGCACCGTCACGCGCGCGTCCCGTGTGGTTGGTGACAAGGCCAACACGCTTGCCGCGCAACGGCGCGAAACCCTGGGCGCGAAGAACGTCGAGGCCGCTTTGTACCGGTAACGCTTTCGCGCGCGCAGGGGCAGGCGCCGGCGCGCCGAAGTCGCGGCCGGTCATCGCGCGGGCGCGCCCAGCTTCCGACGGCGCATCGGTGATTGCTGCCGCCGCTATCGTCGCAACGCGCGCGCGCAGCGGTGTGACGTCACCTTTTCCGTCGGGGTGGACGCGGTTCGACATGAACACGACGAACTCGCGCGTGAGCGGATCGATCCAGATCGACGTCCCCGTGAATCCCGTATGGCCAAACGAGCCGATCGGCAGCAGCTCCCCGCGGTTGGCGGAGTACGTCGAATCAATGTCCCATCCGAGTCCTCGCACGTTCGGATCGCCGGGCGCACTCGCGGGCGTCGTCATCTTCGCAACCGTCAGCGGCGCGAGGACCCGCTTGCCGTTGTAAGTACCGCCATTCAGCAGCATGCGGCAGAAGATCGCGAGATCACCTGCAGTACTGAAGAGGCCGGCGTGACCCGCAACGCCTCCCATCCGCCTCGATGTTGGATCGTGCACAACGCCGCGTAGCATCTGCAGCTCGGGCCCCTCGCATGGATAACCGTACGGCGTGCACTTCTCAGTTGGCGCGATCCGCGCGCGCAACGATGCGGCCGGAAGAAATCCCGTGTCCTTCATGCCGAGCGGTTCGAAAACGTTCTTCTTCGCAAACTCGTCGAGCGGAACTCCGCTCACGCGCTTGACGATGTGACCGAGCAGGAAATAGTTGATGTCGCTGTAGACGAAACGCTCGCCTGGAGCCGCGGTCGGGATTTCCTCTATTGCGAGCTCGATCGCCTTGTCGTATCCGACCCACGGCTCCGCCATATCGAGGTCCGGGCGCAAGCCGGACGTGTGCGTCATCAAGTGCCGCACGGTGATGTTCGTCTTGTTGTAACGCTCGAATCCGGGGATGTAATCGGCGACACGATCGTTCAGACGGACGCGTCCCTCCTCGACCAGCTTCATCACGCTCGTCGTCGTCGCCACGACCTTGGTCAGCGACGCGACGTCGAAGATCGTGTCGATCGTCATTGACTCCGGCGCAGGATCGACGGCGCGGCGGCCGATCGCCTTTTCGTACACGACGCGATCCCCCCGGCCGACGAGGACGACGGCGCCGGGAAGTTTCTTATCGGCGATGGCCTGCTCCACGAGCGGCGGGATGGTGTCGAGCCGCGCGACGTCGATTCCCTCCTGGCTCAATGGCGCAGCGCCAAAACAAACAGCGACCAGTCCGATGGTCAGGGCGCGCCGGAACAAAGCTGCGGTCACGCGTGGATTATACTTTTTGCATGTCCCGGTCCTTCGCGGCGGCGGGTATCGCCGCGACGGCGGTCGCCCTCGGTGCGATCGCCTGGATCGTGGCGGGACGAGGCGACAGCGTCGCACGGTTCGATCGCCGCGCCGACCAGAACGTCCTCCTCGTCACGATCGACACGCTCCGTGCGGACGCGCTCTCGAGTTATGGCGGCGCCGCGCGGACGCCGAACCTCGACGCGCTCGCGGCAGCGGGCACGCGATTCGATTTCGCGCATGCCCACGCTGTCCTGACGCGCCCTTCGCACGCGAGCATCCTCACCGGGACCTATCCATACGAGCATGGCGTTCGCGATCACAGCGGCTATCGCCTCAAGCCCGGGCTCGCGACGATCGCCACGATGTTGAAGGCGCAGGGTTTTGCGACGGGCGCGTTCGTCGGCGGCGTCCCGCTCGAGCGGCGCTTCGGACTGGATGGCGGCTTCGACGTCTACGACGACCGGTTCGGCCGGACCGGGAACAACTCCGACTTCACGCTTGCCGAACGGCCGGCCGGAGAAGTCGTCGATGCCGCGCTGAAATGGATCCACACGCAGAACGGACGCTGGTTCGCGTGGGTGCACGTGTTCGATCCGCACGCGCCGTACGCGCCACCCCCGCCATTCGACACCGAGTACGCCGGACGGCTGTACCACGGTGAGGTTGCGTACGTGGACAAGGCGCTTGGACCGTTATTCGACGCGGCGAGATCGAGCACGAGACCGACTGTCGTGGTCGTCACGGGAGATCACGGTGAAGGCCTCGGCGATCATGGGGAGCTGACGCACGGCCTGCTCGCATACGAAACGACCCTGCGAGTCCCGCTGATCCTCACGCAGCTCGGCGTCAGGCAGCACGCGGGAACGGTTTCGCACTTTCCTGCCCGCCACGTCGATCTCCTTCCGACGCTGCTCGACGCGGTTGGCGCTTCAGTCCCGAGTGCCCTTCACGGACGCTCGCTGCTTCCGGGCGCGACGCTGCCGGCGGACCAAGACGTCTCCTCGTACTTCGAGGCGATGTCGGCGATGCTCAATCGCGGCTGGGCGCCACTCCAGGGAACGCTCGCGGGACACGAAAAGTACATCGACCTTCCGAAGCCGGAGCTGTACGACTTATCGACCGATCCAAACGAAGCGGCGAACCTTGCGGACCGGCGCGCAGACCGGCGGCGAGTCCTCGAAACGCGGCTGCGGGATTTCCACGCGGCGCCGCCGGGCGAGCGCTTCGCGGAATCGCCCGACGTTGCCGCGAAGCTGCAGTCGCTTGGCTACACGTCCGGCAACGCACCTCGCAAGGCTGCTTACACTGAGGACGACGACCCGAAGAATCTCATGGAGCTGGACCAGTGGATCCAGCAGGGCATCGAGGCGTGGCAGAACGGACGCAAGCCGGAGGCGCTGCAGATCTACGAGCGCATTATCCAGCGGCGTCCATCGATGGCCATCGGCTATCGGAATCTGGCATTTCTCCAGTGGCAGTCGGGTGACGCTGCCGGTGCAATCGGCACGCTCGAGCGCGCGTTTCGCGCGAACGCGATCGAGCCCGGCATGACGACACAGTTGGGGTCGTACCTGGCGGAAGCGGGGCGCCCCTCGGATGCGATTGCATTGCTGGAACCACTGTCGCGGCAAACGCCCGCGGATCGTGACGCGCTGAATGCGCTCGGCATTGCGTACGCGCGTGCGGGGCGCGACGACCGATCGGAAGCGATCTTCCGCCGCGCGCTGGCCGAATATCCCGGCAACGTGCAGGCGCTCGAAAACATCGGGACGCTGGAGCTGCAGCGTGGGAATCTTGCTGCAGCGCGTGCGTCGCTGGAGGAGGCGGTCGCGGCAGATCCGAAATCGGCGCGCGCGCACAACGGTCTCGGCGTCGTCGCGATGCGTAGCGGACGGCGCGACGAGGCGTTCGCACACTGGAAGCGCGCCGTCGAGCTCGCACCCAACGATTTCGACGCGCTGTTCAACCTCGGCATGGAGCTCGATTCAGCTGGCCGCCGCGACGAGGCCCGCCCCTTTCTCGAACGCTTCGCTCGCGAAGCGCCGCCAGTGCAATACGCAGCGGACATCCATCGCGTTAGAAGGCTGCTGGGGCAATGAAAAACAGCGCACGAAAACCACAAAGGATCTTCGTGATCTTTGTGCTCTTTGTGGTGTTGGTGGCTGGTGCGTGGACCGTGCGCCGTTTGATCGTGCATTCAGGATCTGCAGCGAACGGCCCGATCATCCTG
This sequence comes from Vicinamibacterales bacterium, assembly GCA_035637115.1. GTDB lineage: Bacteria > Acidobacteriota > Vicinamibacteria > Vicinamibacterales > 2-12-FULL-66-21 > JAICSD01. Next base: position 13,259 of record DASPXV010000245.1, read on the forward strand.
ATCTCGATCGACACGCTGCGCGCCGATCATCTGCCGATGTACGGCTACACGAAAGTGCGCACGCCGAATATCGATGCGTTCGCCGCGCAGAGCATCGTCTTCGAACGCGCCTACTCGCACGCGCCGCAGACACTCCCGGCGCACGCGAGCATCCTGTCCGGGGCGCTGCCCTTCGAACACGGCGTTCGCGACAACATCGGCTTCACGCTGAAGCCGAATCAGTGGTTTCTCCAGCGCGCGCTGCACGAGCGCGGGTGGCCGACGGGAGGATTCGTGTCTGCGTACGTGCTGCGCGCCGCGACGGGCATGAACCAGGGCTTCGATACCTATGACAGCGAGCTTCCCGCTTCGTCGGGCGAGCTCTCGATCGGACAGGTGCAGCGTCCGGGCGAGCAGACGCTGACTGCAGCCGAGAAGTGGCTGTCCCAGCGCGATCCCCAAAAGCCGTTCTTCCTGTTCTTCCACATCTACGAGCCGCACAAGCCGTACGCACCGCCCGATCGCTTCAAGTCGTACGACCCCTACGATGGAGAGATCGCGTACGCAGACGAGATCGTCGGGCGACTGCTGGATCGGCTTCGCGCGATGGACGTGTTCGACCGCGCTACGATCGTCCTCCTCTCGGATCATGGCGAAGGTCTGGGGGACCACGGAGAGCAGGAACACGGATTGTTCCTCTACCAGGAAACCACGCGCGTGCCGCTCGCGATCAAGCTTGCCGGTACGCACACCGGACGCCGCGTCGCGGCGCCCGTGCAGCACATCGATCTCGCGACGACGCTGATGGATCTGGTTACGTCGGCGAAGCCGGCCGAACTCAGAGGTCGCTCACTGAAGCCGCTTCTCGAAGGCACGGGGACCGTGGCCGACCAGGGCATCTACGCCGAAGCGCTGTATTCGCGCTATCACTTCGGCTGGAGCGAGCTTTATTCGCTGACGGACCCGCGCTACCGGTTGATCCGCGCACCGCGGGACGAACTATTCGATCTCGAGCGCGATCCGAAAGAGACATCGTCCGTCGCCGCGGAGCGTCCGCAGGTACGGCAGGCCATGCGCGGCGCGCTCGAGGGACTGATCAGGAACGCCTCGATCGACGCGCCGACCGCCGTCAGCGACGAGGACAAGCAGAAGCTCGCAGCGCTCGGCTACGTCGGCGGCGGCAGCAGTGCGTCGCTCTCGCTGCCGGGGGACTCGCTTCCGGATCCGAAGGACAAGGTGAAAATCCTCGAGCGCTATCGACATGCAGCCGATCTGGCCGGCGAGTTGAAGTTCGACGACGCGATCGTGATCTACCAGGAGGTACTGCGCGAAGATCCCGAGATGACCGACGTGTGGCTGCAGCTCGCGGAAGTGCAGATCCGCCGCGGCGACATGCCGCACGCGATCGCGGCGTACAAGGAAGTCATCAGGCGGAAGCCGAAGGATCCGGGAAGCCTGATCGGCGCCGCGGGCGCGCTGCTGCGCATCGGCAAGCTGGACGAGGCGCGCCAGCACGCGGAACTGGCGATCAGCGTCGCGCCCGCGGGCGCGCACGAAGTGCTCGCGAAGATTGCGCTGGCGAAACACGACCGCGAGCTCGCGCGAAAGGAGGCGTCGCTCGCGCAGCAGGCCGACAGCACGCTCCCGATGCCGTTCTACGTCGAAGGACTGCTGCTCTACAACGAGGGCAAGTACGCCGAGGCGCTCGGGCCGTTGATGCGCGCGCGGGAGGCGCTGCGCGGGCGCACGGTCCAGATGAACGATCTGAATTACTACATCGGCGATTCTCTTGCGCGCCTGGAACGCTATCCGGAAGCTGAGCCTTACCTGCTCGACGAAGTGCGGCTGTTTCCTCACAACACTCGCGCGCGCGCCGGACTGGCAATGCTGTACCGCGCAATGGGACGCGACACCGAATCCGAACGCGTGGTTGACGAGCTCCTCCGCGTCTCCCCGACGCCGGAGGCGCGCGTCGTGGCGGCGCAGCTGTGGACGATGTTCGGCGAGCCCGAGAAGGCGCGGCGGGTTAAGATCCGATAAAAATGCGCTTCTTCGCATCTGCCCTGCTCGCGGCGGTTTTCGCGGTCGGGCAGCACCCTGCCCCGCAGCCGATCTTCCGCTCCGGCATCGATCTCGTTCGTTTCGACGTCCGCGTCACCGACGCCAACGGGCGGCCCATCACGGACATCCGCCCGGAAGAGCTCGAAATCGTCGAGAACGGCCAGGCGCTGCCGCTGCTGCTCTTCCAGCACATCGCGGAGCCGCCGGGCATGTACGCGGAGGCGGCGCTGCGCGCGGTGTCAGCCGAAGTGTCGTCGAATCGCGCCGCACCGCGCGGGCACTTGTACCTGCTCGTCTTCGATCAGGCGCACATCACGCCGGGCAACGAGCAGATCGTGCGGCGCGCGGCGGAGACATTCATCAAGACCCGTGTGCGTTCGTCGGATCGCGTCGCGGTAATCGGGATTCCCGGTCCGGGACCGGAGCTGGGCTTCACGGCGGATCGGACGCGTGCCCTCGCGGAGCTCGCGAAAGTGCGCGCGGAGATGGACCACAACGTCAAGAGCGCCGGCGGAGACATTTCGGTGCACGAGGCGTACGAGATCGCAGCGGGCAGCGATAAGGCGGTCACCGACGTGCTCGTGCGGCAATCCATCGACCTGACGGCGGACGTGGGCGCCGCTGCCGCGGCCGGCACGACCGGCGCGGTCGATCGCGGCGCGCAGCGTCGCGCGTCGGGCGAAGAACCCGCGGTGACGCGCAAGCTGATTCTCGAAAATGCGCGGACGATCGTCGCGCAAGCGGACGCCGCGGCGCGCGACACGCTGCACAGGCTGTCGGATCTCATCGCACAGTACCGCACGATCGAAGGACGCAAGACGGTTGTTTTCTTCTCCGAAGGCTTCCACCAGCGAAACGTCACGCGAGAGCTCGAACACGTTGCCGCCGCGGCAGCCCAGAGCTATGCCGTGTTCTACTCGTTCGATTTGAACCGCCGCGCGGGATCCGACATCGCGCGCCCGCAGGTGCCGTCCACCGACAACGCCACGGAGGCGATGGCGCGAACCGAGCCGCTTGGCGGGCTCGCAGCGGAAACCGACGGCGCGCTGATCATCGACGCGGCCTCACACCTCGACACCGCGCTCGCGCGGATCGCCGAACAGGCGCAGGACTATTACGTCGTTGGCTTCACGCCCAGCGCCGCGGCGCTCGCGGCACGCGGCGATTACCGCCGCGTCTCGGTCCGCGTGAAGCGGCCGGGCGCACGCGTGAGCGCGCGGACCGGCTACGCAGCCTTGAAGCCCGGCGCCGTGCTCGACAGGCGCCGCGCAATCGATGCGGCGCTTGCGGCTCCCTTCGCGCAGCAGGCGCTGCGCGTCGAGTACACGACGTACACGCTGCGGGCCGAGAATGCCGGCCGGTCGCGCGTCATTCTCTCCCTCGAGGCGGACCTGCCGGTGAAGAGCGGCGAAGACGAGACAGCCGACGTCGTCTTCGTCGTCCGCGACATGCGTGATGGACGCGTCGTCGCAAGCGGCACCGACACGATGCCGCTGCCGCAAGCCGCCAGCGAAGGATCCGCAACGGGACGCGGGCTCTATCGCGTGCACTTCGACGTTCCGCCCGGCGCGTACATGATGCGCACGATCGTGCGGGAACCCGGTGGTCTCGTCGGAAGCGCCGATCGGAAGCTCGATGTACGCGGGGTATCCGGTCCCGACGTCACTGTCAGCGACGTCATCCTGTCCTCTGCCACGGGATCACTGCCGGTGCGCGCGCGTGCGTATACGGAGGATGGACTGTCGGGCATGCTCGAGGCGTACGGCCGCATCCCGGAACAGCTCGAGGCACTCGCCGTCACCGCGGCGCTGGTTCCCGCCGGATCGAACCAGCCCCTTGCAACCGTCAAGGCAGACACAGACGCCGCGATCAGCGATGGCACGGGAATGGTGCGGCGCGCGAAGTTCGCTCTGCCGCTGTCATCCATCACCCCTGGCGCCTACGTCGCGCGTGTGAAGGTGACCGCCGGATCGGAAACGATTGCGGAGCTGGCACGCGAGGTCGAGGTCGTGGCAGGCCGCGCTCCAACACCGCCACCTGCGGCGCCTCTGCCCGCGCCGGCGATGCGTCCGGCAGATATCCTCAACGGCGATTTCGTCCGGAAGGCGCGCGAGACACTGCGGCAGTCGATGTCTCCGCCTGCCGCGCATGCGACGAAAGGATTCGATCTGTTCGCGGCAGCGGAGTATGCGGCCGCCGCCGCGGAGCTGTCAGCGTCGCTGAAAATGAATCAGTCGAACGCCGCCGTCGCGTTCGTACTCGGATGGGCGCACGAAGCGGCCGGGGCGCACCGCGACGCGATCAGCGCGTGGCGGGCCGCGGCCGTCATAAATCCGAAGATGGTTCCCGCGCACCTCGCGCTCGCCGACGCGTACCTTCGCCTTTCGGAGCCGGCGCTCGCGGCGCAGGCGGTGCGCGCCGGCCTCGCGGCACTTCCCGACTCGCCGGAACTGCTGGCGAAGCTGAGCGAGATAGAGCGGAAAGGGTAGCGGATTGTCATTCACCAGGAGTCCGAGCGCGCTGGGCGCGCCAGGAAAGTGAAAAATGATGCTCGCGACAGTGATCGGTATTGCACTGCAGCTTTCGGCGCCCGCGCTCGTGTCCACGATCGACACCGGCAAGTTGAAAGGTGAACCGACGCAGCTCGCGTGGTCGGCCGAGGGAGACAAGCTGTTTCTCCAGACCTCGGAGCGCGACAAGGCCGGCATGATCAAGAACCATCGCTTTTTTGTCATGTCCGCGAGCGAGGGCAAACCCGAGCCGGTCGGCGAGCCGCCGGCGTGGGCAACTGAGTACTGGACGTGGAAGTCGAACCAGTTCGCGCCCGGCTCGAAGACGTTCGGCGTCGACACACCCAAGGTCGAAGAGCGCACGGTGACCGCGACGGCGTCGCCGATGGGGGGCGACCTCGCTCGCGGCGGCGCCGATACGTCCGGCACCGGCGGCACGAGCGCGGGAGACGTCGCGGCCCACGCCGCGCAGGCGCAGCTCCAGCGGGTCGTCACGCTGCACCTCAAGGGAGAAGTCGTCGGCGAGTTCGTCAACCAGCAGTTCATCCCCGGCTACACCTTTGGCTGGTCTCCGCGCGAGCAGATGGTCGCGTATACCAATGCCGCCGGGAAGCTCGCCGTGATGGACGAGAAGATGAACAAGCAGCAGGTCGACGCGACGAAGAACGTCATCCTGCCCGCGTGGTCCCCGGACGGCAAGAAGATCGCCTTTCTCCAGCGGGCGGCGAAGAATCGCTACGAGTTGTACGTGGTAAATGTGACGCAATAGTTTGAGGGTTGCGTCGGGGTGAAACTTGATGCGTTTGTGGTTGGTAGCGGCGTTCGTCGTCCTTGCTCATTCGCAGCAGACTCCGACACCTGCGCCACCGCCGCAGACATTTCGGTCCGGCACGCAGCTCGTCGAAGTCGACGTGCGCGTGCTCAAGGACGGCCGCTTCGTCACGGATCTTGGCCTCGGCGATTTCCAGATCAGCGAAGACGGCGTTCCACAGAAGATCCAATCAGTCACACTGGTCGGCGCAGCTTCCGCCGCTGTAGCACCTTCAGCACCCGGCACCGAGCACCAAGCACAGAGCACTCACCCAATCCCAGGCACCGAGCACGCAGCACCCGCCGTGTGGCTTTTCGTCTTCGACACCAACCACCTGAGCGCCGGTGGACTGCAGCGGACGCGGGACGCCGTGGTGGCCTTCGTCAAGGACCGGTTTCGCCACGGCGACATGGGCGGCGTAGTCAGCGAAGGCAACATGATCAATGGTCGCCTGACCACTGATCGCGAGGAGCTGCGCAAGGCAGCGACCGGCATGAAGCTGCCGGGAGACACACGTCCGCGTTTGATGCTGCAACGGGAGTGGCCGCGCCTCCGCGATGATGAGGAGGCCGAGCTCTACGACAGGGGGGACGCGAGCACCATGGCCACTGCGGTCGATCGCGCCTGCGCGGAGGATGCGGACTTCTGCAATCGACCGCACGGAAAAGAGGCCGTGGAGGCGATCCTTGACGGCAAGGCGCGTAATGCCGTCGTTGACGCGCGCGTGAGGGCAACTCGCTCGATCACCTCCATCGACCTGATTTGTAAGGGGCTCGCGAGGATCCCGGGTGCGAAAAGCATCGTGTTCCTCTCCGAAGGTTTCCGCATCGAAGGGCGCGAAGGTGAACTGCGACTCGCAGTGGGGCAAGCGGCAAGAGCCGGCGCACATTTCTACACCATCGATGCGCGCGGACTCGACAAGACGGGAGGCGCGATCGTTGATCAAGTGGTGGCCTTCGACTCGCACGGGCCCTCGAATACGTTCGATATGCAGGCGGATGGCACGAACAGCCTGGCCGTGGACACCGGCGGGATGGCGATCCGCAACGAGAACAACTTCTCGCGTGCGCTTGACATCATCCAGCAGGACGCCGGCACCTACTACGTCGTCGCGTATGCGCCGTCGAATGCCGCGTTCGACGGGAAGTATCGCGCGATCGACGTCAAGGTCTCGCGGGCTGGAGTGAAGGTGCGCGCGCGGCGCGGCTACCTGGCGCTCGAGCCAGCCGCGCTTCTGACCCGCAGGGCCATCACGCGCGCGCCGCCCGCCGCGGGGGTGCCGGATGTGCCCGTATCGCCCGGCGTGCTCACGCTTCGGGAGGACGTCAGTATCGCGGTGCCGCTGCCCGCAGGACGAATGGACACGGGGAAGATAGTCGCGGCACTGCGAAAGGATCCCGCATCGGCGCGCTTACGCCCGTCGGGCACCGGCACACCCGCCGCCGAACGCGGGTGGGCGGCGTACGAGAAAGGCGACGTCGAAACTGCGTCGCGCGAGCTTGGAGAAGCGGCAAAGTCACCCGACGCACGCCCGTGGGTGATCTACGCGCTCGGACTCTCACAGTTCGCGCTGCGGCAGTATCGCGACTCGGCGCAGTCGTGGGAACGCGTCCGCCGCGACGCGCCGGAGTTCGAGCCGATCTACTTCAGCCTTGCGGACGCATACGGGCTGCAGCACGACGAGAGGTCGGCGCTCAAAGTGCTGCGCGATGCCGAATCGCGCTGGCCGGCGGATGCGGAAGTGGAGAACGCCATTGGCGTCATCCACGTCCGCCGCGGCGCGCTCGACGCCGCGATCGAATCGTTTGAAAAGGCCACGAAGGTCGCGCCGGCCGACGCGCTCGGCTACTTCAACCTCGCGCGCACGCACCAGATGCGGCTGATGAAGTCACAGCGCTACGACAAGCAGATGGAGAAATGGGTCGGCGGCGATGAGGATCGCCGCCGCGCCATTGCGAACTTCGAGAAGTACCTGCAGCTGGGCGGCCCCTACGAGCGCCAGGCCAAAGAAGCGCTCGCTGCGCTCGCGTGGAAGTAGGCTTCAGCGAAGTCGCGTGTCGGCCGTCATTCGCCCTTCGGTCGCGTCGCGGAAGAACGCTTCCCATTGCGTTCTGATCCTGTCCAGCTTCGACACCTGCGCGCCGTCCAGCGGCTTTCCAGCGGAAACGACGTAGATGAACGCCTGACGGTGCACCTTGGACGAATCAGTCGACGACGGGGTGCGCTGGCCCATCACCGCAATTACGTCATCGATCAGCACGTCGCGGCGTGTGCCGGTGAACGACACTCCCACTGACGGAGCGGACTCGCTGGTCTTCGTCGAGTTCGGGCTCTCCACGTAGAAGAACGAGGGCACGGCCGAGGGAGGGACCAGCCCCATCGCGTACTGATCGAGCCGGTTGTATCGCTTCACTGCGTCCGTCGTTCGGAACTGCCCGCCGCCAAGGTCCTCGATGTCGTTGCCCTCCATCACCGACGCATCGGAGTCCATGAAGAAACTCCAGTGCGCGAGATCGCGGCCGAGCAGGGCGTCAGAGCGCGCACCGGTTCGATCGCGGAACGACAGGTAAGCCAGCCATCGGTGCCCCGCTTCTTGCCCGATCACGCTGAGCGTGTTGTTCTCGCCGAGGAACTTCCCGGTCGGATCGTCGGGATACTTACCGAGCCAGTCCATCACCACCAGCGACCGCAGGCGTCCGCTGCTTCCGAGCGATCGCGACAGATCGTAAATGTCCTGTCCGATGCCGCGAACCTCGTTCGCGACCGTGATCTCGTAGGCAAAGGCGCCTGTGATCAGCCGGTCGTCGGTCCAGAGGAGGATCTGGTCATAGCTGTCGGAATGCGTCGTGTAAAACTTCTTCGCGACTGCGAACGTGTCGATCGAGACCGCCTGCGCGAACCGTTCGGCAATCGCCGCGGAGCTCGAGCCGCTGCCGTTCGACAGATCGACGAGCGCAACATCCGCCGTATGGCCGGGAGAGATGCCGACGACGGAGTCGCCGATGTTGATAGCGTCGCTGTATTTCATTTCGACGCTGCCGTCGGGCAGCAGCGTCGTCTGCGCGGTCACAGAACGCGTCGAGTCGAACGCGCGGACGGCGCACCAGGTGACGGTGTACTGATCCGAGGCCGCGTTCACGAAGATCTTGCCCGTGCCCGTCGACGGATCGAGGTCAGCGAAGAACGGCGCGACTCGCGCCGGTCCCGTGAGCAGGCGCGCGACGTTGCGCTCGGTGCTGCTCTTGTCCTCCTCGCCGAACGTGATGTTGCCGTCGGAGTTGACGAACGCGACCGTCTGCGCCATGCCATAGAAGGGAAAGGAGAACGGGATGTTGACGTTCACAGAGTCGTCATCGCTGAGGGTGACGCGGTTGCCGAGTGCGGAACGGAAGGTGCCGTCGATCTTCGAGAGCGTGTAGCTGGAGCCATTACGGGTGAACCGCAGCCCCACGCTGCGCACGTCGTAGGGATTCGCGGGAAGGATCAGGTCGCCCGTGTCCTGGAGGACGGCGATCTCGCCGACGTCCTCCGCTACCGGCGCAGGAGACGTGATCGCGGTCTGGCCGAAAGCGGCGTCCGTAACCGCCGCGGCGCGTGCCGCGCCCTCCCGGCGCAGCTGGGCCGCCTCGTGCAGGGCGCGCGCTTCGTAGAGCCGTCCGCGCGGATTGCCGTCGATCAGACTTTTCTTTTCAGTCTTGTCTGGAGCCGGTATTGCGCCGCTTGCGACCTCGCCGACCGCGGAGACTTCCGCCGTGTCGGCCAGCAGCGCGGTCGTACAGGGGTTGGTCGGAGTGGTTCCACCGCCGGAGTTCCCGCCGGAGTTGCCGCCGTTGCTGCCGCCGCCACCGCCGCAGGCAGCAAGGAACGCGGACACGAGGAGTGCGGTCAGCAGAGCGCGCGTACGTGGCATAGGCCTTCCGAAGTTTGTGGCGCTGGCACGCCAGAGAAAGAAAAACCCAGTGTATCAGCGCCGAGCGAACGAGCGCAGCGAGTGAGCCACGCGAGCGGCCCGCCTTCGCGCCGGGGGCGCTTCGGCGCGTCCGCCGTAGCTTCAGCGGAGGCGGAAGCGGGGCTCAGGGGCCCCCGCGAGCGAGCGTGTAGGGGGTTTCCGGGGGCAAAGCCCCCGGATTGAAATTTGTGGCGCTGGCACGCCGGGACAACAAAAACCCGGGGCCAGTGTTCCAGCCCCGGGTTTCAGTTTAATGCCCAACTCCACAACTCCCAACTCCCAACTCCCAACTCCCAACTCCCAACTCCCAACTCCCAAATCGCTTGGAAGGATGTTGGGAATTGGAAGTTGTCGCGCCGGCTTTAAAAATTCAGCCGCGCGCCGAGCCGAACGATCCGCGGGTTCATGACCTCGAGGATCTTGTCGAACCCTGTCGGTCCCGTCCGCCGCAGGTCGTACTGCTTGCCGAGCACGGTCGCGTTGTTGGTCAGGTTGAACACGTCCAGATCCGCCATCATCTTCAGGCGCCGCACGTTGAACGCCTTTTCCACCCGCGCGTCAAACGAGCTGATGTTCGGCAGCCGGAAGTGCGTCACATCGGGCACGATGAGGACGCTCTTCAGGTTCGAGAGCGGATCGCCCGTCGCCACATTGCTCCGGAAGTAGGGGATCGCGTAGCCCTGGCGCAGGAGCCAGTTCGCACCGAAGTTCACGCCCCATGGCCCTTGGTACATTCCGTTCGCCACGACCTGGTAGCGCGGCAGCACCATATAGATGTTGCTCTTGCCGCTACCCCCCGTGCGTGTGACGACGACGCCGCCATCCTTGTTCGGCGAAGCGGGTCCCGGCGTCGGGTCTTCGAGCGCAGATGCGCTGTCAAAGTACTCACGGTGATCGTTCGTCGAGAACCCTAACCGCGCCATCCACCTGTTCGACAGGCGCTTCACGGCGCTCGCCTCGAGGCCGACGAAGCGCTGGTGATAGCCCTTCCGCTGTTCGTAGCTGCGGCCGCCGCCCGCCGGGATCGCATCCGCGTTGATCGCGTAGAAGGGCGTGCTGAAGGTGCCGATTGGATCGGCGCTGCCAGTAAACGTGCCGGTCTGCGTATAGTTCGCCGACGTCACGCCGATGCGCGGACTCCAGTCGAAGTGATTGAAGTACCGATATGTGAACGTCGCGCTGACACCGAAATTCGGCGCCAGCTCGTGATCCATGCCGAACATCGCTTCCTGCGTTCGCGGCGTCGAGTACTTCCCGATCTGGTTGATCGTCGTCAGCCGCGTCGGGTTCAGCGGATCGAACCCGTAGTAGCCGATGTTGCCCAGACCGAACAGGATCTCGCTCGGGTCCGCGATCTTGTTGCCGTTCGTGTCGATCGCGTAGTAATAAATCGCCGAGTACTGGATGGCCGAGATCGTGCCCGCCTGTGTGGCGTTGAGCTGCGACGCGAACGTCGAGTAGCTGGCGCGCGCGATCGTCTTGCGGTTCGCGTCGAGCGCGTAGGTGAGTCCGAGACGCGGTGAAAATGCCTTCCAGACGACCGCGTCGTCTGCCGGCGTCGCCGTGAGCGGCGGAAGCAGGCTCGGAAGCACCGAGCTGCCTTTTACCGACGCGGCACCGAGTGACGCCGCCTGATGGTCCCAGCGCACGCCAAGATTCAGCGTCGCCCGGTTCATCGTCCATGTGTCGCCGCCGTACGCGCTCGTGTAAACGGCGTCGGTCAGGAAGTGTCCCGGCCGCGTAATCTTCGCGATCAAGTCCGGGTAGCCGTTGTGGATCGTGATCACGCCGTTGCCCGGATAGACGTCGCTCGAATCGACCGAGGCCTTGCGCCAGCCGAAGCCGAACTTCAGCTCGTGATGGCCGCGGAACGAGTTCGCATCGACGGAGAAATTGTTCTGCGGACGATTGGTCTTGTAGGTGTCCGCCGATCCGCGCGTCACGCCACCGTCGTCAACATACATCTGCGTGTCGGGACCGCCGCGCGCGGCGAGCTGGAACCCTCCGTCGACGTGCGAGGCACGCGCCGCGAGGAACAGGTTGTTGCCGATCACGAAGTTCCCCTCACCCTTGTTCAACGTGGTCGGGCCCTTCTGGTTGTACGACGACTCGTCGGCAACCGTCGGGCCGACGCCGCGTCCAAACTTCTGTTTGTTACCGCGGAAGAAGGTGTAGTTGGCGCGGAAGCCCTTGGCGATTTCGCCGTTCGCTTTGAACGAGGAGTCCTTCAACTCGGTGCGGTCGTGCGTGCCGCCGAGCGTGATCAGGTCCACGTGCGTCTTGCCGAGCGCGCCCCAGCCCCAGAGGCGGTTCTTGAGGATCGGGCCGCCAAGCTCGAAGCCGTAGTCTTTGTACTGGTGCATGCGATTGCCCTTGCCGGAGGTGCCGCCGATGGTCGCGGCGAGGTCCTTCGACAGGTTGTTCGACTGCAGATCCTCGTTCTCGAAGTAGATGCGCGTGCTGCCATGCGGCGTGTTCGTGCCGCTCTTGAGCACCATGTTCAGCTGCACGCCCGGTGTCGGGCTCGTCACGTCGGCGCCGCCGGTCGTGACCTGCATGTCCTGGAACATGTCGAAATCGTAGTAGGTCGGCGTCGAACCGAGCGCGGCCATGTCGGTAATCGCGATGCCGTCCATGTTCCACGTGTTCTCGCCGCCGCTCGCCCCCTTCGCCTGGTATGCGGACTGCTGACCGGATTCCGCACCGCCAACGTTCACGCGATCGACGATGACGCCGGGCACGGTCTGCAGCACGACCCACGGGTCGCGCGAGGACGGAATGTTCTGGAGCTCCTCGACGCTGACGTTCGTCGATGTGCCCATCTTCTTGGTGTCGACGACGGGGGACTCGCTGGTGACCTGCACCTGCGTGGAGACGCCTGCGACCGACATGGAAATCTTGAGGGGCACGCTCCCGCCCGTGGCGACGGCGATGTTCTTATTGAGGTAATCGCTGAAGCCGGAAAGCTTCGCGCTCACCGTGTAGTTGCCCGGCGGCAGGTTGAGGAAGTGCACCTCGCCGGTGGAGTCGGTAACCGCGCTCTGCTTCTGCGGTCCCGAAATGTCGACGGTGACACCCGGAAGAACGGCGCCCGTGCTGTCCAACACCGAAGCGTCGATACGCCCCGTGGAGAGCTGCGCCGCTGATGGTGCTGCGAATGCCGCGAGCAATGCGGCAGCCAACATCACCATTCTTGCCATTCGAAAACTCATCTCCATCCTCCCAGACAGATACCGGAGTCGAATCGCGCGTTCGGACCGTGTACGAAACCGAACGCTACACTATGGCGGGAAGACGGACGTTATTGCAAGGTGGCGCGAACCAGCTCGGCTGTGGCTATTTGGCAAACCGATCGAAGATGTCGATCAGCTCCGACAGGCCCTGGGCGCGGTCCGGCTCCCCCTTGGCGATGGCGTCGGGAACGCACTTTTCAACATGGAAGCGGAAGACGGCGAGGCTGATCCGATTCAGCGCGGCCTCCGCGGCGGCGAGCTGCTGCAGGATTTCGACGCAGAGACGGGGCTCCTGCACCATGCGACGGATGCCGCGGACCTGGCCTTCGATCCGATTGAGCCGCGTGACAATGGCCTGCTGCTGCGCCTCGTCCAACATGGGCCCCTCTTCAGCTGGATGGTTGCGGCCACTATCACACAGTTGACATGGGGGCGCCTGCTGAATGAACATTCATTCAGTGGCAACCGTCGCCCCCATCCGGAACGCCGACATCGCCCGCGCGGGCAAGCGCGACGCGATCCTGCGCGCCGCCACTGACATCTTCGCAGCGCGCGGCTTCTTCAACGCGCAGGTGGCGGACGTGGCGCGCGCCGCCGGTGTCGCGGCCGGCACCGTCTATCTGTATTTCCGCAGCAAGGACGACCTCCTCGTCTCGATCTTTGAAAAGACAATGCGCGAGGCCATCGACGACGGGCGCGCCTGCGTGGCGCCGCTGCGGGATCCGGTCGAGCAGCTGCGCGCCATCGCGCGCGTGCATCTGGATCGCATGGGCCGCGACCGCAGCCTCGCCGTCGTCTTCCAGGTCGAACTGCGGCAGTCCACGAAGTTCATGGAGCGCTTCTCGTCGACGCTGCTGCGCGAATACCTGGGCATCATCCGCGCGCTCGTCGTCGAGGGGCAGAAGACAGGCGCGTTCCGCAAGGACCTGAACGCGACGCTCGTCGCGAAGCTGTTCTTCGGTGGTCTCGACGAGATGGCGACGAACTGGGTCCTGAGCCGGCGCAGGTATTCCCTCGCGTCCGAGGCGGACGCCATCGTCGATGTCTTTGTCGGCGGGCTTCGTGTGCCGAAGAGGCGTTCATGAGATTTCGCAAGGCAGCAGTCCTCGGCGCGGGCGTCATGGGCGCGCAGATCGCCGCGCATTTCGCCAATGCCGGCGTTCGCGTCCGGCTGCTCGACGTATCGCGCGATGCGGCGCGCGAGGGACTCGAGCGCGCGAAGCGGCTGAAGCCCGACCCGTTCTTCACTCCGGATGCGGCGGCACTGATCGAGACCGGCGGATTCGACGAGGATCTCGCGTCGATTGCCGACGCGGACTGGATCCTCGAGGCGATCGTCGAGCGTCTCGATGCGAAGCAGGCGCTGATGGCGCGCGTGGACGGCGTCCGTCGCACCGACGCCGTCGTCAGTTCGAACACCTCGGGCATTCCGATCGCGTCAATCGCGGAGGGACGTTCGGAGAGCTTCCGCCGTCACTGGCTCGGTACGCACTTCTTCAATCCGCCTCGTTACCTGCATCTGCTGGAGATCATCCCGACCGCTGACACCGATCCCGCCGTCGTTCGCGCGATCACCGAGTTCGGGGACGTGCGGCTGGGAAAAGGGGTCGTGCTCGCGAAGGACGTGCCGGGGTTCATCGCGAATCGGATCGGCATGTTCAGCCTGATGCAGGTATTCAGGGCGCTGGAGTCCGGCGAGTACACGATCGAAGAGGTCGATGCGATGACGGGCCCGGCGATCGGCCGGCCGAAGAGCGCGACGTTCCGGACTGTTGATATCGCGGGCGTTGACGTCCTCGCGCACGTTGCGCGCACGCTCGGTTTCGAGCTGCCTGGATACGTCACGGAAATGGTGACCCGCGGCATGACCGGCGCGAAGGCCGGCCGCGGGTTCTATAAGAAGGATGGCGACCAGATCCTGACGCTGGATCCGAAAACGCTCGAGTACCGCGCGAAGCAGTCTGCGAAGCTGGGTTCGATAGAAGCCGCCCGTCCGATCGAGTCGGTGAGGGAACGGACAAAAGTTCTCTACGAGAGCAAGGACAAGGTCGGCACGTTCCTTCGTGCCACGCTCGGTCCGACGATCGAATACGCGCGCAAGGTGGCCGATGAGATCGCGTACTCGCAGGAAGATATCGACAAGGCGATGCGCTGGGGCTTCGGCTGGGAGCTGGGTCCATTCGAGACGGCAGCGGCACTGCAGCCCGCTGCCGCTGACAATTCCCAAACGCCAATTCCCAACTCCCAAACGCCAATCCCCAACCCCCAAACGCCAATTCCCAACTCCCAACCGCCAATTCCCAACTCCCAACCGCCAATTGCCAACTCCCAACCGCCAATTCCCAACCTCCAAGCGCCAATTTCCAACCTCCAAACGCCAATTCCCAACCTCCAACCGCCAATTCCCAACCTCCAACCGCCAATTCCCAAGCCCCGCGTTGTCAGGCGCAACAGCGGCGCGTCTCTCCTTGACATCGGCGACGGCGTCCTGCAGATCGAGTTCCACTCGAAGATGAACGCGATCGGCGGCGACACGATCCAGATGCTCCAGGCGGGGGTAAAGGAAGCGTCGCAGAACTTTGCGGCTGTCGTCGTTGCTAACGACGCCGTCAATTTCTCCGCCGGCGCCAACCTGATGCTGCTCCTGCTCGAAGCGCAGGAAGGCAACTGGGAGGACGTGGACATGATGGTCCGCGGGTTCCAGGGAGCGACGATGGCGCTGAAGCACGCGGACGTGCCGGTCGTCGTCGCCCCCGCCGGCCTTGCGCTTGGCGGCGGCTGCGAGATCGCGCTGCACGCGGCGCGCGTCCAGGCGGCGGCGGAAACCTACATCGGTCTCGTCGAGGTTGGCGTGGGACTGATTCCGGCAGGCGGCGGCACGAAAGAGATGCTCGCGCGTGCCATGGAGACGGCACCCGCGGGCTCAGATCCGCTGCCCTACGTTCAGCGCGTCTTCGAGACGATCGGCTTCGCCAAAGTTGCGACGAGCGGTCCCGACGCAAAGCGGATCGGATACTTCCGCGACGGCGACGAGATCACGATGAACCGCGACCGGCTGCTCGCGGACGCGAAGGCACAGGCGCTGACGCTCGCGCGCGACTACACGCCCGCGCAGCCGCGATCCGTGATTCGCGTCGGCGGCGAGAGCGTGCTCGCGGCGCTCAAGCTCGGCGTCCACCTCGCGTGGCGCGCGGGACGCATCAGCGATCACGATGCCGTCATCGGCCGGAAGCTCGCGTGGATTCTTTCGGGCGGCAACCTCGCGCACGCGGGGACGGTGACCGAGCAGCAGCTGCTCGACCTGGAGCGCGAAGCGTTCGTGAGTCTATGCGGCGAGCGCAAGACGCAGGAGCGCATCGCTCACACGCTGAAGACCGGCAAGCCGCTGAGGAATTGAGATGCGCGCGTTCGATGCAGGCGCGGGCCAGCCGGTGATCGTCATTCCCGGCCTGCAGGGGCGGTGGGAGTGGATGTGGCCATCGCTCGTGGCGCTGTCGCGGAAGTGCCGCGCGATCAGTTATTCGCTCGGCCACGCGGTGACGCTCGACGATCTCGTCGCGCAGCTCGATCGAGTGCTTGACGAGCGGGAGATCGCGTCGGCGGCGATTTGCGGCGTGTCGTTCGGAGGTGTCGTCGCGCTGCGCTACGCAGCGGCGCGGCCGCGGCGGACGAAGGCATTGGTACTCGTGAGCGCACCGTCGCCGTCGTGGCGTCCATCGGCCCGGCAGGCGAACTACCTCGCCAACCCATGGCTGTCGACGCCCGCATTCGTCGCGACATCGCCGATGCGGATGTGGCCGGAAATCTGCGCGGCGATCCCGTCCGCCGTGGCGCGCACGAGGTTCGCAGTAACGCACGCGGCGCGGATCGCGATGCATCCGATCGTGCCGGCCGGTATGGCGGCGCGAATCGCGCTGATGAACGGGCGCGACTTTCGCGCCGATTGCGCGCGTGTGCAAGCGCCGACGCTGGTGATGACCGGCGAGGACGAGCTCGATCTGGTCGTTCCTCCTTCGGCGACGCGCGAGTACACGCAGTTGATTCGCAGCGCGCGATACGAACTGTTCGAAAAGACCGGGCACATCGGACTCATTACGCAGCCCGACCGATTTGCAGACGTGGTGAGCGGTTTCCTCAATGCCAACTGTCCATGATCTAACTGGCCCGGCGGGAAAACTGGAGGCGCTCGTCGACGAGCCGGCGGGCACGCCGCGCGCGGCGGCCGTCTTCGCGCATCCGCTCCCGACGCATGGCGGGACGATGCACACGAAAGCGGTGTTCCAGGGCACGAAAGGACTCGTTCGCGCCGGTTGTGCGGTGCTGCGCTTCAACTTCCGCGGCGTGGGACAGAGCGACGGAAAGTTCGATGCCGGAGCCGGGGAAATGGGGGACTTCACCGCAGCGCTCGACTACATGGCGGCGAAGTACCCGAAGCTGCCGCTGTGGGCCGCGGGCTTCTCGTTCGGCGCGTGGATTGCGCTCGAGACTGGCGCGGTCGACCCGCGCGTCACAGCACTCATCGGCATCGCCCCTCCGGTCACAAAAATGGGCTACGACTTTACAAGTACCCGCGTCAGCACGAAGCCGAAGTTCTTCGTGCAGGGGGAATCGGACGACATCTGCCCGCTGCAGGACATGTGGAAGTTCTACGGCGCGCTGCCCGAGCCGAAGGAGCTTGTCGTGATCGACATGGCGGACCACCTCTTCGACGGCCACACCACTGAGGTCGGCGAAGCACTCGAGGATCTGTTGAAGGATTTTCATGGCTGATGCATTCATCGTTTCCGCCGTCCGAACGCCGATCGGCAAGGCGCCGAACGGCGCGCTGCGCTACACGCGTCCCGACGAAATGGGCGCGACCGTGATCAAAGAAGCACTCGCGCGCGTGCAGGGACTCGATCCCGCAGAAGTCGAGGACGTGATCCTCGGGTGCGCGATGCCGGAAGCGGAACAGGGACTCAACGTCGCGCGCATCGCGAGCCTGCGCGCGGGAGTACCGGTCAGCGCGTCCGCAGTGACCGTCAATCGTTTCTGCTCGTCAGGACTGCAGGCGATCGCATACGGCGCGGACCGCATCAGGACCGGCGCCGCGCACGTCGTCGTCGCTGGCGGTACCGAGTCCATGAGCCTTGTTCCGATGGGGGGCAACAAGGTGGCGCCGAATCCCGCGCTCGTCGACAGCTACCCGGACGTGTACCTGACGACCGGCCTCGTGGCGGAAAACCACGTGCGCGACTACGGCATCTCCCGGGAAGAGCAGGACGCTTTCGCGCTGCGCAGCCATCAGCGGGCGATCGCCGCGATCGATGAGGGCAGGTTCCGCGACGAGACCGTCGCGCTGCCCGCGCTGGCGATTGACGAAGGTCCGCGCCGCGATACGTCGATCGACGCGCTCGGAAAGCTCAGGCCCGCATTTCACGCCAAGGGCACGGTTACGGCGGGCAATTCGTCGCAGATGAGCGACGGCGCGTCGGCGGTGGTCGTGATGAGCGGCGAGCGCGTGAAGCAGCTCGGCGTCACACCGCTCGGACGCTTCGTCGGCTTCGCGACGGCCGGGGTGGAGCCCGAACGCTTCGGCATAGGACCGGTACCCGCCGTGCGCAAGGTCCTGAAGCAGACGGGGCTCACGCTCGAACAGATCGATCTCGTCGAACTGAACGAAGCGTTCGCCGCGCAGGTCATCGCCTGTCTCAGGGAGCTGCCGATCGATCTCGATCGACTGAACGTCAATGGCGGCGCGGTGGCGCTCGGGCATCCGCTTGGATGCACGGGATCGAAGCTGACGGCGACGCTGCTTTACGAGATGCGGCGGCGCAACGCGCGCTACGGACTCGTCACGATGTGTGTGGGCGGCGGAATGGGCGCTGCTGGAATCTTTGAAAGGTCCTAACTCCCGAGAAGTTTGGGAATTGGGAATTGGGAATTGGGAATTGGGAGTTGGGAGTTGGGAGTTTTCACATGCCAACGACAGTAACGGCGGCGAGAGGCGGGGCGTGGTTGATCGAAGATGCGCCGGGCGACGGCGTGTTCACGCGCGAGCGCCTGAACGACGAGCAGCGGATGATCGGACAGACGGCGCAGGAATTCATCGACAAGGAAGTCGTCCCCGAGATCGACCGCCTCGAGTCGAAGGACTGGGCGTTAGCGCGCACGCTGGTGCAGCGCGGCGGGGAGCTCGGACTGCTCGCGACGGACGTGCCGGAGGAATACGGCGGACTGGACCTCGATAAGGTTTCCTCCGTCGTGGTCGGCGAGGCCGTTGGCCGATGCGCGTCATATGCGACGACGTTCGGCGCGCAGACGGGGCTCGCGATAACGCCGATCCTCTGCTTCGGGACCGAGGAGCAGAGACAGAAGTACCTGCCCAAGCTTGTCTCCGGAGAAATGGTCGGCGCGTACGCGCTCAGCGAATCGGGTTCCGGTTCCGACGCGCTCGGCGCGCGCGCGAAGGCGACGCGCCAGGCGGATGGAAGCTTCGTCCTCAGCGGCGAGAAGATGTGGATCACGAACGGCGGCTTCGCCGACATCTTCATCGTGTTCGCGAAAGTCGACGGTGAGGCCTTTAGCGCGTTCATCGTGGAGCGCGGGTTTCCGGGCGTCAGCAGCGGCAAGGAAGAGCACAAGCTCGGGCTGCTCGGGTCTTCGACGACGCCACTGATCCTGCAGGATGCGAAAGTTCCGGCTGCGAACCTGCTCGGCGAGATTGGCAAAGGGCACAAGATCGCGTTCAACACGCTCAACTACGGACGGCTGAAGCTCGGCGCGATGTGCGCCGGCGGCGCGCGGCTCGCCATCGAGGAATCGGCGCGCTACGCCGGGCACCGGAAGCAGTTCGGCAAGGCGATCGCATCGTTCGGCGCGATCAAGCACAAGCTTGGCGAAATGACGGCGCGTCAGTACGCGGTCGAAGCGATGCTGTATCGGACCGCCGGACTGATCGACGGGATGCTGCAGAGTGGTCATCGCCCGCACGAAGTGCTCGCGTCGCTGGAAGAATTCGCGATCGAAGCGTCCATTCTGAAGGTCGCGAGCAGCGAGACCGTGGACTTCATCCTCGACGAAAACGTGCAGATCCACGGCGGCAACGGCTTCGTGCGCGATTACCCGGCGGAGCGGCACTATCGCGACGCGCGCGTGAACCGCATCTTCGAGGGCACGAACGAGATCAATCGTCTGCTGATTCCGGGCATGCTCGCGCGCCGCGCGCTCAAGGGAGGGTTGCCGCTCATCCCTGCCGCGAAGCGTTTGATGGACGAGATCATGGCGCCGCCGTCGATGGAGGCGTCCGGCGACGCGCCGCTCGACGCGGAACGCCGCGCCGTGGCCGCCATGAAGAAGGTGGCGCTGATGATCCTCGGCACCGCAATGCAGACGTACGGCGAGAAGATGGCGGACGAGCAGGAGGTACTTGTCGCGGCCGCGGACATCATCATCGACGTGTACGCCGCCGAGAGCTCGCTGCTGCGCGCGGCGCAGGACGGCGGTCCACTCCACGAGGCGGCTGCGCGCGTCTACATCAACGACGCGGCACTCCGAGTGGAAGCCTCCAAAGACCGCGCTTGCCGCGATGAGCGACGGCGACACGCTGCGCACGCTGCTCGCCGCGCTGCGCCGGGTGCTGAAGGTGACGCCGGTAAACACCGTCGCCCTGCGCCGTCAGCTCGCGGATGTGACGGTGGAGCGGCGGACGTACATCTTTTAGCTGGATCTAACTTTCAGAGCTGAGTGGCTTCCGCCTTCAGGCGGAAGGATTTCCGCCGGGCGCGCCAGAACACCTTGGCGCGCTCGAGGCCTTCCTCGGCGAGCGAGTAGCTCACCGGGACGAGCAGGAGCGTCAGGAAGAGGCAGAGCGTCTGCCCGCCGACGATCGTGACCGCGATGTCGGCGCGCTGCGCGGCGCCGGCGCCCACGCCCAGCGCGGTCGGAACCAGTCCCGCAACGATCGCGGCCGTCGTCATCAGGATCGGCCGCAGCCGCGTCTCGGACGCCTGGATCAGCGCTGCCCGCAGCGGCATTCCCTGCCGCCGCAGCACGTTCGTATAGTCAACCTGCAGGATCGAATTCTTCTTCACGATCCCGAGCAGCAGCAGCACGCCGAGCGCGGACCACAGGTTCAGCACGCGTCCGGTCATCCACAGCGTCAGCAGCGCGAACGGCACCGACAGCGGCAGCACCGTCATGATCACCAGCGGCTGCACGAAGCTCTCGAACTGCATCGCGAGGACGATGTAGATGAATATGCTCGCCAGAGCAAGCGCCAGGATCATGTTATTGGTCGTTTCGTCGAGCAGCTTCGACTGGCCGCTGAACCTGAACGCGTAGCCGGGCGGCAGGTTGAGCGCGCGGGCGCGCGTCCCGATCGTTTTGAGCGTCTGGTCGAGCGGCTGTCCAGGTTTGATGTCGGCGAAGATCGCCATCGAGAACTGCCGGTTGAAACGCTGGATGATCGTGGGGCCGAACCCGCGTTCGATCGCGGCAACGTTGTCCACCCGCACCGGCTCTCCGCGTCCGGAGGGCACCATCAGCCCTCCGATAGCCTGCATGTCGGCGCGCTGATCTTCGCGCACCCGAATGGTGACGGGATACCGCTCCCCTTTTTCGCGGTAGCTCGAAATTTCGTCCTCGCCGCTGACCATCAGCCGCAGCGCACGCGCCAAGTCGCTGATGCGCACGCCGAGATCCGCCGCGCGCTGCCGATCGACGGCGACGCGCAGCTCCGGGTTCGACAGGTTCACGGCCGCCTTCGAGTCGCTGATCGCCGGCATCGCCTGCACGTCCTTGAGGAGCACGAGCGCGTAGCTGGAAAGCTGGCGCAGATCCGGTCCCGTGAGGTTCACCTGAATCGGATATGACCCCGTTTCCCCGCCGCCGATGGGCGTCCGCATCACGATCGTCGGCTTGAACGCCGGATGCGCCGTCATCAGCTGCCGCACGTCCGCCGCGACCTCTTCCTGCGAGCGCTTGCGATCGCCGAGGGGCTTCAACGTGATCAGGAGGTGTGAGTGGTTGACGCGCTCGAAAATCGTCGGCATGACGTGGGCGATGCCGTCGATGGCGAGCAACTGCGGAGTCAGACCGAGGACCGTCTTCTCCGTACCCTGCAGCGACGTGCCTTCGGGCGTATCGATGACGAGCTGAAATTCCCCCATGTCCTCGTTCGGCAGGAAAGAACGGCCGATCATCCGGCTCAGGACGAAGCTTGACGCAAATACAAGCACGCTCACCGCGACCACCATGGCGCGATGGTCGAGCGCCCAGTTGAGCGAGCGCCGATATCCCGCGTCGATCCTCCCGAAAAAACCCTCGCCATGACGATGGATGCGCCCGTCGGTTCGCACGACGCGCGCGCTCAGCATCGGCGTGAACGTCAGGCTGACGAGGAGCGACACCATCACCGCGAACGCCATCGTGAACCCGAACGGGTAGATGAAGCGCTGCGTGTAGCCGGTCATGAACGCCACCGGCAGGAAGATGACGACGAGCGACACCGAAGTCGCCACGACGGCCAGTGTGACTTCCTTGGTGCCGTTGATCGCGGCCTGGAACGCGCGGGCACCTTCCTCCTCCATGTGCCGGAAGATGTTCTCGAGCACGACGATCGCATCGTCGATCACGATGCCGACGGCGAGCGTCAGCGCCAGCAGCGTCATGCTGTTCAGCGTGAACCCGGCGGCCCGGATCAGCGCGAAGCTCGCGATGATTGATGCGGGGATCGCCAGCGAGGCAACCAAGACTACGCGGATGTTGCGGATGAACAGCATGATCACGACGCTCGCGAGCAGGCTGCCGAGCAGCAGGTGTTCCTCGAGCGAGGCGATCGAGGCGCGGATGAATTGCGAGTCATCGCGCGTCACGGTGACCTTCACCTCCGGCGGAAGCGCGCGGCGCACCTGATCGAGCTTCGCGCGCACCGCTTCGACGACCTGGACCGTGTTCTGTCCGGACTGTCGCCGCACGTCCATGACGAGCGTGCGCTGACCGTCGAAGAAAGCTGCAGTGCGGGCCTCACGCGTCGTGTCCTCGACCGTCGCCACGTCGCGAACGCGAACAGGCGTCGCGCCGGCATTCGCCACGACAATGTTGTTGAACTGTTCGGTCGATTCGATGCGCCCCAGCGTGCGCAGCGAGAGCTCGGCGTCACCCTGCGGAATGTAGCCGCCGGGGACCTCGACGTTCTCCGACACGATCGCATCGCGGAGCCTGTCGACGGTCAGGCCGTGCGCGTTCAGCTTTCCGACGTCGAGCACGACGTGGATTTCGCGCGCCTGGCCGCCCGAGATGGTGACCTCGCCGACGCCGTCCACGGTTTCGATCGCGCGGCGGATCTGCTTGTCCGCGATCTCGGTGAGCGCCTGCAGCGGCAGCGATCCGGAGAGCGCGAAGCTGACCACAGGATCCGCGTCGGGATCCACTTTCGTGATGATCGGCGGCTGCACTTCCGGCGGCAGGTCGCGGATCGCCTGCGCGACTTTCTCGCGCACATCCTGCGCTGCGTCGTTGATGTCGCGGTCGAGGACGAACTTCAGCGTGATGCGCGCGTTCCCCTCGCGGATCAGCGCGTTCATCTCGTCGATGCCGGAAATGCTGCTGAGCGACTGCTCGGTCGGTTCGACGACTGCGCTATTCAGCTCATCAGGGCTCGCGCCCGGCAGGCTGATCGAGACCTGGATAACCGCCGGATCCGCTTTCGGCAGCAGGTCAACGCTCAAGTCGCGGAACGAGAAGATACCCGTGACCACGAACAGCGCAACGAGCATCGTCGTGAAGACGGGGCGCTTTACACAGAACTCTGCGATAGACATCACTGCTTACCGATGGCCGATGACGGATGACCGATGACCGATGACCGATGACCGATGACCGTTTTACTACTTACCGTTTACCGTTTACCGTTTACCGTTTACTTTCATACCGTCCGCGAGTTGCTCGACGTCGTTCGCGACGATCGCGGTCCCCGGTTCGAGACCTTTCGCAACCTCGACGCGGTCGCCAAGGCGATCGCCGAGCACGATTTCCTTGCCGAGCAGCTGGCCGTTCTGAACGAGGAACACGCGGTTGGTGCCGTAGCGGCTCTGGACCGCCGCCACCGGAATCGTGACGGCACGCTCGACGCGGTCCGTGGTGATCTCGACGCGCGCGAACGTGCCGGGCTTCAGCCTGCCGTCGGTGTTCGGGATCTCTCCCTCGATCGCGAACGCGCGCGACTTCAGGTTCACGGCGGGAGAGATGCGCACGACGCGGCCGGCGAAGACCTGTCCCGGGAATGCGTCCACCTTCACCGTCATTTCACGCCCTGTTTGAATCCAGGGGGCGAACTTCTCCGGGATTTCCGCGGTGAGCTTCAGCGGCTGGAGACGGACGAGGCGCATCACGGGCGCCTGGGGCTGGACGTACTGCCCCTGGGCGACGAGCCGCTCCGCGACGTAGCCGTCGAACGGCGCGCGGATCACCGCGTCGCGCAGGTTGCGCTGCGCGAGGCGGAGCGAGGACGACTGCGCCTCGATGTCCGCGCGAAGCTGCCGCGCCGACGCGAGCGCCTGATCGTGCGCCGCCTTCGCCGTATCGTACCGCGTCTGCGCCGCTTCCAGGTCCGATCGCGAGACGAGATTCCGCGACGCGAGATTCTTCGCGCGATCCAGTTGCTGCTGCGCCTCGGCGAGCTGCGCCGTCGTGCTCACGACCGACGGCACCTTGTCGAGGGGCGGGAGTTCAGTGTCGCCGGACGCGCCGTACCGGGCGCGCGCCTGCTCGAGCGCGGCGCGCTGTCCCTCGGCGCGGTATTGCAGCTTCTCCGCATCGAGCTCGATCAGCGGAGCGCCCGCGGCCACACGATCGCCGAGATCGTGCACGAGGCGGGCGACCCGACCCTCGACTTCGGCACTGACGACGACCTCTTCGCGGGCGGCGAGTGTGCCAACGACGTCCACCTGGCGGCGTATTTCACGGACCTGCGCGGCGTCCACGGCGACGGCGCGGGCCTTCTGCCCTTCGGCGGCCTGGACGCCGCGGTCGCGCGAGCAGCCGGCAGCCAGAATACCAAGGAGGAAAACGGAAAGCAGCGCCTTCATGGGAGAAGATATAGATATCACGGTCATATGAGGTTCAAGGGGCTCAAGGGGTTCAAAACGTTGAAAGCGTTCGCGACTGTGGTGGTGCTGCTCCTCGTAACCGCGTGCTCCAAGACGCCTCTGCCGTATCCGGAGCAGATTGCCGCGTGGCATGCGGAGAAGGACCGCTTCATGCGCGAGTCTTCGGATTCGCCGCTGTCGGCGGAGCGCCGCGCGTCGTTTGGCGGACTTGCGTACTTTCCCGTCGATCCGGCGTATCGCGTGCCCGCGGCGCTGCAGGTAGCGCCCGACAGCCCCGCCGTGGAGATGCCAACGTCGACGGGCCAGCGACGCCAGATGAGACGTGTCGGAACGCTGTCGTTCACGTTGAAGGGACAGCCACTCTCGCTCGGCGCGTTCGTCGAAGCGAACGAGGCGGATATGCGCCGCCTGTTCGTGCCGTTCGGCGACCTGACGAACGGCCTCGAGACATATCAGGGCGGCCGCTACCTGGATCTCGAGCGCACGGCCTCGAACGTCTACGATCTCGACTTCAACCGCGCGTACCACCCGTTCTGCTTGTTCAACTCCACCTATGACTGCCCGTATCCTCCGCCGGAGAGCCGGTTGAAGGTTCCGATTCGCGTAGGCGAAAGGCTTGCAGCGCCGAGACGCTGACACGAGCCGACGGCACATACTCGAAGGCACGAAGACACAAAGAGCTATCTTTTTTAGCTTCGTGCATTTGTGCCTTTGTGCCTTCGCGATTAATGCCGTCGGCACGTGTAGTCTTGGGGGATGTCGGTACTAGCCTTGGTTTTCGACTTCGACGGCGTCCTCGCGGACTCCGAGATGTTGCACTTGCGCGTCTATAACGACCTGCTCGCGCCGTCGGGGGTGACCATCTCGAAGGAGGATTACTGCGAGAAGTACCTCGGTTTCGACGACGAAGGCGTGTTCCAGCAGCTCGCGGCGGATCACAAGCTGCTGCTCGGCGACGAAGAGATCGAGATGTTGATTAAGGAGAAGGCAGAGCGATTCGAGGCGCTCGTGTCAGCGTCGGATGTCCTCTATCCCACCGCGGCCTCGTGCGTACGCCGGCTTGCCGCGGAATGGCCGCTCGCCATCTGCTCGGGTGCGCGCCGCAGCGAGATCGAGCTGATGCTCCGCGGTGCGGACCTGATCGATGCCTTCCGCTTTATCGTCGCCACCGGCGACACAGACTACGGCAAGCCGGCGCCCGATCCGTATCTCAAGGCCGCGGAGCGGCACGGCGTCCCGCCGCAGGCGTGTGTCGCGATCGAAGATTCGCACGCCGGTCTCGACTCGGCGCGGATCGCAGGGATGAAGACCATCGCCATTGCCAACACCTATCCTCGTACGACGCTGAGAGCGGACCGGGTAGTTGATTCACTGGACGAGCTGACGCTGGACTTCATAAAGAGGTTGGCCGATAAACCGTGACGTGCGTCCGCGCTACAATTCATCCGTGCCCCTTTCCCTCCAGGCGCGTCTTCCGCGAATCACGGAGGACCTGCTCCGCGCGGTGAACGAGCCGGGCGATGCGCTCGCGCCCGCCGCGTTCGCGATCGCCGGAGTCGAATACCCCGCGCTCGATCCCGCACCGTACCTGCAGCGCCTGGAGCGGATGGGCGAAGCGGCCGACGGCCGGATGCAGCGTCATCACGGCGCCACGGCACACGTGCTGATCGCGACGCTGAACGCCTACCTCTTCGAGGAGCTGGGGTTCAGCGGCAACCGCGAGCACTACGACGATCCGCGCAACAGTTTCCTGAACGAAGTCTTCGATCGGCGCGTCGGAATACCGATCAGCCTCGCGATCGTGTATCTCGAGATCGGCCGCCGCGCCGGGCTTCGGCTCGAAGGGGTCAACTTCCCGGGGCACTTCCTCGTGCGCGCGCCGGGATCGCTGGTTGGCGCAGACGAGGATCTGATCATCGATCCGTTTCACTCGGGCGCGCTGCTCTCCGAAGTCGATTGCCGCCACCTGCTGCGCCAGCACGTCGGCGAGGAGGCCGCGTTCGATCGCGCGCTGCTCGCCACAGCGACACGCCAGCACATCGTCGTGCGCATGCTCGTGAACCTGAAGCGGCTTTACGTCCGCATGAGGTCATTCCCGCAGGCGCGCGCGATTGCGGATCTGCTGCTCGCCGTGGACCCATCCGCACTGTCGGAGCTGCGCGATCGAGGACTGCTCGCGTATCACATGGAAGATTTCTCGGCGGCGCTGAAGGATCTCGAAGCGTACTTGCGCCTGATGCCGCGCGGCGATGCCGTCGATCGCGAAGACATCGACGTGTCGGGCAGCGATGACGAGCCGGCGTCCGAATCCGCACAGATATGGGAGCACGTGAAGACGCTGCGACGCCGCGTTGCGGGATTCAATTAAGGTAGGACCCCGCGAGACTTGGATCGTTCAATCCAAGCCGTTGAATACAATCCCGGATCCGCGCCGGATCCGCAGGGATCGACACCTCGCATAAATCCTTTCCTATAAGAGATTTATCTTTTCGTCACGCCGCCCGTCACGGGTGTCCGGACAGTGTTCGCGCGTGGCACCCATCCTGCTACTCCACGAACAGCTACCCCTGTTCGTGATTCATCACGGAGGAAGAAGAGACAATGAAACTTCGTTTTACCGCCCTGTTGGCGGCGCTCGTGCTCGTGCTCGGCGCGGCGTCCGTGTGGGCACAATCGCAAACGGGCGAGATCTTCGGCAAGGTCACCGATGCGTCGGGCGCCGTGCTGCCGGGCGTAACGGTCACGCTTACCGGCCCATCGCTCCTGCAACCTCAGTCCGCCACGACGAGCGAGACGGGATCGTTCCAATTCCCCCGCCTCAACGTGGGCACTTATAACGTCAAATTCGAGCTCGCCGGATTCAAGACCGTCATCAAGGAAAACATCGAGGTCACGGTCGGCTTCAGCGCGAACGTCAGCACCGCGCTTGGCGTGTCGGCCGTCCAGGAGACGGTGACGGTCACCGGCGAGAGCCCGATCGTCGACACCAAGCAGACCGGCACCAAGCAGACGTTCACACTCGAGCAGCTGCAGCAGATTCCGTCGGCCCGCGACCCGTGGGTCATCCTGCAGCAGACGGCGGGCATCGCCATGGACCGCGAGAACATCGGCGGCAACATGTCGGGCCAGCAGTCGAACTACATCTCGCGCGGCGGCAACACGTTCAACAACAAGTGGTCGCTCGATGGCGTCGACATCACCGACATGAACGCGACCGGCGCGTCGCCGACCTACTACGACTTCGATGCGTTCCAGGAAATGACGATCAACACCGGCGGCGTGGACGTCACGCAGCAGACCGGCGGCGTCGGCGTCAACCTGGTGACCAAGAGCGGCACTGACAGGTTCCACGGCTCGGGCCGCGTCTACAACACCAACGACAAGTTCGAATCGCAGAACATCACCGACGCGCAGCGCGGCCTCGGCGCCACCTCGGGCAACCCGATCCAGAACATCAACGACTTCGGGACTGAGATGGGCGGGCCGATCAAGCGCGGAAAGGCGTGGGCGTGGGGCAGCTACGGCAAGCAGGACGTCAAGGTCGGCGTCATCGGCTTCTACCAGCCGACGTCGCAGTGCCAGGCGATCAAGGCGGCCCCGCTCAACTACGCGATCAAGGACGTCAACGAGTGCCTGAACACGGACCGTACGACGATCCGCACGACCAACCTCAAGGGTGAAGTGCAGTTGTTCAAGGGGAACAAGCTGTCGGGATTCAACCTGTTCTCGCTGAAGGAGCGCAACGCGCGCAACGCGAGCGACACGACGCCCCCTGAGTCCACGGTTCGGCAGGCCGCGGTGCCGGGCACCTACGGCTTCAGGAACTGGTGGAACGTCGGCCCGAATCCGACCTACAAGGTCGGCGACCAGTGGGTGGTGAGCGATCGACTGCTGATCGACGCGCAGTACGCGCACGTCGGCAACAACTTCATCCTCGACTATCACACCGACGATCTGGTCAACGTCCAGCCGTTCCTCGTCATCGCGGGCACCATCAACGGCCGCTCGACGCCGGACGGCGCGCACTCGGTGAACGTCCGTCCGACGAACCAGGTCACGCTGAACGCGAACTACTTCCTGCCCGGCAAGCTGTTCGGCGACCACGCGCTGAAGGTCGGCGGGTACTACAAGAACGCGCTCTCGTTCCTTTACACGCACACGCCGGGCAACGCGGTCGCGCGCTTCCCCACGATTGCCGCGTCGACCGACGCGAACGACTGCGCGGACGTGGCCGCGGGCTGCCAGCTGCAGCTCACGCGCGACGGTCAGAGCCAGTACTACCTCGTGAACAACGCGGCCTACGCGCAGGACACGATCACGCACGGGCGTGCGACGTTCCAGCTCGGCGTTCGCTACGACTACAATCACGACACGGTGCTCGACGCGAGCGTCAGCTCCAACCCGTTCCGCCCCGACTGGCTGCCAGCCGTGAGCTTCCCCGGCGCGGACCCCGGCGTGAAGTTCAATGACTGGTCGCCGCGCCTCGGGTTCACGTACGACGTGAGCGGCGACGGCAAGACGATCGCGAAGGCGAACTATGCGATGTACTTCGGCCAAGTCGGCACCGGCGGCGTCGCCAGCCAACTGAATCCGGTCAGCCGCGTCAGCGCGCGTTACCGCTGGGTGGATCTCGACCACGACAAGTTCGTCGATGCGAACGAAATCGTGAACTCGGCGGGTGCTCCGGCAGCCGTCACCGACACGCTGATCACCCCCACCGGCAACTGGAGCCCGCTGAACCCCACTGCCGTCACGACGGCGAACACGGTCGATCCGAACCTGAAGAACGACCGCACGCGCGAGTTCATCGTCGGGCTCGATCGCGAGGTCGGCAAGGGCTTCGCCGCGGGCGTCAGCTACATCTGGCGCAAGTACGACCAGTTCCAGTGGACGCCGGCGAACGGCATCGCGACAGACGGTTCCTCTTATACCGAGACGACCTATACGCCGCCGGCGGCGGACTGCCCGGCGGGCGCGCGCTGCCCGACGGTCACCTACTTCACGCCGGCCATCAGCGTGGGCTCGGTGACGACGCTGACGAACCAGAGCTTCTGGCGTGACTTCAACGGTGTCGAGGCGACCGCCCGCAAGCGGATGTCGAACCACTGGATGATGAACACGAGCTTCACCTACAACAGCACGCTGGTGCACTACGGCAAGACGAACGCCTACACGGATCCGACCAACATCGCGTTCCGCAACGGCTACCAGTACGACTACCTGACGACGGGCAGCGGCCTGGGGAACGTCTACGTGAATGCCAAGTGGCTGTTCAAGCTGAGTGGCATGTATCAGCTGCCGTACTCGGTGAACGTCTCCGCGTTCTACAACGCGCGCGAGGGGTATCCGTTCGAGCCGTTCATCCTGACGCCGACCCGTTCGAACAACGGCGGCCAGGCGAGCGTGCTGCTGGATCCGGTCGGCGAGAACCGCCTCCCGAACTTCCAGAACGTGGACTTCCACGTGGAGCGGCCGATCAGCTTCCTGTCGACGCACCTGGTTCCTTCGCTCGACATCTTCAATGTGGGGAACTTCAACACGATCCAGGCGCTGCAGCGCCAGCAGAACGCGACGACGGCGAACCAGATCAGCTCTGTCGTCGCGCCGCGCGTCATCCGGTTCGGAATCCGCGTGAACTGGTAAGGAAAACGCCCAACTCCTCAACGCCCAACTCCCAAGAAATCAACTTGGGAATTGGGAATTGGGAATTGGGAATTGGGATTTTGAAGACGGTTCGCTCGGGAGGAGGAGGGGCCGGGTTCTGCAAAGAGCCCGGCCCCTTTTTTTATCTCCGTCTTCTTTCTTCCGTCTTCTTTCTTCCGTCTTCCGTCTTCTTTCTTCCGTCTTCCGTCTTCTTTCTTGCTAGTGCCAGCCGACCAACTGGGCGAGGCGATGCAGGAGCTTGGGCTGCTTCCGCGCGACGGATGCCTGATCGAGGATGTCGAGGCACTCGGAGATCGATCCGGCCGTTCCGATGCCCAGGCGTCGCGCCGTGTTGATGGTCGGCTGATCCTCGCGATCGACGATCAGCAGCGGCTTGGCGCCGGATTCCGATTTCACGTCGATGCAGTTCTTCGCGCTGTCGTCGACGTGGTAGTCGAGTCTGAGGGCGCCGGCGGCGGCGCCGCGCGAGCCGGCGATCACCAGCACGCTCGGTAGATCGAATCCCTGCGCAACGAGCCAGCGCTGCGTCTGCCGCTGCACCACGTCCCCCTCGGTATACGGCCGCTGCGTGATGAAGAACACTTCCCAGCGATGGCGGAGCGCCATCTCCTGGATTCGCTTGACTGCCGCGGGATCGAGCGGCTTCAGGGCCATCCAGAAATCCGGCGTCGCCTGAATGGCCTGCCAGATCACATTACGGCGGCGATGCACGTCCGATCCGCGGCGCTCGCGGGCATCGTCCTGCTCGTCCTGCTTCCCGGCTTCCTCTTCCGGATCATCCGCGCGGGTCGTCACGCGCGCGGGTCCGTAGAGCCGCGCTTCGATCTCGTGGTAGGCAGATTCAAAGTCGGCGAGCACGCCGTCCATGTCGAAGCCAATCCGCAGAGACATGCGTTCGCGCGATCGTCAGGCGGAAGCCACCGCCGACAGGCGGAGGTGTGCGTGGTTTTCGACGAACCACCGGTTGGTGTCCGCGATTCCGTCGCGCAGGGACACCTTGTGGCGCCAGCCGAGTGCATGAAGCCGCGAGACGTCGAGCAGCTTGCGCGGCATGCCATCGGGCTTTGACGAGTCGAACGTCAGCACCGCATCGGGATAGATGATCTCTTTCAGGATCTCCGCGAGCTCGCGAATGCTGATGTCTTCGCCGGTGCCCACGTTGACGTGCTCCTCTGCTTCGTAGCGCTTCATGATGAAGACGCAGGCGTCGGCGAGGTCGTCGACGTGAAGGAACTCGCGCCGCGGGTTGCCGGTGCCCCAGATCACGACTTCACGCGCGCCCGCCGTCCTCGCCTCGTGGAACTTGCGGATCATCGCGGGCAGCACGTGTGAGCTGGCCAGATCGAAGTTGTCATTCGGGCCGTAGAGATTCGTCGGCATCGCCGAGATGAAGTTCGATCCGTACTGCCGGCGGTACGCCTGGCACAGCTTGATCCCGGCGATCTTGGCGATCGCGTACGCCTCGTTCGTCGGCTCCAGCGCGCCGGTCAGCAGTTGCGCCTCGGTCATCGGCTGCGCGCAGTCACGCGGGTAGATGCAGGAGCTGCCCAGGTACAACAGCTTCTTCGCGCCGTAGAGATGCGCGGCGTGCACCACTGTGGCGTGAATCATCATGTTGTCGTAGATGAACTCGGCCGGCCGCGTGGAGTTCGCGAGAATGCCGCCGACGGTTCCCGCGGCGAGGTAAACGTACTCGGGACGATTGGCCTTGAACCAGTAATTCACCGCCGCCTGGTCGCGCAGATCGAGTTGCTCGCGCGTGGCGGCCTGGATCTCGACGTCCGGCTCCCGTTCGAGGCGCCGAACGATCGCGGAGCCCACGAGCCCTCTGTGTCCGGCGACGTAGATACGCGCTGGTCCGGGCACCATGCGATCAGCCCCGTCCGATCTCGTCGTAAAGATAAGCGGAGGCGATGATGCCGCCGTGGAAGTTTCCGAGATCGAGCTTCTCGTTCGGCGCGTGCGCGTTCTCGTCGGGCAGGCCGACGCCGAACAGCACCGACGGAAGTCCGAGGATCTCCGAGAAGGTAGCGACCACAGGGATCGAACCCCCTTCGCGATTGAAGACAGGTTCCTTGCCGAAGCCCTTTTCGATCGCGCGGCCGGCGGCCTGCACGTACTTGTTATCGAAGTCGGTCATCCACGGCTTGCCGCCCTGCATCCGCGTGACCTTGACTTCGACGGTCTTCGGCGCGACTTTCTTCACGTAATCCTCGAACCGCTGCGCGATCTTGTCCGGATCCTGGTTCGGCACGAGGCGCATGCTGACTTTCGCCATCGCGACGGCGGGGATCACCGTTTTGGCGCCCTCCCCCGTGAATCCGGACAGAATGCCGTTCACTTCGAACGTCGGCCGGGCCCACACACGCTCGAGCGTGGTGTAACCCGTCTCGCCCCACAGCTTCGGCGCGCCCAGCTCCTTCGCGTAGCGCTTCTCGTTGAACGGCAGCTTGCGCCACTGCTCGCGTTCCTCTTCACGCAGCTCGCGCACGTCTTCGTAGAAACCGGGAATCTTGATCCGGCCGCTGCGGTCCTTCATCTGCGCGAGGATGTTCGCGAGCTGGAACGCCGGATTCGCGACGGCGCCGCCAAACGATCCCGAGTGCAGGTCCGACTTCGTCCCGCGCAGATCGATCTGGAAGTACACCAGGCCGCGGAGCCCATAACAGATGGAGGGAATGCCGCGATCGAACATCGGTGAATCGGAAATCACGACGACGTCCGCCGTGAGTTCGTCCTTGTGCGCCTTCACGAAGTTGTCGAGATTCGCGGACCCAACTTCTTCTTCACCCTCGAGGATCACTTTGATGTTGCACGGCAGCTTGCCGTTCTGCTTCAAGTGCGCCTCGATCGCCTTGAAGTGCATGAACACCTGCCCCTTGTCGTCCGCCGATCCGCGCGCGTAGATCTCGCCGTCGCGCACGGTCGCCTCGAACGGCGGCGACTCCCACAACTCGACCGGATCCACAGGCTGCACGTCGTAGTGGCCGTAGAACAGGATCGTAGGCGCACCTTGCGCGCCGAGCCAGTCGCCGTAGACCACCGGGAACCCAGGCGTCTCGATCAGCCGGACGTTCTGCAGCCCGATGCGCCGCATCTCCTCCGCGCTCCACTCCGCGCAGCGCTTCACATCCCCCGCATGCTGCGGCAGCGCGCTGACGCTCGGGATGGCGAGATACGCCTTCAGCTCGTCGACGTACCGGTCGCGGTGCGTGTTTATGAAGTCGATGATGTTGTTCATGGCGCCACCGCTCATTTTGCCTCGTAATTCAGCCGGGAATCAATCGGCATGGAAGGCTCGAGGCTGCTTGTCACATACACCACAGAGTCACCGAGACGGGGAGGAACACGAAGAAATCAAATTGGACTCTGTGCGTCCTCTGAGCCTTTGCGACTCCGTGGTGTACTTGTGACGGACTGTATCGCCCGAAAGGAATGGATGCGCTCTGCACTACTGTTCGATCGGAAGCTCAGTTCTGTCGCCCCATTCCTTCCAGGAGCCGGTGTAGTTACGGACCCGCGGATAACCCAACAGGCGCAGCGCGAGATAGCCGTGAGCGGCGCGGTAGCCACCCTGGCAGTAGGTCACAACCTCTTTATCCGGAGTAACGCCGGCTTTCTCATACATCGCGCGCAATTCGTCGGCAGGTTTGAACGCGCCATCCTCGCCCAGGTTGCGCGTCCATTCGACGTGCCGGGCACCGGGAATCCGGCCGCCGCGTTTCGCGCGGACCGTGGTGCCCGCGTACTCCCCGTCGCTGCGCGTGTCGAGCAGGACGACGTCGGGATTGCCGAGGCGGGAGTGGACGTCGCGCCAGGTTGCGATCGTTTGTTCCTGCGGTGTGCCGGTCCACGTGCTCTTCGGCGGCGGCGACACGTCGCGCGTCACCGGAAGCTTGGCACGGACCCACGAGCCGAAGCCGCCATCGAGCAGCTGCACGTGCGGGTGACCGAAGTACTCGAGAAACCAGAACGCGCGGGCCGCGCGGATCCCCGACTGCTCGTCGTACACGACGACCGGCGTCGACGCAGTCACGCCGCGCAAATTGAAGAGGTGATCGATCATCCACATGAACGCCTTCAACGGCGCGGGATCGGTGTCGATGAGCGAGACGCCCCAGAGATCGAGATGCACCGCGCCTGGTATGTGTCCCTTTGCGAAGTCTTCCGGTGGACGCAGATCGATGACCAACGGCGGAGTTGGCCTGTCGATCGCTCGCGCAAGTTCTTCCGGTGTGGTCAGCAGCGCCGGGTTCGCGTAGCCCTTCATCCCGTGAGCGTACTACTGGAGCAGACTTGACCTGAAGCTCTTTACGCTGCAAAGTAGAGACGTGGACGTCACCCGCGCGCTCGACCAGATCGCCGAGATCCACGGGCAGATCGCGAAAGGCGAGGTCTACCGCGGTTATCGATCATTGCCGATTGCCGCGTCAGGGCTGATGGGAATCGCGGCGGCGGCGCTTCAGCCGCGCTCGCTCGGCACCGCCGATCCGATCGGCTTCGTTTTGTACTGGGCGGCCATTGGAATCGCGGCCGGATTCGTCGGCTCGAGCGAGATCGTCTACAACTACATCGTCCACGAGGACGTCGCGTCGCGGCGGAAGACGCGAAAGGTGGTCGGACAGTTTCTGCCGAGCGTGCTCGGCGGCGCTGCGATGGCCGTGTCCTTCACACACTTGAGTGCGGCGCTGGTACCGCTCCTGCCGGGCCTGTGGGCGTTTTGTTTTGGCATCGGCACCTTCGCGTCTCGCCCGTACCTCCCGAGGGCGAGCGGCTGGGTGGCGCTGTTTTATTACGCGGCTGGATTTACGCTGCTGTGGATCGCGCGCGGACCGGAGCCGCTCACCGGCTGGTGGGTCGGCGGAACGTTCGGCGTCGGCCAGCTTCTGGCCGCCGTCGTGCTCTGGTGGAATCTCGAACGGACTTAGTCATGCCGAAAAAACAACCTCCCCGCGACGAACCTGGACGCTACGCCTACGAGGGGCTCGATCGCGTGCTCCACGAAAAGGCGCGGCTTGGAATCATGACGTCGCTCGTGACGCGCAGCGAAGGCGCGGTGTTCAACGAGTTGAAGCGTCTCTGTGCCCTGACCGACGGGAATTTGAGCCGCCACATCGATGTGCTTCAGGAGGCGGGACTCGTGGAGGCCTGGCGCGGCACCGATGGCGGCCGGCCGCAGACGCTCTATCGGCTCACGCAGGAAGGGCGCGCGCGCTTCGTCGCGTACCTCGAAGAGCTCGAACAGGTCGTGCGCGACGCGCTGCCAAAAGCGATCAAACGGCCGGAGCGCTCGCCGGATCTCCCGCCCGGATTTCAGCCGGCGTGATCTTCCGGCGGCTTGAACTTCCGCCTAAGCGCGGAAGCTACACGGGGTCGATAGAAACGGCGGAAGCTACAGGGGTCGATAGAAACGGTGGAAGCTGCACGGGTTCAATAGGAAACACGCGTTCAGTAGGAAGCTCGTAGCTTCCGTCCCTTCAATAGGAGTCCTGTAGCTTCCGCCTTTAGGCGGAAGTCAACTCGCCCGCCCGTCGTCGCGCAGCTTGGCCAGGTGGGCGCGGACGCTGTCGGCGGCGGCCTCGCTGAGTGACGCGGGAAGCGCCGGATAGACGCGCCGCACGATCTCCTCTACCGTCCGCGCCCCGTCGAGCATCGCCTTGAGGATCTGCTGTTCCCGCTCGGCGCGATGCGCGATGTACTGGTCGATCAGCGCGATCGGATCGTCCACGATCGGACCGTGCCCCGGAAGCAGCCGTCTCGGCGCAAGATCGCGCACCAGTCGCAGCGACGCGAGATACGCGCGCAGATCTCCCCCCTTTCGCGCCGGAATCACGATCGTTCCCCCGTGCCGGGCGAGATCGCCGCAATAGACGTCACCCGCGTCACGGTCGAAGAAACACAGATGATCCGGCGAGTGTCCTGGTGTCGGGACGATCTCGAGCATGCGATCGCCGGCCGGGACGGGATCGCCGGCGGCATCGACGACGAGAAGGTGACGCCATCGATCGCGCAACGCCGGGAGACCTTTCACATGATCGGGATGCCAGTGCGTGATCAGTACCCGTGAGAGCGCGGCACCGCCGAGGGCGGTCTCGAGCGCCTCGAGATGCGACGGCGCGCCGGTTCCCGCATCGATCAGCCCAGGCTCGCGGCCGTGCAACAGCCACGTATTGTTCCCTGTCGGACCCGTCCACTCGGACGGGTTCCCCGCGGGAATCAGGATCGGCTCCATCAGTTAGAAGGAGTATTTCAGGCGAACGTAGGTAAAGTCACTATCGGAGAACAGGCCGATGGTGTCGCTCCCGCTGCCGCCGAACCATCCAAGCGATCCCTCGAGAGCGACGTTGTCGCGAAGCGTTGCCGTCAGAATTCCGCGAACGAAACCCGCGCCGCTGGCCGGATTGTAGACGCCGAACAGCCGTGATTCGTACCGTTGCCGTGCGAAGCTGCGATCAGCAGACGCGATCAGCGAGACATCCGTTCGCGCCCGCGGAAGCAGGACCGTGTCGGCCGTGACGTCATATTCCTCACGATGGACGAGCACCTGCCCGCTCACGCGGTAGGCTCCCGCCTTGCGATCGACACCTCCACCCGCGTCGAACGATCGACCAGCGCGCACGAGCGGCGCGTCGGCAGCCTGGAACGCATCGCGCACGAACGCCGCAATCTCGCCGCGGACCACCCAGGCGCCGGAAACGGTTTCGACGTCCCCGCCGACCATCGTGAACCGCGGATACACGCGCGCCAGCTCCGCCGGTCCGACCGCTGAATAGAGGCCGAACGGCCGGAACCCGCGATACGTGGAGACAGACCAGTCGATGCGACCGGTCGTCAGGTTGGCGCGTGCTCCGCCCTGCGCATTGCCGAACGTGCGCGCAGGCGATTGATCCACGATCGGAATCCGCGGCGCGAGATTGAATGGAGATGAGGACTCCGCTAATCGGTCGAATCGACCGCGACGGAACCACGGAACATAAACCGTCTCCACTGAAGCCTTGTCGTTCGCAAAGAACGTCCCGCGCACGAGCGGTACAGACATCCGCGCTTCGCTGCGCCCTTCAAAGAAGAACCGCGACACGTCGATTGGATTGACGACGTCGGTTGGCTGCAGCTCGTCGAGTCGTCCCCAGACGACGCGGCCCATTCCGGCGGTGACCGCCAGATGTTTGGCACGCAATTCGAGGAGAAGTTCCTGGGGTTCCGCCGCTACGTCGGTGGTCCTGCCGCCGCGATCCGCGAGCAATCCCTCGACGAAGCCCGAAGCCGTCAGGCGCAGGCCCGCACCAACGTCCGCCTTCTCCTGCGCGAACAGGCGCGCGCGCATCTCCGTCGCGTCCCGGTTCGGAACATGGTCCACGAGCACCGACGCGTAGCCGGTCGGCGCCTGCGCCCACGCGGTCCCGGGGCCCGCAAGCAACAAGCACACGAACCATGCGAACCGTCTCATGCGGCCGCGAGCTTCCGTCGCGTGCGGCGAAGCGCATCCGCACCGAACATTCGCGGAAGCAACTTGATCGTCGCGGGGAGGATGAAAACCTCGGCCAGGAAGGCAACCGCCATCGTCAAGCCGAGCAACCCGCCGAACCATGCCGTGGGTTTGTACTCGGACAGCAGCAGTACGCCGAAGCCCAGGCTGTTGATGACGGCGGTCGTGAGCGACGCACGTCCTTCGTGCACGGTCGCGGTCTCGATCGCCTCGTCCGTCGTCGCGCCCGCCGCCACTTCGCGCCGGTAGCGATTGATGAAATGGATCAGCGTGCGGCTTCCGCCGAATTCGTCGCGGAACCGCTCGTAGTCGCGATAGACGGGATCGTCCTTCCCGAACCACGCGCTGATGTCGTTGTCGATATGGGTGATGTTCGCGCGCGGCGCGAATGCGATCGCCACGATGACGACGATCGTGGAGGGGAAACCGCCAGCGCCAGAGGAACTCGGCGAGCCGCTGGCTCACTTCGCGGCGCCCTCCAGCTCGCGACGGCTGAACGCGTTTTCGGTGAGTCCGGTGTTATAGGCGACCTTCTCGACGACAAGCTCCGTACGCGTCTTGTCGAGATCGTTGGTCATCACCGATTCGAACACGGTCCAGATGTCCTGCACCTGCTGCAGGCGTTTGACGACGTAAGCCTTCTGTTTTTCGTTGCGGCGGTTATAGATATCTGCCTGAACGATGACGAAGCTGTCCTTCAGCACCAGGGAGACAACGCGCGGAAACTCGACGGAACCGTCCTTGCGGCGGGATTCGAGACGGTAAGCGGGGCGAGACGAGCCGTCGGGAGCGCTCCAGATAGCGCTCTCGTCCACGAGCGAGTACTTGTAGTCATCGAACTCGCGACCGCCGATGTCCTCGTAGGAGAAGTCGCTGCCGACGAAGCTCTCCTGCGCTTCGCTGCCGGCGATCCGGCGCACGCGCCCGAGCGACGGCAGGTACAGGAACCTCTCGTCTTCCGCTTGCGGGTGTTCCCACACCAGGAAGCCCGTCCCGCGGATGTCATTCGGGTATGTGAAGCGGATCAGGGCGCGATCGCCGGCGGTGCGGCGAAGCGTGAGAAGCGTCAACGCGCGCTCGCGAGCCCGGCCGCGGCGATCGAACAGTCTCATGCGGAGGTCGGCACGCGAGTCCTTGCCCGTGTTCCGGTCTTGGACGTTGCGGGCGATCTGCTCGGCCGTAAGTAGTGGGAGAGCGCGCAGGGCAGCGACGGCGAGCAGCGCAAGACAGAACGTGACGGCAATCCGGCGCATGCTGATCCGATTATGTGAAACACTTCACAAGCGGTCAAACGCGTACCATATAGATATGGTCCTCATCTTCGGGAAAGACACGTGCCCGTATACGAACGCGGCACGCGACGACTATTCGGAGCGTGGCGTCCCGTTCGAATACGTCAATGTCAAGAAGGACTCGGCGCAGCTTCGGCGGATGCTCGAATTCAGTAGAGGCCGCCGTGCGGTGCCTGTAATCGTCGAGGACGACAAGGTCACGATCGGGTTCGGCGGCGGAACTTGAGGGGTCTGACGGACGCCCGGCGGGCGCCCTACGTGGAAAGAAGCGCGCGGATCTCCTCGGGGATTGCAACCGGCTTTTCCGCGGCGTAGTCGTACATCACCTGCACCGTCTTCGCGGTCAGCACGGTCCTGCCTTTTTCATCAACAATCTCGTACTCGTAGCGGAAGCTCGTGCGGCCGATTTCCGCGACGCGCATGCGCACTTCGAGCGTGTCGCCGTACCGCGCCGGCCGCCGGTAGTCGCATTCGACACGCGCGAGGATCACGCCGGGGACATCGGGCTCCGGTAATGAGCCGAAGCCCCACAGCGATCGCCAGTGCGCCAGGCGTGTCTGTTCGAGATACGTCAGG
Source organism: Vicinamibacterales bacterium (assembly GCA_035637115.1). Classification (GTDB taxonomy): domain Bacteria; phylum Acidobacteriota; class Vicinamibacteria; order Vicinamibacterales; family 2-12-FULL-66-21; genus JAICSD01. Next base: position 52,909 of record DASPXV010000245.1, read on the forward strand.
TACACGGCGTTGTTGGTGTGCCCCAATGGGTCGCAATCGCGGAATCGAACTTCGAGGCGGTGAGTGAACACGCGCAAATGCTAGCATTGTCGCGTGTCGACACCGGCCGCCGCCGCTGAAGCGTTCACTGAAGAAGAACGCGCGCTTCTCCAGCCGTATTTCACGAACACCGACAAACATATCTTTGCGCTGATGAACCTTCCCGAGACGGTGAAGGGGGCCCTGTTCGCGCGGTACTCGCGGTCCGCGAAATCGCTGCGCCGGCTGTTCCTCGACGAGTTCGCGGGCAATCTCGCCGGAGTCCAGACGGGATCCGCATCGGTCGGCGTCGAGCGCGCGGACAAGCTCTACGCAAAGGTGTTCAACGAGTACGGCGACGACTCCGTCGCGCAGCTTGGCGGCGCACACATCGCGTGCGAATACGTCTCGAACGTCCTGACCAAGGCGCTCGAGTGGGGCCGGCTCATGGCCTATCTCGAGCAATCGACGCGATACGTGCCGTACACGGACAAGCTGCACGGCCGCTGGCGCTATCACGTGCCGGTCGAAGTCGAAGGGCCGTTGCGTGACCGCTACGTCCGGGTCATGGACAGCGCGTTCGAAACGTACGCCTCGCTGATCGAGGGGATGCAGCGGTACTTCGCCGACCGTTATCCGAGAGCCCCGCAGGATTCCGAGGGAGTGCATCGCGCCGCGATCCGCGCAAAGGCGCTCGACACGCTGCGCGGCATGCTTCCCGCGGCCACGCAGTCGAACGTCGGGCTCTATGGCACCGGCCAGGCCTACGAGGCACTGTTGCTGCGATTGCGCGCGCATCCCCTCGAAGAGATTCGCGCGTGCGGCACGCACATGCTGGTGGAGCTGAGAAAGCTCATACCGGCGTTCCTGACGCGCGTCGATCAGCCGGATCGCGGCGGGCGATGGAGTGACCATCTCGCGTCGACACGCGACGCGACACGCGAGCTGGCCGCGCGCATCCTCGCGGAGGTCGAGGCGGAGCCGCGCGACGAGGTCACGCTCAGCGATTTCGATCCCGACGGCGAGATCAAGATTGTGGCCGCCGCGCTCTACGCCGGCAGCGATCTGCCCGACGACCAGTTGCTGACCGCCGCACGCCGCATGACGCCTGACCAGCGCGCTGCCGTGCTCCGCGCATATGTCGGCGAGCGCAGCAATCGTCGGCACCGCCCGGGCCGCGCGTTCGAACGAACGGCCTATCGATTCGACATCCTGACCGACTACGGCGCCTTCCGCGATCTGCAGCGCCATCGGCTTCTCACGCTCGAATGGCAGCCGCTCTCGACGCGACACGGTTACACGGAGCCGGACGCGTTACGCGACGCGGGCGTTCTCGACGGATGGACCCGCGTCATGGATGCATCGGCCGACCTCTACGAGGCGATGCGTTCCGCGGGACTGGACGCCGCCGCGCCGTACGCGGTCGCGATGGCCTATCGCGTTCGCTTCTACATGGACATGAACGCGCGCGAGGCGATGCACGTCATCGAGCTTCGCACGGCGCCGCAGGGTCATCCGGCCTATCGCCGCGTGTGCCAGCAGATGCACCGGCTGATCGCCGACGGCGCCGGGCACAGGGCTGTCGCCGCCGCGATGACGTTCGTCGACCACTCCGAAGTCGAACTCGAACGTCTCAAATCAGAACGGGAATTGGAAAGAAAGAGAAGAGTCTGATCCGTGCATTCCGCGGCTACTCTTCCGGTACCTCCCGATCGCGCGCGTTCCAGTACCTCCCGAATTCGTCGAGGAACGTCAGCGTTTCGAGCGATTCCATTCGATCGAAGAACAGCACGCCGTCGAGGTGATCCGTCTCGTGCTGGATCACGCGCGCGGTGAAGCCGCGCGCGCGCATCGTGATCCGGCGTCCCTTGCGATCGTAGGCCTTCACGTCGATCTCGCGCGCACGCGGCACACGGCCGCGGATATCGGGGATGCTGAGGCACCCCTCCCAATCCTCCACCGTGTCGTCGCCGATTGCCGTGATCTGCGGGTTGATGATCGCCATGAGCGGTACGCTCGTGTCCTCGTCCTCGTCGTCTTCTTCCTCACCCTCGTGCCGCGGGCGCGGCGCGAAGCCAGCGACGAAGACGCGCAGGCTTTGATGGACCTGCGGCGCCGCCAGTCCCACGCCCTGGTACTCCTGCATCGTCTCGAACATGTCGTCGATGAGTTGTTGGATCCGCGGGGACTTGATGTCGGCCGGGTCGAGCGGCTTGGCTCGCGCGCGGAGCACCGGATGCCCCATTCGCGCGACCTTCAGGATCGACATGCGATTTAGTATTTCATAGCGCGTGCTATAATTTCCTCCCCCGCAACCCACGGTTTTCCCTTTTCAGAAAAACGCTATGAAGAACTACGTTTTCGCCATCATTGTGTCCGTCGCGGTTGCCGCAAGCGGCTGCGTCGGCTTTGAACATAAGACGACCGTCACGAATCCGAGCGGCACGAGCGCCGCGGCGCTCGTTGGCAACTGGGTTTCCGCCTCGAGCGTCATTCCCTCGCCGTCAACCTGCGTCGATTTCAAGTGGAATGCGACGGAGCAGACCGGGACCTCCGCGAAGGGTTCGTTCAGTGCGACCTGCGCCGGCGATCTGAAGGTGGCGGGCACCGCCGAGGGAACCCTCAGTGGGTCGACCATCACGTGGAGCGCGGCAGGAACCGCGACGACCGCGTCGCTGCCGGCGTGCGCTATCACCCTGAACGGAACGGCCGAGCTCGGCGTGAACTCGATCCGCGTGCCTTACTCGGGCGATACCTGCCTGGGCAAGGTCTCCGGCGTCGAAGTGCTGAACCGGAAATAGACGCTAACCGAGTTCGTCCGCGGATTTCGCGCCGTAGAACTCGAACCAGGGGCGCGCGGGCTTCAAATGGTCGTTGACGTTGGCGATGTTCTTCACGCCTTCGTCCTGCAGCCACTTGCGGAACGCGTCGGCCCCTTGTTTTCCGTACACCGCAATCCCGTCTTTCCAGGTCGCGCGGCCGCACAGAACTCCCGAGAAACGGGTTCCTGCTTCCGCCGCCAGCTCGAGCGATTCGGTGAACTCCGCGTTGCTTACCCCCGCCGACAGATAAATGAACGGCTTCGTCGAGACATCTGCCGCCCGGCGGAAGGCATCCTTCGCCTGCTGTTTCGTATAGGTGGCGCTGCCGCCTGAGGCGCGCGCACCCTCCACAAATTTCATGTTGACCGGGATCTCGACCTTCAGGACTTCGACACCGTAACGGTCTTTGGTGAACTCCTTCATGCTGCCCGCGACGATGTCGGGCTTTTTCTTCGCGTACGCGGCCCCCTTTTCGTCCGCGCCCTCCTCGTAGCCGACGAGCTCCAGGAAGAACGGGATGTCATTCGCGCGGCACTCGTCGCCGATGCGCTCCACCCACGCGTGCTTCCGCTCGTTGACGCTCTTCGGATCTTCCGGCGTGTAATAGAGCAGGATCTTGATGCAGTCGGCGCCCGCTTCCTTGATGCGGCGGACAGACCAGTCGTCGAGCAGGTCGGGCAGCCGTCCGGGGGTGGCGGCGTCGTAGCCGGTCTTCTCGTACGCCATCAGCAGGCCGGCGTTCTTCGCGCGGCGCTTGCTGGCGGGAATTCCCCATTCGGGATCGAGCAGGATCGCGCTCGCGTGCGGGGTCAGCACTTCGGTGACGAGCGACTTGAATTCTTCGAGCTCGCGATCGCCGACGTCACCGCCGCGTTCCTTTGCGAGCGCCTTCTTCAGCGATCCGCGCTGATCCATCGCGGCCGCGGCAATCACGCCGCGTCCATCGGAAACCGCCTTCATGCCAGCCAGCTTGCCAGGTGTCATTTTCACGCAGTTATTTTATATCGGGAAAACCAAAGCTTTCCACGACCGCCGCCTTCACCGCTTCGTTCGCGATCTCGTCGATCGGCAACCCTTCTTCGGCGCGCTCGACTTCATAGCGTTTCGCCTTGGTGGCCGGATGCCGCGGTGTGAACAGCGTGCAGCAATCCTGATCGGGAATTATCGAAACGGGATACGTGCCGAGCCGTTGCGCCTCGGCCGTGATCTCTTCCTTGTCCATGCCGACCAGCGGACGCAGCACCGGCAGCGTCACGACGCTGCCGATCGTCGCCATGTTCTCCAGCGTCTGTGAAGCGACCTGCCCTACTACTTCGCCGGTCACGAGCGCCTGCGCGCGATTCAGGCGCGCGATCCGCTCCGCGATCCGCATCATCAGGCGGCGATAGATCACGACTCGCAACGGCGGCGCGACGGCGAGGACAACGCGCTGCTGGATCTCGCCGAAGGGCACGAGCATCAGGCGCGAGTGGTATTGAAAGCGCGCGAGCGACCGCGCGAGCTCTCTGGCCTTGTCCTGCGATGCGCGGGAGAGAATCGGGTAGCTGTGAAAATGGACGAAGAGCACGCGGCAGCCGCGGCGCATCATGCGCCAGGCCGCCACTGGCGAATCGATTCCCCCTGACATCAGGCAGGCGACCTTGCCGCTCGCGCCCACGGGCAACCCGCCGGGACCGCGTTCCTTGCCGAAGAAGTAGAACGCCTCGTTCGACAGCGCTTCGACATGGATCGTGAACGCCGGGTCGGACAGGTTCACCGTCCATCCGCGCGCCTCCTTGATCCGTCCGCCGACTTCACGTTCGATCTCCGGGGACGTGAGGGGAAAGCGCTTGTCGGCGCGTCGCGCCGACAGCCTGAACGTCGGCGGGTTCTCCGGACCCAGATCCTTGAGGATTTCCGTCGCAATCGCATCGACGTCGAGCGGCGCCCGGCCGGCGCGCGCAAAGTTTGCGATCCCGAAGACGTTCGCCACACGGTCGCGCACGCTCTCCCACGTCGCCGATGGACCGAGCACGAGCTCGATCCGCCCCTGCAGCACGTGCACCGCCTGGATGTCGAGGTCCTTCGTCGCTTCCTTGATGTTGCGGACGAGACGCGCGACGAACCACGGGCGGTTCTTTCCCTTGAGCGCGATTTCCTGGTAGTGGATGACGACGGACTTCATTGCCGATTGTCGATTGTCGACTGATGATTCACGGATTGGCGATTGCCGAATGACGGATTGCCGAATGGGCGGCTGCGTGGCCGGCAACGGCCGCACTCTCGATTGTGCCCGGAAGCCCCGTGTCGATCCAGTCGCCCGCGAGGAACAGCCCGTCGACGGGCGTCGTCACTCCGGGACGGGGAGGCTCTCCTGGCGCGAGAGAGAACGTCGCACGCTTCTCCCGGATAACGGTGCCGCGCAGCAGGACGGCGGCGCGCGCACCCGGAATCGCGGATGCCACCTCGCGCGCGGCGAGCGTGACCAGGGAGGACGTGTCGCTGCCGACGAGGTGGCCCGCCCCACTCGCGACAAGCGACAGGTGCGACGCGCGCTCGCCGAACGCGTGGCGCTTGTCGAACACCCACTGCATCTCGCGTCCGGGGAGCCCGACGAAGCCCTCGTCCATGACGGCGCGGTCGTACCACAGGTTGACGGTCACGATTGCCTTCGACGCCATGCGGGACGCCGAGGCGGCGATTGATGCCATGGGCGCCGTATCTCCCGTCAGCAGCGGCGCCAGCGCGAACCACGGCACCGCGGCGATCGCGCGCCGGATCGGGAGCCGCTCCCCCCGGATGTCGACTGCCGCCACGCGGCCGTTCTCGATGATGATGCGGGCGAGCGCGTTGAGACGGACTTCTCCGCCGCGCTCCTCGATGTAGCGCCGGGCGGGAACCGCGTACATCTCGTGCAGCGGCCGCACCGGCAGAACCATCGACGAGAAGCGGCGAGCGGGCCCGAACATGTGTCCCAGCACGGTGACGAACGGCGCCGCCGCCGCCTGTTCCGGCGCCTGGTTGAGCGCGGCGACGGCAAGCGGCTCCCACAACCATTCGCGCAGCCTTCCGGTCTGGCCGTGGCGATCGAGCCACGCGGCGACCGTCCCGGGCGTTCGATCCGACTGTCCGCGTGAAATCGTCGTCCGTGCGCGAAGCAGCGGGTACGCGACCCGCAGCACGCGGAGGCGATCCGCGAGGCTCAGCGCCTCCCAGGACAGCACGCCGCCGAGCAGGTGCATCGGCGACGGCAGCTCAGGACAGCGCAGCACGGACCGGCGGCCGTCCGGATCGAGGTATGGAATTTCGAGCGCCGGTTGCACGCGGACGTTGTCCTCCGCCCCGATGCGCCGCAGCAATGCGAACGTCTCGTGATAGCAACCGAACAGCACGTGCTGGCCGTTGTCGACGAGCTCGCCGGTTTCGCGGTCCACGAACGCGGTCGCCCGTCCGCCGAGGAGTCCTCGCGCCTCGAGCACGAGCACGCGCTTTCCCGCTTCCGCCAGCGCCGTCGCCGCCGCGAGGCCCGCGACACCTGCGCCGATCACCGCGATATCAAATCCATCCCCTGCCACGTCCGTACTCACGCCGAGCTCGCCGAGCTCGCAAAGGCAAGACTACAAGCAAAAGACAAATATCTCTGCGTGCTTGGCGTGCTCCGCGTGAGTACGGACGTAGACAAGCGAACAATCATCTTCCAGTGATCGCGGTGCGGGCCCAGGTGGCGGCGGCGATGAGCGCACGGCGCGGACGTGGAACGCGGATCACTTCGCTGAAGACGTCGTAGTCCGCCGCTTCGATGCGATCAAGAATGCCGCGGTAGATGGCGCCCATGATGCGCGCGGCGACGAGTCGGCGCGCGTCGGTGCGCGGCAGGATGGTGTCGGCGCGGCGATAGTAGTCGCGCGCGCGCTGTGCCTGGAACGCCAGCAGCTGCTTCACCGCGGTCGAACGAACACCGTGGCCCGCGTGGATGGCCTCGGCGCCGAGATCCCCCTCGTGACAGCCGAACCGCGCGAAGTCTTTCAACGGAATGTAGACGCGGCCGCGTTCGAGATCTCCGGGCACGTCGCGGAGGATGTTCGTCAGCTGCAGCGCCACACCAAGATCGATCGCGTACTGCTTCGACGCGGGATCCCTGCAACCGAAGATCTCGATGCACATCAACCCGACCGCCGATGCGACACGGATGCAGTACTCATACAGATCCGCGAAAGTTGCGTATCGGCTCGTGTGCAGATCCATCTCGACGCCTTCGATGAGCGCGTCGAAGGCGGCGCGGGGCAAGTGGAATGGTGCGATCAGAGGCTGCAGGCCGCGCCCCTGTTGCGTGCGTGGCTCGCCACCGTCAAAACAACGCGTGAGCTCCTCGCGCCACTCGCGCACGCGGACTTCGTGCGTGCCCGCAGGCGCCTCGTCCACCGCGTCGTCCACGGCCCGGCAGAAATCCCAGACTGCGACGATTGCCTTGCGCTTCTCCGCGGGAAGCACCAGGAACGAATAGTAGAAGCTCGTGTCTCTACCCACGGGACCGCCATCTGGCCGCGCGCCAGAGAATGACGGAAACGTCGGTTTTCGTGAGTCTGGGACGGTGCGTGAACATGTCGAAGCTGGCGGCTTCCAGCTTATCGAGAATCCGGTTGCCGCCAAGCCAGGTCGCCCGCAGCTCGAAGCGCAGACGGCCGCGGACGGCGTCCACGACGGGAGCTCCCACTGCGAACAGCGCGCGCGTTCGCGCAGTCACATCCGCGAGCGCCGCCCGCCAGGCGGGCGTCATGCGGCCGGCATCGAGGTCTTCGACGCGCGCACCAAGAGGCTGCCACACGGACGCCGGCACGTAAAGACGCCCCTTCTTCCGATCGATACTCAGATCCTGCCAGAAGTTCGTAAGCTGCAGCGCGGTGCAGACCGCGTCGGATGCCGCATCGAGCTCCGCGCGTTCGTACCCGGCCGCGCGCAGCACGAGCCGTCCCACCGGGTTGGCAGAGCGGCGGCAGTAGTCCAGCAGGGCTTCCCACGTCGCGTAGCGCTTGACCTCCACGTCCTGACGAAACGCGCTCAGCAGATCGTGAAACAACTCCAGGGGCAGCCGGCATCTTTCGATCGAGTGTCGCAACGCGTGAAATACCTGCGAATGCGGCGTCGCGTCGACCACTCGTTCGCGAACGACGAGATCGAGCCGTTGCCCCCAGCGTTCGAGGTCCGCAATCCGTTCCGCGGCAGGGCGATCCCCTTCATCCGCCATGTCGTCCGCGAGCCTCGCGAATGCATAGACAGCCGCGATGTGCGGACGCATCCGCGCCGGCAGGAGGCGCGAGGCGACGGGAAAGTTTTCATAATGCGATCGCGCGAGCTGCTCACAGTAGGCGTACGCGCCTGCCAGCTCGCTGTCCAGCGGGCTCAGCGGGCTCACCACTCGATTTCTGGCGTCCCCGCGCGGTGATTGGCGGATCGCGCCATGACGAAGAGCAGATCCGACAGGCGGTTGACGTAGACGAGAAGCTCCGCTTCGAACGCGTCGCGATGGGCATCGAGCAGCGCCACCATCGCACGCTCCGCTCGACGGCACGTCGTCCGCGCGACGTGCAGCGCGGCTCCAGCGGGTGATCCGCCGGCGAGAATGAAGCGGCGCAGCGGCGGCAGCGGCGCTTCGAGCTCGTCGATCCAGTGCTCGAGCCGCGCGATATCCTCCGATCCGACTGCGGCCTTGGTCACGCGCTCCGCGATCTGATGTGCGGGATCCGCGAGCCGCGCGCCGACCGCGAACAGGTCGCGCTGGATTCGCTCCAGCATCGGCGGCAGCTCGGGAGAGTTGTTGCCCTGCAGCAGCGTAGCGCGGGCAAACCCGAGCCACGCATTCGCTTCGTCCACGTCGCCATACGCTGCGACGCGCGGATCTGCTTTCGACACGCGAACGCCGCCGAACAGACCGGTCTCCCCGCTATCGCCGGTCTTGGTATAAATTTTCACGGCTTGGGAATTATAAGGGGTTCAAAAGGTTCAAGGGGTTCGAGGGGTTCAAAGGGTTCAAACCGTTCTGCGCTCCCCGAGCCTGTTGATCGGCAGCGGTTTCGTCGACGACTGCTCGAGTGGTACCGGCGTAATGGACGTGACCTGCCGTGGAGGCGAACCACTGACCCGTACCACATTCTCGTGTCGGAAGTGATGCTTCAGCAGACGCAGGTCGATCGCGTGCTGCCGAAATACCACGAGTGGCTCGAGAAATACCCGAGCCTCCAGGCCCTGGCGGATGCCCCCGAGAACGACGTCACGGAAACGTGGCGTCCGCTTGGCTACAACATCCGGCCGCGGCGGCTGCATGCGATCGCGCGTGAGTCCGTTGCCCGCTACGGCGGCGCGCTGCCGTCCGATGAGACGACGCTCCGGTCGTTCAGAGGCATCGGCGAGTACACGGCCGGTGCGGTCATGAGCTTCGCGTTCGGGCAGCGCGCGGCGATCCTCGATACGAATGTGGCGCGCGTGCTCTTTCGTGTCTTCATCGGACGCGGCGAGCCGAAAGCGCATGCGATGAAAAAGCGTCTCTGGGAGGTCTCGCGCACGGTGCTGCCCCACCGGCACGTGTTCGACTTCAACCAGGCGCTCATGGACTTCGGCGCAACTCTGTGCACCGCGCGAAAGCCCAAGTGCCTGGTCTGCCCGATGCGCACATCCTGCCTGGCGTACCCGTTCAACCCCGACAACGAGCGCGCGTGAAGATCGTCGTCACCGCCGCGGTCATCGAGACTGGCGGCGCTTACCTCGTGACCCGACGGCAGCTCGGCGTGCACCTCGAAGGCTATTGGGAGTTTCCCGGCGGGAAATGCGATCCGGGTGAATCGCTCGAGGACTGCCTTCGCCGCGAGCTTCGCGAAGAATTAGGAACGGACGCCGTCGTCGGGAACGAGATCTTCATGACATCGCACGACTATCCGGAGCGAAGCGTGGAGCTGCATTTCCTGGCGTGCGAGCTCACGGGAGAGCCGACGCCGCTCCTCGGGCAGGAAATGCGCTGGGTCATGCGGAAGGACCTGCGGTCGCTGCAGTTTCCGCCGGCAGATAACGACTTGATCGCGCTACTGGAGCGTGACGACCGGTAAGGCCGTCACGACGCCTTCGGCGCCGTCGATTGCAACGTGCGTTCCGGCGGCCGTGAAATCACGATGCAAGTATCCGAGCGCAATCGGCCGCGCGAGTGCGGGTGACCACGTCGCGCTCGTGATTTTTCCCACCTCGCGCTCGCCTGCGCGAATCGTCGAATTCCGGGCAGGCACAGGCGCGTCGGCATTGAAAGTCATCGCGACGAGGCGCTTCGCGACGCGTCCGTGCCCGCGATCCTGCACGCGTACGATCACTTCCTGCCCGACGTAACAGCCCTTGCTCCGAGAAATCGCGCGCTCCTCGAGTCCCGCCTCGAGAGGAATCGTCTCGTTGTCCATGTCGATCCCGAAACGCGGACGGCCGCTCTCGATCCGCGCGATCTCAAGATCGGCATCCGTCGCCGGCGCCGCGCCCGCCGCCAGGAGCCGTTCACGGACTCCGGCAGCATCGGCAGCGGCTAGGACGATGTCGAAGCCCGGAACCGGATCGTCGGTCCGCACGAGGAAAGCTTGCGCGTCCGCAATGCGCACGCGACTCACTCCAAAAAGCGTCGCCGGCGCCGATCCTTCGGTTGCCACCGCTTGCAGCACGCGCACTGCGTCCGGTCCGTACAGACCCAGCTCCACGCGTGTCGCGGTGACATCCTCGACCTTCACGTCCTCCGCGAAAATAAATCGGTCGAAATGATCGCGAATGGCCGCCGTGACCTCGGCCGGCACATCGAGCAGCACTGCATCGCCCAGCTCCAGCACGCGCATGTCGGTCATCATCCGCCCCTGCGCGGTGAGCATCGTCGCGTAACAGCCTGTTCCTGGAGTCAACGCTTCGATGTCGTTCGTGAGCAGACCCTGCAGGTAAGACCGGCGGTCCGCGCCGGTGAG
>DASPXV010000246.1:0-21059 GCA_035637115.1 Vicinamibacterales bacterium
CGGAACCAGTACGGCGGCTCGTTCGGCGGGCCCGTCCAGCGGGATCGCCTGTTCGGCTTCGGCGCCGTCGAGGGGCTCCGCGAACGGCTTGGCAAAACGATCACCAGCTTCGTGCCGGACGACAACGCACGAAATGGACTGCTGCCCGATGGTCCGGTCACGATCAGTGACGTCGTCAGGCCCTACCTTGCGGCGATTCCAGTGGCGAACGGTGCCTCAATCGGCAGTGGCCTCGCGCCGCACGCTTTCGCGTTTCAGCAGAAGCTGGACGAGACATTCCTGCAGGGACGCCTCGACTACCAGCGGAGCGCATCGCACCAGTTCTTCGCGCGGTATACGTACGATGACGGCGCACAGCGGCTGCCGACCGATTACCCCGCGTTTCCACGGTCGTTCATCTCGACGAACCAGTTCCTGACGGCCGAATACCACCACGTCCGATCGCAGCGGACACTCGAGACCGCGCGCTTCGGCTATAGCCGGACGCGCGTGGGACAGAACGTCGAAGCGAACCTCGCCTCCCCGCTTCCGCCTTTCGTCACCGGCCGCGGTCTCGTCGGCGATATCGACATCGGCGGGATGCAGCGCTTCGGTCCCCAGAGCTCCGCGAACCTGCGGCTCGCGCAGAACGTGTACAGCGGCCAGTACGACCTGACGCATACGCGCGGACGACACTTGATCAAAGCAGGCGCGCTCGTCGAGCGCTACCGCGATTTCATGACGAACCCGACCTTCAGCCTGGGGATCTACACTTTCGCGAACGTCCGCACGTTTCTCGAAAACCGCCCCGCGCGCTTCGTCGGCCTTCCACCCCAGGGGGACATCAATCGCGACTGGCCGTGGACGCTGTTCGGCGCGTACGCGCAGGACAGCGTGTCGCTGACGCGCAACCTCACGCTCAATGGCGGCCTTCGTTACGAGACGACAACGATGCCGATCGATACGGGCGGCCGTGATTCGTCGCTCGTGAATCTTTCTGACGCTGCGCCGACGGTCGGACGTCTCTATGAAGGCCCGGAGCGGGCGAATCTCTCGCCGCGCGTGGGATTCGCGTGGGATCCGTTCGGCCAAGGTTCGACTTCGATTCGAGGAGGGTACGGCCTCTACTTCGGCACGACGGTCCAGCAGAACCTGATCGTGACGGTCACGAACCCGCCGGCAACTCCGCGCTTCGTTATCGCGAACCCGACATTTCCGTCGCCGCCGTTCGAGCGCGGTGTCGGCAACACAATCCGCCCGATGCAGTGGGACCTCGAGAGCCCGCGGCTGCACGTCTGGAACGTGAGCGCTCAGCGGTCGCTGCCGGGGGAGATCATCGCGACGCTTGGCTACGCGGGATCGCGCGGACTGAATCTCTATCGCAACAGCGACGTGAACATTCCAACGCCGACAACTGGCGCGAATGGCCGTCCTTTTTTCGCCGCAGGTCTCGCGCGGCCGAACCGGAACTTCGGCACGATCGAGCTGAAGAGCAGCGATGGCGATTCGTGGTATCGCGCGCTCATCTTCGAATTGCGCCGCACGTGGCGCGAAGGGCTGTCGGTTCAGTCGTCGTATACCTGGTCGCACACCGAAGACACGACGCAGGCGTCGACGTTTTTCTCCGACGCGACGAACGGGACGACCGTCGCGTTCCCTGAAATTATTCCCGGGTACAACAAGGGGCCGTCGGACTGGGACACGCCGCACAACTGGGTGCTCAACGTGACGTGGGACCTGCCGTTCGCGCGGCATATGGGTGACGGCGTCGCCCGCGCGCTGCTCGACGGCTGGCAGCTCGCGGGGATCAGCACCATGCGCAGCGGCCAGCCGCTGACAGCGTTCGTGCAGAGCAACTGGTCGCGCTCGCAGTGGTCGCCGTCGATTGCGCCGACGAGCGGACTCGATCGCCCCGACCTCGCGCCGGGGCGCAGCGCAGCGAGCGCCGTCCTCGGACGCCCCGATCAGTGGTTCGATCCAGGCGCGTTCGTGCTGCAGCCGCAGGGCACGTTTGGCAACAGCGCGCGCGGCGCATTCCGCGGACCAAACCTGCGAACGATCGATATCGCCGCCGTGCGCCGTCTGCCGCTACGCGGATCGTCGCGCGCCGAACTGCGGTTCGAGGTCTTCAACGTGCTGAACCGCGCGAACTTCGGCAACCCGACACTGATCGCATTCGCAGGTGTGGCGCAGAACGAAGCGCCGCTTTCGAGCTTCGGCCGCATCCGCTCGACCGTGACCTCCGCTCGCCAGATGCAGCTGGGTGTGCGGGTGACCTTCTAAGAACGCAAATCGCGTGCGCTACTCTCGCGACGTGACGAGCTTGACGAGCGCGGCGCGATGCGTGCGGATCACCCGCAGCGTGGTGCCGTCCGCGAGCAACAGCCGCTGGTCAAGCCGATCAGGTGCTGCGCGGCTGGGAATTCTCGCGTGGATCGGACGCGGAAGCCGTCCTCGCCCGCACCACGATCACGTCCGTGCACCCGTGCCGTGCGCGGCTGTCATTCGCGTCCAGCGGGATCGTCCGCGTGTTTCTGAACGGACGGCCGGTTGGCTCTCCGGGCCTGAATGAGATGGACATCGATCTCAAACCGGGCCCGAACGAGCTGCTCTTCGCGATCGCGGACGGGCGCAACGCCTCTCGATTGGTGGCGCGTCTCCAGCCGATGGGACCGAACCTCGGGCTGGACGACCGCCGCTGATCAGCGCGCGCGCTCGAGCACGATGACGCTGGCGATCGGATCGGGCGGTGCGCCGGGAAGCTTGATCGACAATCCGCCTTCGGCCGGCTGCATTGCGACCGCTCTCTTCGGATCCGCCAGAAGGTACGCGCGCGCAATGCGGTCGGTGAATCCGGGCACCTGCAGCACGCCGTCGGCCGGCCATTGAAAGACGTGCAGGAATAGCCGGTTCCCTTTCACGGTGGCGCGGCCCCAGGGCAGTTGCTGCGTAAACGGGCTTGCGGTGGTCCCGTAAATCGAATCGCCGTTCACCTTCATCCACCTGCCGATGGCCGCCAGGCGCTCGACGCTGGGGGCAGGAATCTCTCCTTCGGCCGTCGGACCCACGTTCAGCAGGTAATTGCCCCCTTTGGACGCCGTGTCGATGACGTTGCGCACGAGCGTCTCAGGCGACTTCCACTGGTCGTCGTACGACTTGTAGCCCCACGTCGTGTTCATCGTCATGCAGCTTTCCCAGTCCACGCCGCGCAGCCCGGTCGCGGGAATCTGCTGTTCCGGTGTACCGAAGTCGCCGGCATATTCCTGGTCGGCTTTGTTCATGCCTTCCATGCCCTTGCGCCCCTTGCCCACGCGATTGTTGATGAGAATCGAGGGCTTCAGGCTGCGGACGTACTGATAGAGGTCCTTGCCGTCGGCCTCGGTCCACCAGTCCACCCACTCGCCATCGAACCACAGCACGGCGGGGTCGTACTTGGTGATCAGCTCTTTCAGCTGCCCTTTCATGTACGCGATGTAGACCGGCTTCTGACCCTCGCGCATCTCTGTCTTCGAGTGTCCAGCGGTCTCCAGCTTGTTGGGTGCCTTCACGTACTGCGACGGATGGTGCCAGTCCATGATCGAGTAGTAGAAGGCGAACTTGAGGCCCTGCTTTCGCGCTTCATCCGCCAGCGCGCGCATCGGGTCCTTCCTATACGGCGTGCGATCGACGATGTCGTAGTCGGACACCGCGCTGTCGTACATCGAAAAGCCGTCATGGTGCTTCGACGTGATGACGATGTACTTCATGCCGGCATCTTTCGCGATGCCGACGATCTTCGCGGCGTCGAACTTGACCGGATTGAACTGCGGCGCGAGCGTCTCGTACTCGGCGCGGGGAATGTTTGCCCAGGACATGATCCACTCGCCGATCTCCTTGGACCGCTGCCCCTTCCACTCACCCGCCGGGACGGCATAGAGGCCCCAGTGGATGAACATCCCGAACCGCGCCTCGCGCCACCACTGCATGCGGCGATCGCGATCCGCGTCCTGGCCACTGCCGGATGTCTGGATGAGCGTGAGGAGGGCGAGAACGACCGCCGCTGAACGGAGAGCCACGCGTTTCATGGCGTCTATTAAGCCACGGAATGCGCAGAGTGCGCGGACAAAAAAGAAATTCTGATCCCCGCCGTCCGCGCCTTCCGCGGCTCCCGAAGTCTAGAACTGAATCCGCAGCCCGAACCGCGCGATCCGCGGGTTCATGATCTCGGCCACCTGGTTGAACTTGGTCGAGCTCACGTCGTAAATGCGGCCGAGGACGGTGCCGCTGTTGAGCACGTTGAAGACGTCCACGTCGAACGCCACCTCGGTGCGCTGGAACGTGAACAGCTTCTCGACGCGCGCGTCGAGCGACTTGACCGCCGGCAGCCGGTACTTGCCGACCTTGTCCGGGATCACGAGGATGTCTTTCGTCGAATAGACGGGGTCGTTCGTGCTGACATCGTTCGAGAAGAACATCTGGGTGTAGCCCTGGCGCACGATCAAGTTGCCGCCGACGTTCACCCCCCAGGGACCCTGGTAGAAGCCGTTGGCGGTGAACTGATACGACGGGAGCGTCAGGTAGATCTGCGACTTGCCGCTGCCGGCCGTGGGCACGGTAACGAGGCCGCCGTTCCGGAGCGGATCGGACGTCAGCGGCGTCGGATCGACAATCGACTTCGACGGATCGTCGAAGTATTCGCGCGAGCGATTCCAGGAGTAGCCGAAACGTCCCATCCATCGGTTGGAGAGCCGCTTGGTCGCCGCGAACTCGACGCCGTTGAACGAGCGGTGATAGCCATCGCGGTTGGCGGTGAGCGTGCCGGCGCCTTCGGGCGCGGCGCTCTCGCTCAGCGCGTAGTACGGCACGTCGTACGTCGAGCCATCCGGGAGGGTTCCGGTGAGCCGGCCGTCCTCGACGTAGTCCGCCGACGTGGCGCCGATCGGGGGTGCGACGTTCCACAGCTGGTTGACGTAGCGGCGCCACGTGTAGGCGGCCGAGACACCGAAGTTCGTGAACAGCTCGCGATCGACGCCGAAGGTCACTTCGTGCGTGCGTGGCGCGCTGTAACCGGGATCGATCTGGTTGACCGCCTTCGTCGGGTTATCAGGCAGGATGTTCTTCGCGAACAGGAAGCGGCGCAGCTCGCCCGGCTCGATGTTGAAGTTGTGGTTCGAGTCCACGGCGAGGTAATACGCGTACGCGAAGCCGGCTGAGGAGATGTTGCCTGCCACCGGCGCGGCGAGCTGGCTCGCGAACGCCGAATAACTGACGCGCGCGAGTGTCTTGCGATCGCCGCCCAGCGCGTACGTGGCACCAGCCCGCGGCGAAAGCGTGTTCCAGACCACGGCGTTCTTGATTTCCGGCGCACTGACGCCCGGCAGGATGTCCGGAACCACCGGGTGCGCGGACACTGTGATCGCATCGACCGAGCTGGTCGCGCGATCGAACCGCACCGATCCGTTCAGCGTCAGCCGGTCCATCGTCAGCGTGTCCCCCACGTAGGCGGACGTGTAGAGCGCGCGGTTGACCTGGTGGTACGGACGAATCGGAATCGCGATCGTCGTCCCATTCGGATCGATCTCGACGTCGAGGAAGTCCCCCGCGTATCGCAAGATGGTGTCGTCGGTGTAGTTCCGCACCGACGTGCCGAAGCGGACCTCGTGCCTGCCTCTAAACCAGTTGCCATCGCCGTTGAAGACGATCTGCGGCCGATCGTTGGAGCTGTAAAGATTGCTGTTGTGAAACACGCCGTCGCTGTCGAGGAAGACCTGGCCGTTATCCAGGCCCCCTTTCGGCGTGAGCGTAAATGGACCGTTGACGTGTGCGCCGCGCGCCGTCAGGAACAGCGAGCTCGACGCAACGTAATCGATCTCTCCTTTGTACATCTTCGAGGGGCCGTTCTGAATCCACGTGGTCTCGGGCGGATTGAACGGGCCGGCGCCGCGCCCATCCTTCTCCTTGTTGCCGCTGAAGAAGGTGAAGTTGCCGCGCAGTTTTTTGCTGAACGCTGCCTGCAGCTTTGCGGCGACGTCGGTCAGCTTCGTCTTGTCGGCCACGCCGGCGAGCGTCTGCGTGTTCACGTCGGTGCGGCCGAATGATGCCCAGCCCCAGAGGCGATCGCGCACCACGGGACCGCCAAGCTCGCCGCCGTAATCCGCGTACTTATTGAGACGGTTCCCTTTTCCGCTCGTGCCGCCGAGCGCCTCCACGAGATCCGAGGGCAGGTTGTTGCCCTGCAGCCTCTTGTTCTCGTAGTAAGTGCGCGCCGAGCCATGCGGCGTGTTTGTGCCGGACTTGAGCACGAAATTCATCTGCACGCCTGGCGTCGCCTGCCGCGCATCGGTGCCGCCCGTCGTGACCTGCATCTCCTGGAACATGTCGAAGTCGTAGTAACTCGGCGACGATCCCAGCGCGCTCATGTCCGTGATCGGAATCCCATCCATGTACCACGTGTTGTCGCCGGTCGTCGCGCCCTTCGCGATGTAATTGGATTGCTGCCCCGATTCCGATCCGCCGACGTTCACGCGATCGACGATGACGCCGGGAACGGTCTGCAGCACGACCCATGGATCGCGCGCCGTCGGAATGTTCTGCAGCTCCTGGTTGGTGATATTCGTCGAGATCGCCTGCCGCTTCGGCTCGACGATCGGCACTTCTGCGGAGACCTGCACCTGTTCGGCGACCCCCTGCACGCCAAGCGTCACGCGAAGCGGAATGACGCTGCCGGCGCTCACTGGAACGGCCCGGTTCAAGTAATTCGCAAATCCCTGCAGCGCGGCTCTCACCTGGTAGGTGCCGGACGGCAGATTCAACAGGTGCGCCTCTCCCTTGGCGTCTGTCGTCGTGTTCTGGTTCTGCGCTCCGATGGCTTCAATGGTGACGCCGGGAAGAACTGCGCCGGTGCTATCGGTCACGGTCACGTCGATGCGCCCCGTGAACACCTGCGCGCGCGCCGATGGCGCCACGAGCACGACGGCGCAGAACATCAAGGCGGCGCACCTGCGCCACGTGCGTTGCGAGTTCGTCATCTGGTTTGGCCTCCGCACCGCGCAACGCAAGCGGAATACCGTGAATTCGGACAACGGTCAGGTTTCCCGCGGACGCGACACCGTGTGACGAAGTGCATCGATTGCGGGACGAGCGTCGGATCCGCGTGGCTGGTGTGATCACCGCAAGAACGGTTGGTTGAAGCGGTGGGATGTGGCAGTACGCAAATTCAAAAATCCGCGTTCAGCGATCCAGTAAAGCGAGTGATAATTCGCGAATGAGCATGGACGGCTTCTTCAAGGATCTGCGGTTCACGCTCCGCAACATGGGGCGAAGCCCGGGGCTCGCGGCGGTGATTGCCGTGTCGCTCGCGCTGGGAATCGGCGCGAACACGGCGATCTTCAGCCTGATTCGCACCGTGATGCTGAAAAGTCTCCCGGTGCAGAATCCCGACGAGCTCGTCCTCTTCCACTGGCACGGAGAGACCTGGCCGCAGGGACTGAATCAAAGCGGCAGTGGAGGCCCCGGCAATCCTGCCTACAAGAGGGCGAGCCGCTCGCAGGCGTACCCGTTTTTCCGCGAAGTCCAGAAGCAGACGGATCTGTTCACGAGCGTGTTCGCCTTTGCGCCGCTTGGCAGCGACAGACGCAACGTGACGCTGTCGGCCGACAACGGCGCGGAGCGGGTCGATGGAGAAATGGTATCCGGCGAGTACTTCCGCGGCCTGGGTGTGACACCCGCGGCAGGGCGCTTGATCGCGCCAGACGACGAGCGGGGCGCGGCGCAGGTGGCGGTCCTGAGCTATGCGTACTGGTCGCGCCGCTTCGGCGCGGATCCATCGATCGTCGGCCGGCAGATCACCATCAACTCGCTGCCGTTCACGATCGTCGGCGTCGCATCGCCGCGGTTCTTCGGCGTGCAGCCGGGACGCGTGCCCGATGTGTGGGTGCCGATGCTGAACGCGCCGGAGCTCGTGCCGTGGGGTTTCCGTCCGGCGAACACTCCCTCCCTGCTGGACGCGCGCGGATACTGGTGGACGCACGTCATGGCGCGCCTGAAGCCAGGCGTCAGCGAGCGTGAAGCGCTGGCGCGCGTGGACGCGATGTTTCAATCGTTCGCAGCGGACGCGCTGCCGCAGCTCGATCGCACGACGCCGCCCCACATCGGGTTCGAGCCGGGATCGATCGGCATCGATACGCTGCGCGCCTCGTACAAGCAGCCGCTGTTCCTGTTGATGGCGATGGTCGTCCTCGTTCTCGTCATCGCGTGCGCGAATGTCGCGGTGCTGCTGCTGTCGCGCGCGATGGCGCGGCGGCGGGAATTCGCGCTGCGCCTGTCGCTCGGCGCCGCACGCGCGCGTCTGATTCGCCAGTTGCTCACCGAGAGCCTGCTGATGGCAACTGCGGGCGGCGTGCTCGGCGTCCTGTGTGCCGGCTGGACGTCACGCGGGCTGCTCTTCCTCGTCCCACCGGATCGCAGGCCCTTGCTGGAGACGGGAGTCGACGGCTTCACGCTGGGTTTCGCCGCCGCCGTCTCGATTGTCACAGCGCTGCTCTTCGGGCTGGCGCCGGCGATTCTTTCCACCCGCGTCGATCTGCTGCCGGCGATGAAGCAGTCCGGCTCCGGCCAGATCGCGTCCGATCATCCGGCGTACAAGGTGTGGTCCACCACATTCGTCGTCGTGCAGATCGCGCTCTCGCTCGTGCTCCTCGTGGGCGCGGCGCTGCTCATCCGCACTCTGAACAACCTGCATAACCAGCCGCTCGGCGTTGACGAGCGGCGGCTGCTCGTCTTCGGCGTGGATGCCTCACAGAACGGCTACACCGGGGATCGCCTCGCGGCGCTCTACGAAGAGTTGATCAAGCGTCTCGCGGCGACGCCCGGCGTCGAGGCTGCGAGCGCGGCCCGCCTGCGGCTCTTCTCGGGCTGGGTGAGCAATGGTTCGATCAGCATCCCCGGTGTCGAGCCCAAGCCGTCGATGAACCTGAATACCAACGCCGTCGGCCCGGACTTCGCCCGGACGACGGGCATGCACATCATCGCCGGTCGCGACATCACGTGGGCGGATGTCGAAGGGAAGCGGCGCGTTGCCGTAGTCACCGAAGAAATGGCGCGGTACTTCTTCGGCGATCTGAACGTGCTGCAGCGTCGCTACAGCCCGGGAAAGCCGTACGACCCCGCGATTGATTACGAGATCGTCGGCATCGTCTCCGACGCCAAGTATTCCCAGGTGCGCGGGGCGTTTCCGCGGACCGCTTATCTGCCTTTCACAGCGAACCGCGGCATCCTGCGCGGTCTCTACTTCCACGTGCGCGCTGCCGGCGATCCGCTGTCGCTGGCGAGTACGGCACGAGGGATCGTGCAGCAATTCGATCCGTCGCTTGCGGTCGTCGAGCTGGACTCGATGTACAACCAGATCGGCAACTCGCTGTGGCAGGAACGCCTGTTCGCACGCCTGACGGGCATCTTCAGCGCGCTCGCGCTCACCCTCGCGTGCATTGGCCTCTACGGCACCATCTCGTACGGCGTGGGACGCCGGCGCAGCGAGATCGCGGTTCGCATGGCGCTCGGCGCGCGCTATTCGCAGGTGCTCTGGATGGTCCTGCGCCAGGCGCTGGTGCTCGCGATTATCGGCGTCGTCGCCGGTGTGCCGCTGTCCCTGTGGGCTGCGCGATACCTTGCGACGCTGCTCTTCGGACTTACGCCGCGCGATCCGATGACCATCGCGTTCACCGGCACCGTGCTGATCGTCATCGCGTCGCTCGCGGGATATCTGCCCGCCCGCCGCGCGGCACTGGTCGACCCCGCCCGTGCGCTGAAACAGGACTAGAACTTATAGCTGAGGGACCGGGGCTTGCAGCATTGGGACGCTGTGAGCAACGGAAGAGCCGACTCACACCCGGAGTGGCAGTCGGATGGACTTGGCCTCCGAGGTGCGGAACAGCGGCGGCACGACGAGAGACGGCGTCGAGGGCGGCACGGACGGGAACGGCGGCGCGGCGACAGACGTCGAGCCGGCATGCGGACCTTGTTGCTAACAGC
Organism: Vicinamibacterales bacterium; assembly: GCA_035637115.1. Lineage (GTDB taxonomy): Bacteria > Acidobacteriota > Vicinamibacteria > Vicinamibacterales > 2-12-FULL-66-21 > JAICSD01. Next base: position 9,988 of record DASPXV010000246.1, read on the forward strand.
CGCGGCACTGTCCGCTCCGCATGCAGCGCGGCTGCAAGCCTCGTCCAAACCAACGAATCCGTTTCAATTCCCGAGCTTCATCCAGCGCACCACGCCGCTGCCGAGCGTGAGCGTGAACATCGACTACGTGGCGCCCGCGGATGTGCGACATGCTTACGACGACATCGTCGCCGAGGCCGCGGACAAGTACAAGCTCAATCCGCGGATGATCAAGGCAGTGATGCAGACCGAATCCGCGTTCAACGCCATGGCCGTGTCGCCGGTAGGGGCGCTCGGACTGATGCAGCTGATGCCGGAAGTCGCAGAAGAACTCGGTGCCGTCGACCCGATGGACCCGCGGCAGAACATCATGGCGGGCGCGCGGTACCTCCGGCAGCTGCTCGACGCGCACCGCGGCAACGTCCGGCTCGCGCTCGCGAGCTACAACGCGGGACCGGGCAACGTGAAGAAGTACCGCGCCGTCCCGCCGTTCAAAGAGACGCAAAACTACGTGAAGAGGGTGACGGCTCTGCTCGCGGAGAACGATTGACGAGCGGCATCACTTCCTCGCGAAACGTTCCATTTCCTCGTACTGCGGATTGAACTGCAGCAGCAGATCGACGCCCGCGCTTTCGACTTCGCGAATCCGATCGGCGACCTGCTCGGCGTTCCCACGAGGCGAGTACCCGAATCTCATACCGCCACCTCCTCCTTCTTCTCGGCGGCGGCCGCGAGTTCTGCTTGCAGCCAGTCGGCAAGCCGGACGAACGGATCGAAGCCGAGGACGCGCGGCGCGTCGGCGACGAAATTCGACAGGGCGTTGATGTCGTAGAAGTACGGCTTCCCGTCGCGCGCGTCGATCATGTATTCGACGCCGCCGATCTCGATTCCCGCCGCCGCCATGATCCGCTCCACGGCGTCCACGATCTCGGCCGAAGGCGTGTACGCCTCGACGCGGAGGTTGTTCTTCGGCGTGTCCACCGGACACGCCGGGCGCGCGAGTTCCGCGCCGGCGATGTCATCGCGCCGACTACGTCTTCGATGCGCGGCGAGCCGAGCAGCTTCCCGGCGCGCGACACGAGCTCGAGCAGCCGCTGTTGGAGATCGGGCGGCATGGAACAGCTGTTCTAGACCGCCTCGTGACTGCCCAGGAGTACGAGCCCGAATAAACCCAGCCATACGCACAGCGCGCTTGCCGGATCGGTCCACGCCGAATCTCGTACGGGCGCGCCTGCCGCGGCGCGGCACGCGCCCGCGACGGCCGCCGACAGATCGGCTGGCCCGAATGTGGTGCCGCTCGCATCGCACGCAACCGTCGCTCCACGCCGGATCGCATCGAGCACCCCGTCGATCGAACGTTCCCGCGCGAATACGAAGGTGCGGCAGAACCCGACCGGCGCAAAAAAATGGAAGTCCGTGGACCCAATCGCCGCGATTCGCGGCTTGCGCCCTCTGGCGCGTTCATAAAAAGCCGCGAGATCCCGACGGCCATTGCGCACGGCATACATAAGCGGATGCGCCGCTTCGACGCCGTCCAGCGCGTCCAGCGCCGCGTCATCGAATCCCTTCGCGTCGTCACCCGCCGGATGCGCCGCGATCGCGACTCCGCCGCGATCGTGGATGCCCGCCGCTGCCGCCGCGGCGCTCTGGTGCCAGGGAACGTTTCCGCTCGTACCGACAGCGGCCATGTGATAGGCGGCGGACGTCAGTTCTTCCGAGGGGATCAACAGCGCTCCGGCTCGATGGAACGGCATCATTTGCGCGATCGACCAGGACACGCGATGGTTGTGATTCGTGAGCGCGATCGCATCCAGGCCTCGGCGCTGCGCTTCGACGGCGAGATCCCACGGCGCGAGAGCGCCGTCACCGGGAAAACTGTGCACGTGAAAGTCGGCGGCGAGGACGACGTCCGCGCCATGCCGTGGCGGATCGAGAGGCCGTGGAGTTTCAGCATGGAAACCCAGGACTACGCCGGCGCCCACCAGGCCCCACGCAAGAGCGCGTCCTCCGAGCTTCATTTGAGCCACTGCACGATGCGCGGAATCAGCGCGACCGCCCACCCGAACATGACGATCAGCACGGACCAGGTAATCGCCTGGTGCGCGATCGTGCACCGGATCGCCTCACGCGGATCGAGTTCCAGGACCTCCCTGAAGAACGCCGCGAGGATTCGCGGCGTGAGTACGATCGGCACGAGCGCGGCCACGAGAACCGGAACGAGCGTGCGCTCTCCCGCAGTGGGCGACCGCGCGATCAGCGCCAGCATCCATAACGACCACGGCGCGTGCGCGGCGAAAAACAGATCGAGCGCGCGCGGGATGCCAACGGTACGCCGCGCCGGCGCCGCGATCACCGCGAGCGCGATGGCGATCTGGATGAGGACAACCACACTCCAGCAGATCGTCGTGCTCAGGACGAGCGAAGGCGTCGCATGACGCGTTGCCAGAATCGCGGTGCTGCATCCGATGATCATGGCGACGAGCAGCGGCCGCCGAAGAGCGGTGATCGGTCCTATCCGGGATGGCGCCCTCGCGAGCGCGGCGTAGGTCGGCCCGGGCGCCGCGATCAGCCGCAGCTCTGGGTTCATCTCAGTTCTGAAGTTCTGGAGTTCTACCAGATATCGCCAACGGTGAAGCCCTCTGGAAACGGGTCCTGCGGATCCACGACGTATTGGGCGAAGCCGGTGATCCAGGCGGTCCCGGAAAGCTCCGGCACGACGGCGCGGTAAGGACCAACGTTTGTTTCCTCGAGCAGCCGTCCCGTGAACACGGTGCCGAGGATCCCCTCGTGCCGGAACGGCTGTCCGATGCGGAGGGCGCCCCGCGCGTGGAGCGTGGCCATCTTCGCACACGTGCCTGTACCGCACGGCGAGCGATCGATCGCGCCGGTCCACGTGACCGGACGATTCCAATCGAACGTGCCGGTGGACACGACGACCGCGTTTCGGCCGTCGTTCGCGGGCGAGGCGGGCGCACCGGAGAGTTGGGCGATCGTCACGTCACGAATGTGCGGATTCTCCGGGTGGACGACGGGAAGCTGCTCCCGGGTCGCGGCCTTGATCAGTTCGCCGATCCGTGTGATGTCCCGCCCCTCGTCCGGTGTCAACTGGAGCCCGAACGGCGCGGCGTCGGCGATTACGTAAAACATTCCGCCCCATGCCACGTCCACGCGGACGCTGCCGAGCGTCGGCACCTCGATCGTGGCGTCGAGGTGCACGGCAAACGCCGGGACGTTGCGGAACGCCACCTGCGTCACCTTGCCGTCGCGGCATTCCGCGCGGACGCGAATCAGCCCCGCCGGCGCCTCGAGCGTGAGCTCCGTCACCGGCTCGCGCATGGGAATCATTCCCGTCTCGAGCAGCGCCGTCGTGACGCAGATCGTGTTCGTGCCCGACATCGGCGGGTACTCGATCTGCTCCATGATCACGAACCCGGCATCGGCGTCCGGATGCGTTGCCGGAAGAACGAGATTGCAGTTCGCGGCGGGATATCCGCGCGGCTCGCGCAGCATCCGCCGGCGCAGGCCATCGTGGTTCTGCGCCAGATACTGCATCTTCTCGAACATGGAGCGCCCCGGCACGTCGCGTACGCCGCCAACGATCACGCGTCCCGGCTCGCCGCAGGCGTGCAGGTCGACGGCCGAGAGCATCGAGTCGAGGCGCACTTAGGCGCGCAGGTAATCGGCCTGCCAATCCTTGATCATCTGCTTGATGACCTTCTGATCGTTGAGCCGTTCCTCGAGGACCTTTCGCGAGAGTGCAGGCAGCTCGGCGTCGCTGGCGAAGCGCAGCGCGATCAGCTGCGCGGTGGTGAACTCGGGGATGCGCGCAATGAGGTCGGGCGGGAGCAGCTCCCGCATCCGCAATCGCATCTCGAGGCGGATGACGCGATCCTGTACTCTGAGCGCGAAAATACGCGCGAAGAAGAACATGAGCACCAGCGCCATGCCCAGCAGCGCAGCAATCGCCGTGTCCCCTGACGGCCGCGTGATCACGCGGTAAATCGACCACACGAAATTGATCACGAGGATCGGAAACGCCACACCATGGAACAGCGGGACAATCTTCGCGTGTTTCTTGAAGCTCTGCGGCTGATTCATCGTCCAGTCCCTCCCGCGCTCACCGATTCTTCGGGCGGCGGCATGACGCTCGCGAATATTCTCTACGATCGCGAGCCGGGCGCGGAGCAATGCTGCTCGGAATTGCACCGCGTTTTCGTGCCTTCGATGGATGAGTTAGGGTTCTGGGCGGGTCTCGAGCAGGGCAGAGGGAACTCCCCGGAGCAGCGAAAGGTGAACGTCGGGCAGTACGTGCGCCACGGCGGAGAAGATCGCGTCGATCGGCGACCCCGTCGGTCCGTTCAGGCGATAGGGACCTGCCAGCGTCCCCGCAGCGATGAACCGCGCCCACTGTTCCTGCCCCCGCTGTATGTCGATCTGCGGCGTGAGGTCCCACACGCTCATCGAGAGCAGTTCCTCTCGCGAGCGGCCGGTGAGATAGCATGCGGCGTCGTTGACAGCGATGTACTGCGCCGCGGAATCGGCGAGCAGCGCTGCCGTGGGCGTTTCGCCGGCGATGTCCGTGACCGCCGTCATAACGCATCCGGCCGTGCTGCCGTCGGGCACGTGCTCCACGCGTTGACGGACTTCCCGCACCTGCCGTTGCAGCGTGGCGGCTGCCCGGTCGAGCATCAACGGGACGATTTCAGCGATCAGATCGTCGGGCAGGACCGGTTTGAGCAGCACGCGATCGAAGAGCCGCCTCGCGTGGTCGCCCGTGTTCCCGACGAACGTCCGGCCGCTGACGAGCACGAGCGCCGTATCGTGCAGCGCAGCGGATTCGCGGATGTGCGACGCGAGCGCGAATCCGTCCTGACCCGGAAGGAAGAAATCGGTGACGATGACGTCCGGCCGGCGCGCGGACGCGAGCGCCGCGGCCTGCGAGACGGTGCCGGCGATTGAGACCGCGAACCCGCGCGCCTCGAGCGACCAACCGTACATTTCCCGCGTATCGCGGTGGTCATCCACGAGCAGGACGTGCGGCGCGACTACGGGCACGGCAGCGATTTCCGATTTCATGTTCCTGATCCTGCTGCGAGCGGCGATTCGACGTCGGGCCGCACCTCTTCGAGATTGTGGACCGCACGGACGGGCAGCTGCAATGCAAACCAGGAGCCGCGTCCAGTGCCTTCGCTCCACGCCTGCACCTGGCCTCCGTGCAGTTCCACGATGTGACGCACGATCGCCAGGCCGAGGCCCAGTCCGCCATGCGGCCGCGTCGCCGACGCGTCTCCCTGCCGGAAGCGATCGAAGACGTACGGCAGCAGCTCGGGCGCGATGCCCTCGCCCGTGTCGCTGACTCTGATCGTTGCGTTGGCGCCGACCCGGCCCGATGAGACTGTAACTGTTCCGCCGCGCGGCGTGAACTTGACCGCGTTCGATAGCAGATTCCAGAACACCTGCTGCAATCGGTCGGCATCGCCGAGCACGCTACCGGCGGGCTCGATCTGTCGCTCGAGGAGCACCCCCTTTGCCTGCGCGGTCCCCCTGACGGAATCAAGCGCAGCATCGAGGACGGGACCCACATCGAGCGGGCGCAGGTTCAGCCGCAACTTGCCGGTGACGATGCGGGACACGTCGAGGATGTCGGCAATCAGCTGCTCCTGCAGGTGCGCGTTGCGCTCGATCGTCTCGAGCGCGCGCTGCATCGCGGCGCCTTCGAGGCGTCCCATCCGCAGAAGGCGCGTCCATCCCAGCATCGCATTTAACGGAGTGCGGAGCTCGTGCGACAACGTCGCGAGGAAATCTTCCTTCGCGCGATTCGCCGCATCGAGATCGTCGGCGCGGCGCCGGAGATCGTCCTCCAGCCGCTTCCGCTCGGTGATGTCGCGGATCACGAGCGAGTAGCCGCGGTGCTCACCCGAGGGCTTCTTCATCGGCGTGATCACGACACTCGCGTCGAAGACCGACCCGCCGCGCCGCACGCGCAGCCCTTCGAGCTCGTGCCTGCCGTCGGCGAACGCCGCTTTCAGATGAGCCTCCGGCCTGCCGTCCTCGCGCTCCGACGGCGGGAAGAAACAGGCGTAGTTCCGGCCGATGATCTCGTCGGCGGAGAAGCCGAAGATCCGCTCGCCGCCGACGTTCCAGCTGACGATCTCGCCGTCGGGTCCGAGCATGCAGATCGCGTAGTCGTGCACGCCGTCGAGCAGCAGGCGCAACCGCTCCTCCGCTTCCCGTGCGCGCTCGATCAGATCGTGTTCGTGCTGGAGCGCGAGTGTCGCGATCGTCGGGCCGTCAGGGGCCTTCATGTATCGTCCCCTCTATGCAAACGGCAGACCCAGTAGCTCGTCGGTAGGGATGACTCGCGCCTTCTCACACGGCCCTCATCGGACAATTACGTGTCGGCGACGCGCCGTGATTTTGCACCGCGAGCGGCGGCGGATCGTCGATAAACCGGGTATTCACGCTTGAGTTCGTGAATTTTTTTCCATAATCCTGTAAGCCGGTTCCGATTTCTGCAGAGATATCAATGATTTCGCGCGGCACGGTGATTGATGCTCCGTGCACGGGAACATGCGCTCCGTCCGGACCGAATCCGACCACCGCACGACCACGGCAGAGCTGCGGGATTGGGTTATGCACGAGCTCGGACTCGATGCTTCGCGTGGGTCAGAACTGCTCCACCGCATCGAGGACCTGATCGCGCGGCAGCGGCAGCTCGTCGAGGAGTCGAAGCACGACGCGATCCGCGCGCTCTCAGAGGGGTTCGCGGCCAAGATGGAGCGACTCCAGCGCCAGCTCACGGAGAAAGACGTCACCGTCAGCAACATCGCGCGTTACTTCGAGGACGTGGTCGCAGAGCTGACCGACAAGTCGCATCGAGACCCAAAGACGAAGCTGCTCAACTTCGACTGGTTCATGGAGCGCGTGGAGTCGTTCCTCGCGGTCGAACAGCGCGTGCGCTGGTGCGGTGTCGGGGTGGTCGATATCAACAGCTTCAAGTGGTACAACGACAATCTTGGACACGCCGTCGGCGACAAGATCATTGAGGGGGTCGCGGCGATTCTGGCGGACCAGATCCGGTCGCAAGACTTCCTGGCCGTTGAACGCGGCGAAGCGCGCGATCTGCACGCGCGATTTGGCGGCGACGAGTTCTGCTTCCTCATTCCCGATCTTCCCGGATGCGGCCAGGCGGTGGAAATCGCCGGTCGATTCAAGAACGCGGTCGAATCGCACGACTGGTCGCACGATGAACCACGGCTCTCATCCCGTCCCGTGAACGTCGACGTCGGCGTCGTCTGCCTGCGCATCGGCCCCGTGTCGGAGAGGCGCGGTGTCGCGCGCAAGCTCGCGGCGGAATTGATCCAGCGCGCAGACAAGTTGATGTACGACGCGAAGGGGAAGAAATCCGAGCACGTGCACTGCACCGCCGTGCGCGTCAGCAACGGCCGCCTCGTGGAACTTGCCGTCGATGCGCTGCGGGACGACCGGGACGCCGCCGCAGCCAGTTGAGCCGTGATACAGTAAAGAGCTCCGCCAACGATGGTGGGTGTAGCTCAAAGGTAGAGCACCGGACTGTGGCTCCGGACGCTGCGGGTTCGAGTCCCGTCATCCACCCCAACTTCTTCCCAGCCCAGTGACAGACATTTCTGGATCTGGGGTCCGTGCTTCCCAGCCGGGTAGTGGTCTCGTTTCAAATTACTTGCTCGGGCATGTAGGCGCGGCTTATGTTTAGCGTGCCGCCGCGCCCGCGCATTCCGCGTTTGGTTCCGAGGCGGCTTCCGCAAAGGAAGCGCATGACCATCGCAGTCGGCATACTCACAGGTAGCGGGGCTGTCATCGCTGCGGACACTGAAGAAACGTACGGCGGATACGTAAAGGTTGAGGCGCAAAAACTCGATCTCCACCACGTCTGGGAGAAGGGGCAGCCGCGTTCCCTTGTTATGGGCGGATCCGGTTCTGCGGGGTACATCGAAAGCCTGAGTCAGGCGTTGTGGAACACGTTCGACCATGAGGCTGGGACAATGAACCAAGCCCGTCTTGAAGCCAAGTGGTCCGACCAGATCGGCCGATTCTACAAAAAACACGTGATTCCATTTGGGGAGGCGTGGGCCGAGAACCATCAGCTCGAAGTCGATCTGATTCTGGCTTACTACCTGAATAGCCGTCCACGGCTTCTATCAACGTACAAGACTACTATCACGGCGCACGATCATTTTGTCGCCGTGGGCGCAGGCTCAGCGTACGCAATTTCACTGCTCAATAAACTGCACACTTGGGACTTGAGTCTGGGTGCTGCTACGCGGCTTGCTGCATGGGCTGTCTATCGCACCAAGACCTTTGTTCCGTCCTGCGGGAAAGGTACGCAGATATTCACCATCGGTCCATTGGAGGTTGAAGAGATTCGGGAAAACCAAGTGCGGGAATGGGAACTCTGGTTTGAGCAGTTGGCCGCGTTCGAGAATCAGATTATCCGATACGGGTTAGGTGCTGAACTGGACGCGGATGGGTCGATTGGAAAGAAGTTCAGTGTATCTGCAAGAACGCTCCACTTGAAATTTATGGAGTCAGCATACGCGCTCCTCCATACTGGCGACACACCGAAGGCGGCTCCGAAGAAGGCGGCTACGCCCCGAGCACGCCGATGATTTCTTCGATGCTCCACACATGATCAGCAATGCCCGCTTCCATCGCTGGCGTAACGCGCAACGTCTGATGCACCTTGCCGAAGTTGTAATACATGAAGTGCAACGCCACGGAGTGCTCGTGCATCTCGATCTTTTTGCTGAACGCATTGGTGAGCCGCGTGAACCGGCGCATGTGCATCCGCATCGTGAGGTTCTGACGCTCCACGTACGACGTGGAGATGTGGCGCTTGTCGGGGCTGCCCGTCACAATGGCTCGCTTCGCTCCCGTGAATTTGGCGGGGCTGTAGCGGACGCCGCCGCTGTCGCCACTGGCCGACGAGCCGTAGTGTTTTTCCAGAATGGCGTAGTCAACGTCGATCCCAAAGGCGTAGTCCACGGCGTTCAAGTACGCCCGATGCCCGTCCGTCGTCAACTGCACACGGTTCGACAGACGGCCCGCCACGTCCTTCATGAAGTCGTAGGCCATCGTTGCGGTACGAGGTCCGACGGCGTACGACACAATCAGTTTCGAGTCGGCATCCAGCGCCGTCCACGTCCAGCAATCGCCCCATGCGCCCGCCTTTTCGGCCGGAACGTTCTTCTGCTTCGCACCGATGAACGACCAGATTTCGTCGCACTGGACGCGCTTGGACGAGAGGTTGCGGACCTTGCGATCGTGAAAACTCTTGCTGGCGGTGCCCAGATCGCGCAGCAACTTCTCAATCGTCATCCGCGCCACGCCAGTGATACGCGCTGTCGCACGGAGACTGTTGCCTTCGACCAGGACGGAAACGACGTGGGCGCGTTGGGCCGTGCTCAGCCTGTTCATATTAGACATTATACTTGCTCGTGCAAGTATCAAATAGGCCGAAAACAGGCCGGAAATCGTCTATTTCTTCTTAGTAGTCGCAGCCCAGCGCGCCTTGACCGCTTTGCGCGCAATCGCGCTCCTGCGCGCAGCCGACAGGTTGGCAGCGCGGGCTTGACCGCCCTTGGATGCGCCCAGCTTGCTCAGGCCGACCGCAAACGGGTTGCGGGTGTCGGGAGCTTCGGCAGGTTGCTCGGTCTGTCCCGTGGCCTCCTGCACGATCTGGTAGGCCAACTGGTTGGTATCACGCGGGCGCTTACGTGCTCGGGTAGGCATGCGCCGATTGTCGCACACGGCGACGCGTCATCCAGCGGGGCGGCAATTTGAAACTAGACCACTACCCCCAGCCGTCGGCATTTCCACATTCTGCCTGTGTGCGCTATAGTCAGCGCACCCCAAATGGAAAGCCAGGACCTGGAGCGCATCGCCAGGGTCGCGTTGCGCGAGCTCGGCGCGGGCGATCCGCCCATCCACATCACGCCTGACGTGCAGTCCGATCGATGGCGCGTGCAGGTCGGTGGGAACGATCCGCTGACGCTGATCATCCGCGCCGGAAGCGGGACCACTCCCAATTTCGTGCGGGAGCAGATCTTCACGCAATTCTCGTCGCGCTGACTATCCTCTCGCGCGCTTCTTCGCGGGCGCCTTCGCCGGGGCCGCGCTCTCGACCTTCACCGTCTTCTTCTTGCCAGTGCTCACGCGATCGAGGCTCTGGCGCAGCGCGTCCATCAGATTGACGACCTTGGGCGGCGCTTCTTCGGTCGTCGCCACCACTTCCTCGCCGGCGATCTTCGCATCGATGATCCGCTGCAGCTCTTCCTGGTAGGCGTCCTTGTACTCGGCGAGATCGAGCTCCCCTTCGAAGTTCGAGATGACCTGCTTCGCGAGCTTGATCTCGTCCGGCTTCACTTTCGACGGAACGCCGGCGAGCTCATCGATCGCGTCCATGCTGCGCACTTCGTTGGAGCGGCGCATGGTGTACATCACGAGCCCCTTCTCTCTCGGCTGCACCGCGACGAGATATTCACGTCCGTAGAGCGCGAGCTTGCCGATCCCCGCCTTGCCCTTCATGCCCTCGCGCATCACGGCGAAGGCTTCCTGCGCCATCTGCCCGTCGGGCGCCAGGTAGTACGGACGCTCCACGTAGATCGGGTCGATTGACTCGACGGGTGTGAACTGCACCAGGTCGATCACGCGCGTGGACTCGGGCCGCACTTTCGCCATGTCCTCTTCGTCCATGATGACGTAGCGACCCTTTTCGAACTCGTAGCCTTTCACGACCTCAGCCAGCGGTACTTCGCGCTCGCACTTCGGGCACCATCGCTTCTGCTGGATGCGCGTCTGGCACTCGCCGTGGAGCTGGTTGAAGCTGATCGTCGCGGCGGAGTCGGTCGCGGGAAACACCCGGACCGGGATGTTGACCAGGGAAATCTTGAGGAACCCCTTCCAGGTCGGTCTGGCAGCCATAGGAGGATTATCGGCCGGATTGCGGTCCCCCGCCACTCGGCTGCACAGAATTTCCCACCTTCTCGCTTCGCGCTACGGTGGGCAGGCTCCTAGACCATATGGAAAGACCGACCTCGGCTTTGCATCTCACGCGG
>DASPXV010000247.1:0-23848 GCA_035637115.1 Vicinamibacterales bacterium
GTACCGCGCGCGTGACAACAAGCTCGGTCGCACCGTCGCGCTCAAGGTCATTCACGGCGCGTTCGCGGCGGATCCGGAGCGCGTGGCGCGATTCGAGCGCGAAGCCAAGGTTCTCGCGTCGATAACGCACCATCACATCGCCGCCCTATACGGGATGGAGCACGCCCACGGGCAAGTGTTCCTCACCATGGAGCTGGTCGAGGGGGAAACGATCGCGGACCGACTCCTGCGCGGGCCGCTTGCACTCGAGGAGGCCCTGCGCATCGCCAGCCAGATGTGCGAGGCACTCGAGGCCGCCCACGAAAAAGGCATCGTCCATCGCGATCTGAAGCCCGCCAACATCAAGCTGACGGCGGACGATCAGGTCAAAGTGCTCGACTTCGGACTGGCGAAAGCCGTCGAGCGCGACGCGGCCGCCGAAAGAGAGGTCGCCAACTCTCCGACCTTGAGCATGATGGCGAGCAGCGCAGGTCTCGTTCTCGGAACTGCAGCTTACATGTCACCCGAGCAGGCCCGAGGCGTCCCGGCCGACCACCGCAGCGATATTTTCTCGTTCGGGATCACGCTTGCGGAGATGCTCATGGGGCGGCCGCCCTTCCAGGGGGAAACGACGTCCGACGTCATGGCGGCGATCCTGGTGCGCGACCCGGATCTCGCGCACCTCCCGCAGGATCTCAGTCCGCGCCTCGTCGAGTTGCTGCGTCGCTGCCTGGAAAAGAATCCGAAGCGCCGCTGGCAGGCGATTGGAGACGTGCGCGCCGAGCTCGATGCGATCGCGCTCGCGCCGCGAGCGGTTGCTGGAACATCCGCTGCGCTCATGCCGCGTCCATTGTGGCGGCGCGCGATCCCCATCGCCGTGACCGCCCTTCTCGCCGCCGCTGCTGGCGCGGCAGCGGTACGCATGTTGTCACCACGAGTGTCGGCTCCGGTCAGCCGGTTCACCATGCTGCTCGACGCGGATCAACAATTCTCCGGAGGCGGCCGCCACACCGTCGCGATTTCGCCCGACGGTCTCCGCATCGCGTATAACGCGGCACCCGGCGGCCTGTTCGTCCGGCCGCTCGATTCCTTGGAATCCAGGAATTTCGTGGCCGTGCCCGGGGTGACGAACCGCGTCACGGAACCGGTCTTCTCTCCAGATGGACTGACAGTCGCGTATTGGGCGGCGCAGGACCAGACGCTGAAGCGCGTATCGCTCTCCGGCGGCAGCCCGGTCACGATTTGTCGCGCCGAGAATCCCCACGGCATATCCTGGCAGGGCGCTTCTCTGATTTTCGGGCAGGGAGACGGCCGCATCATGCGGGTGGCCGCGAACGGCGGGACGCCGGAGACGCTCGTCCAGCTTAAGGGCGAGCTGGGTCACGGTCCGCATCTGCTGCCGGACGGCGAGCACCTCCTCTTTACGAGGACCGCGGCGTCCACAAGTTCAGACCGATGGGACACTGCAACGATCGTGGTGCAGTCGCTGAAAACTGGTGAGCGAAAAACAATCATCGAGCGGGGAACGGACGGCGCGTACGTCCCGACGGGGCATGTAACGTACGTGGACGGCGGCACTTTGTACGCGATCCGCTTCGATGCGCCGACGGCAACCACGTCGGGCGCACCCATCCCGGTTGTGGAGGGTGTTCGAATGGCGCCGAGCGCCAGCTTCGGTGCCGCGCAGTATGCATTCTCGAATACCGGCACGCTCGTGTACGTGAGCGGACCTGTACTGGCACGTATCGTTGACGCCCAGCTGGCATTTTCCAACGCGGACGGGGAAATCGAGCTGGTGAAGTTGCCTTCCGCCGCGTACCAATCGCCCCGCGTGTCACGCGACGGCCGGCAGATTGCCTATGACGCGGAGGCCGACAGACATTCCGATATCTGGATCTACCCGCTGTCGGGAGCGAGTTCCCCCCGCCGACTGACCCTGAAGGGTAATAACCGTGCGCCGATCTGGTCTCCGGACGGCAGGCGCGTAATTTATCAGTCCGACCGTGATGGCACTCCCGGCCTTTATATCCAGCCGGCAGACGGAGCCGCCGCCGCGCAACGTTTGACGATACCCGAGGCAGCTACCGCGCATTGGCCGGAGAGCTGGTCGCCGGACGGGTCGATGATCTTGTTCCGCGTCGAACGCGCGGGGACGTCCGTCCTCTCGACGCTTTCGCTCCGCAACGGTGCGATCGCGCCGTTCGGAAACGTGCAATCGGCCGTGCCGACCAATGCGGTGTTTTCCCCGGACGGTCGATGGATCTGCTATACCAAATTACGCGGGCCCACAGGCGGCACGACGATCTACGTGCAGCCGTTCCCGGCAACAGGCGCGGAGTACGAACTCGGCCGATCCCGCGGTTATTCGCCGCATCATCCAGTCTGGTCGCCGGACGGAACGAGGATTGTCTTCATCCCCACGCCGGGGGGATTTCAAAGTGCAACCCTCACCACCCAGCCGTCGTTTGCATTTGGAAATCCCGTCGCGCTGAAGAAGTCCCTGCAGGTGGACGAACCTGCCCTCCGTCGACGGTACGACATCCTGCCCGACGGCAGGCTGATCGGGCTCGTCGAACCGGGCCGCCAGGCGGGGACAGCCGTGGCGCCTCCCATGCACGTCGTCCTGAACTGGTTTACTGAGCTGCGCGCCCGCGTCAGCAGCCGGTGAGCATGCCCCGGGGGTCAGGTCTGTAAATCGCCCCATCGTGGTGCCATGTCGCAAATTCTGCGACGAGACCTGGCACCTCCAAAGGTCATTTTGCAGACCTGACCCCAAGGGGCGGCGGCAGCGCAAATGCGACGATCGAGCTGCCCGAGGGGGCGCCGTTCTTGCCGCCGCCGCAGGCGATGACGACGTACTCGCGGCCGTCGATGGAATAGATCGATGGCGTCGCGTTGCCGGCGGCGGGCAGCGTCGTTTCCCACAGCAGCTTTCCCGTCAGCTTGTCGTACGCGTGAAACTTGCGATCGAAATTGGTCGCGCCGATGAAGAGCAGGCCGCTGGCCGTGACGACGGGTCCGCCGTAGTTGTCGCTGCCGGTGTTGCGCAGCCCCTTGGCAACCAGCTCGGGATACTCGCCGAACGGAATCCGCCAGCGGATCGTTCCCGCGTTCAGGTCGATGGCATTCAGCGTACCCCACGGCGGCGTCAGTGGCGGGTAGCCATCGGGGTCGCGCCACAGCGTCTCGCCGTCGCTGCGATACTTCACGTATGTCGGATCCTTCTTGAGTTCGGGATCCGCGCCGCGATCCTTGCCGGTGATCAGAAACTCGACGAGGTCGTTCGTGTTCTTCGTGCCCATATCCGGATAGCCCGGCATGCGGCCGGTTCCGTGCCGAATAACTTCGATCAACTGCTCGCGCGTTTTCCGCGTGCTGATATCAATGAGCGACGGCGCCGCCGGCGTGCCGGTGCGATCCGACTTGTGGCATGTCGCGCATTTGGAATTGTAGAGCGACGTGTCGTCGTTCGGAATCAACCGCACAATCCACGGCATCTCATTCGCGTTCACGAACAACAGCGCGCTCTCCGGATCGAACGCCGCGCCTCCCCATTCGGCGCCGCCGTCCACACCGGGAAAGATGATGGTGCCCTCGGTTGATGGCGGCTCGAACGGTCCGGACTTCAGCGCGCGGAATTGCGCGAGCACCGCCGCGTGCGCTTCGGGCGTCCTGCGCGTGAGCATTGCCTCAGTCGGACCGCTGCGGGCAAAGACCGGTGGACGCACAGGCACCGGTTGCGTCCGCGATAGTTGTTCGCCGTCGATCCGCGACGCGGGCACCTGTCGATACTCGATCGGAAACAGCGGCTTCCCCGTCTGCCGATCGAGCACGAAAACGAACCCCGTCTTGGTCACCTGCGCCACCGCATCGACCTTCCGTCCGTCGCGCGTGACGGTGACGAGGCTCGGCGCGGCGGGGAAGTCGAGGTCCCACACGTCGTGCTTCAAGCCCTGGAAATGCCAGACGTATTTTCCGGTCCGCGCATCGAGCGCGAGCACGCAGTCGGCGAAAAGATTGTTCCCCTTGCGGTTCGCGCCGTAGAAGTCGAACGACGACGATCCCGTCGCGGCGAACACCATGCCGCGCGCCGCGTCGAGGCTGACGCCCGCCCACGCGTTCGCGCCGCCGGCGATCTGCCATGCACCCTCTGGCCACGTCTCGGAGCCGAATTCACCCGGATGTGGAATCGTGTGAAACGACCACCGGATCTTTCCGGTGTTGATGTCGAACGCACGGATGTCCCCCGGCGCGGACGGCAGCGTTTCCGGCACCGTGCTTCCCATGATCAGCATGTCTTCGAACACCACGCCGGGCGTGCTGGCTGTCACGGTGAGCTTCTCCGCCGGACGGCCGAGACCTTCGCGCAGATCGACGCGGCCGTCCTTGCCGAAACTTCCGACAGGTTGTCCGCTCGCGGTGTGCAGCGCGTAGAGCCAGTTGCGATAGGTGACGAACACGCGATCGCCGTGCACCACGACACCACGATGCCGGAAGCGGGAGCCCGGGGGCGCGCCGTTGCTCGGATCGAACTTCCACAGCTCGCGTCCCGTCTTCGCGTCGAGCGCGATCACCTTCAACGCCGGCGTCGTCGCGTAGAGCACGCCATCGACGACGACGGGGTTGCTCTGCATTTCGGAGCCCTTGAACGCATCGCCCGAGTCGTACGTCCATGCCACTTTCAGTTGCGACACGTTGGACTTGTCGATCTGTGTGAGCGGGGAGAAGCGGATGTTGTCCACGCCGCTGTGCTGGGGCACTCTGTGGCTTGACGTGCTAAGGGTGCTAAAGGTGCGGATGCTGCTACCAGCCCCAGTGCTAATGGTGCTAACAGTGCCAACGGTGCTTTAGAAGCCATAGAGTTTTTTCGCGTTGTCGCGCAGGACCATGCGCCCGAGTTCGGATGCTCTGGCGCGCGTGATCTCGCCGTCGTGGATCATGCGAGTCAGCGCGATGGCGAGCGCTTCGCGGGCGGTCTGCGACGCGGTCCATCCGACTTCTTCCCAGCTCACGCCGTCCGCCATCGGCGTCGCGTCAGTTCCAAACAGCACCTTCTCCGGCCATGCCGACAGCCAGATCCGCAGGATATCGGCCTGCCCTTGCACGCCCTCGAAGAACGACAGCGCCGAGAAGTCCGCGTAGACGTTCGGCTTACTGATCAGTCCCGCGGTGTCGCGATAGTAGGGATAGCCGCCGTGCACGATGACGAAGTTCGTCTTGCGCAGCGATGGTTCATTGAACGCCCAGGTGAGGAGCAGCGGATTCGAGCCGCGCTGGTCGTAGTTGTATCCGCCGCCGTTTGCGACGTGGATGTGGATAGCCATGCCGAGCCGTCCCGCCTCTCGCGCGACGTAGGCGAACAGGTAGTCCTGCAGCGTCTTGTAATCCGCCGTCGACGGCGGACCGCCTCGCGCGTGCCGAGCATAGATGCGCGCGGTGTTGTCCTCGTCAGCAGGGGCGAAGTCGAGCCAGCGCAAGTACGCGCTCTCGAGCTTCTCGGCGACCGCGCCGGCGGCACGATGGCGCTCGAGCGTCGGCGTCACGACGGTGCGGCAGTACTCCACCAGCGTCGGCGGCAGCGCGCGCACCCCCGATTCCTCCATGTAACGCTTCAGCAGTCTTTCCTCCGCCGGGAAGAACGCGTTGTAGTCACGATTCGCCGCCTTCGCGAGGCTGTTGTCCAGCGGAAAGATGAGAGCATCGGCGAATGGGACCCATCGGAAGCGCGGCCCCGGAAGATCTGGCGCCATGGCGATCCGGTTCACCAACACGATGTCGATACCCTGCCGGTCGAGCACCCACGCCGAATACGCTCCCGGTGTGGTCTCGTGCTGCCGAATTGCCTTTTCTTTCAGCGCGATCGCGACCTTGGTATGCGCCTCCGACGCGTCCGCATGCGGATACGCAAACAGCGCCTTCCACGCCTTGATGAATAACGGATTGTCGGGTCTCGACGGTACCGGCCCCGGCATCGTCCCCGCCGGCGGCGGTTCCAGCAAGGAGAACGGCAGCGCGTCGTACTCCGTATCATCCGCGACCGGACGAACGACGTGCGCGTGATTGTCAATGGCGCGAATCGCGCGGATCTCGCGCAGCAACTGCGGATCCGCGACCTGCTGCGCATGAAGCAGTAACGGCGCAAGCGCCAGCAGGAGAGGCAGCAATCTAGGTGCGTTTCGCGAGCGCAAGGTACACCGCTAGAGAGACGCCAAACCCGACGAACCAGGCGTAGTCGTAGACCGGGCGCAGCGTTGGAACGACGAGCCCGGCCCAGGCCGCGGCGCAGCCGGCGAGCGTAGCGATCACGGCGGGCAGATGCCAGCCGCTCGCGTAGCGATACGAGCCGTCCGGCAGATAGAGGTCCTCCAGCCGCAGCTGCTTGCGGCGCACGATCCAGTAGTCCGCGATCAGCACGCCGGCAATCGACCCGAGACCGCCGGAGTACCCGAGCAGCCACGTGAAGATGTAGCCGGACGGGTCCGCGAGCAGCCGCCACGGTTGAATGACGATACCGAGGATGCCGGTGATGAGTCCACCCGTCTTGAACGAAATCGCGCGCGGGAACGCGTTCGCGAAGTCATTCGCGGGGGAAACCACATTGGCCGCGATATTGACCGCGAGCGTCGCAACGACGGCGGTGAACATCGAGATCGCGATCACGAACGGATCCTGGAACTTTCCGACCAGCTTGATCGGATCCCAGATCAGCTCCCCGTAAATGATTGACGTCGCGCTGGTGATCAGCACGCCCATCGCCGCGAACACGAACATTGTGGTCGGCAGCGCAACGACCTGGCCGACGACCTGCTCGCGCTGGCTGCGACCGAACCTCGTGAAGTCCGGCATGTTGAGCGACAGCGTCGCCCAGAAGCCGATCATCGCGGTGAGTGATGGCACGAACACCTTGAAGAAGGCGGCGGAGCTCGTGAACCTACCCGGCTCCGCGAGCAGCGGCCCGACGCCGTGCGCGCGCCAGACTGCCCACGCGAGCAGCGCGCCCGTCATCACCAGCACGAATGGGGCGGCCCAGTTCTCCACGCTGCGCAGCAGATCCATGCCGCGATAGATGATGAACACGTTCATGCTCCAGAACAGCAGGAACGACAGCCACTCGCTGGTCGTGTGTCCGCCGAAGCCGGCGCCGAGCAGCGTGCTCCATCCAGGAATGACGTTGGCGAAAAAGGTATTCAGCGCCTCGCCGCCAATCCACGCCTGAATCCCGAACCAACCGCAGGCCACCAGCGCGCGCATCAGCGCGGGAAGATTCGATCCAATCGTCCCGTAGGCCGCACGTGCGAACACGGGAAAGGGGATTCCGTACTTCGTCCCCGGATGCGAGTTGAGCAGGATCGGAATCAGGACGATCGTGTTGCCCAGCGCAACCGTCAGCAGCGCCTGCCACCAGTTCATGCCGGACGCGATCAGGCCCGACGCCAGCATGTAGGTCGGGATGCAATGCGCCATGGAGATCCACAGCGCCGCGTAGTTGTACGTCGTCCACGTGCGCCGCGCGATCGGCACCGGCGCGAGGTCCGCGTTGTAGAGCGGACTCGCCTCAATACGCGAGCGATCGCCTAATTCGACCCGCCCGTCGGAACGCAGAACTTGTAACGCCATTCGCTTGTCATTTAATAGGAGATCAGGAGTCCAGAAGAACTCTTTTTTTAAAGTCTCCTGACCTGCTTAACTCCTATGAAGGGACAAGCGGCTACAAACCCGCGGGAGCGAGGCTCGGACCGCGCTTCATGAAACGCCCGGCGCCCTTTTTGCCGACGAACTTGTCCCCTTCGATGATCACGGTCCCCTGCGACACGACAAAACTGGGGGAGCCCTGCACGACTGTCCCTTCGTATGGGTTGTAGTCGACGCGCATGTGCAGGGATTTTACGCCGAGGGTCTGCTTCTTCTTTGGATCGAACACGACGATATCAGCGTCGCTGCCGACCGCTATCGTGCCTTTGCGCGGGAACAGCCCGAACATCTTCGCCGGCGTCGTCGAACACAATTCGACGAAACGGTTCAGGCTGATATGACCCGGCAGCACGCCGCCGTTGTGCACGAGCGTGAGCCGGGTCTCCACGCCAGGCGCGCCGTTCGGGATCTTACTGAAATCATCCTTACCGAGTTCCTTCTGCTCGCTCATGCAGAAGGGGCAGTGGTCCGTCGAGATGACCTGCAGATCATTCTTCGCGAGGCCCTTCCACAGCACGTCCTGGTGCCACTTTTCGCGGAGCGGTGGAGACATGACGTACTTCGCGCCGTCGAAACCGGGCTCCTCGTAGTTGTCGTACGACAGGAAGAGGTATTGCGGACAGGTTTCCGCGTACGCCGGCAGCCCCCTGTCGCGCGCTTCGCGCACCTGCTGCAGCGCATCGGCGGACGAAAGGTGGACGATGTAGATCGGGACGCCAGCTATTTCCGCGAGCGCGATCGCGCGGCCAGTGGCCTCACTCTCGGCGCGCGGCGGGCGCGTCAGCGCGTGGTACTTCGGCGCCTTCTGTCCTTTGCGGAGCGCTTCCTGCACGAGCAGGTCGATCACGCCGCCGTTCTCCGCGTGCATGCAGACGAGGCCGCCGTTCTCGCCCGTCTTCCGCAGCGCGCGGAAGATCGTCGCGTCGTCCACCATGAACACGCCGGGATACGCCATGAACAACTTGAAACTCGTGATGCCTTCGTCGCGGACCATGCGGTCCATGTCGCCGAGGCCCGCATCCGGGAGCTCGGTGACGATCATGTGGAACGAGTAGTCAGTGACCGCCTTGCCGGATGCCTTCTTCATCCACTCGTCGAGCGCATGCCGCACCGTCTGTCCACGGTACTGGATGGCGAAATCGACGAGGCAGGTCGTGCCGCCGAAGGCGGCGGCGATGGTGCCGGTTTCGAAGTCGTCTGTGGACGTCGTCCCGCCGAAGGGCATGTCGAGATGCGTGTGGACGTCGATGCCGCCCGGAATGACGTATTGGCCGGATGCGTCGATGGTGCGATCGGCCTGGAACCGATGGGCTGGCAGATCCTTCCCGATGGCCGCAATTGTTCCGTTTTCGCAGTAGATGTCCGCGACGTAGTCATCGGACGCCGTAATCACGCGGCCGTTGGCGATGAGGAGCGACATGGCGGGCCATTTTCCCCCGAAAGGCCGGCTATAAACTCTGCTAATGATGGTGTTAAGAGTATTTGTTTGACGAATAACGGCCCGGATGGCACCATTCCGGGATGCGTATTGCGTACCAGGGGGAGCCCGGCGCCTACAGCGAAGCGGCGGCGCTCGCGTTTGACCCGGAGGCGACACCCTTCCCCTGCCGGAGTTTCGAGGACGTGTTCCAGGCGGTGTCGGATGGCACCGTCGCGCGGGGCATCCTGCCGATGGAGAACACCATCGGCGGCACCATCCACCGGAATTACGACCTGCTGGTCGAGCACGAGCTGCCAATCGTCGGTGAGGTGCAGCTCAAGGTCGACCACTGCCTGCTCGCGCTTCCTGGTGTGCGCATCGACGACGTGCGTGTCGTGCACTCGCATCCGCAGGCGCTGGCGCAATGCGAGCGGTTCCTCCGCGGGCTGCCGAACGTACAGATCGAGGCCGTCTACGACACCGCCGGCGGGGCCAAGCTGATTCGCGAGCAGGGACTGAAGCACGACGCGGCGATCGCGTCGATTCGCGCGGCGCAGGTATTCGAGCTCAACGTGTTGCAGCGCGGCATTCAGGATTTCGACACGAACATCACGCGTTTCTGCGTCATCGCGCGGCAGCCGATCACGCAGGGAGCGGACAAGACGTCGATCGTGTTCGCGCTGCCGAGCGAGCCCGGTTCGCTCTTCCGCGCGCTGAGTGCGTTCGCGCTGCGCGGTATCGATCTCACGAAGCTGGAGTCGCGTCCGATCCGCGGGCGTGCCTGGGAGTACATGTTCTACGCCGACCTCGCGGTTTCGCGCGACGACCTGAACTGCGCGCGCGCCCTCGTCAATCTCGCGGAGTTCGCGCGCTGGGTGCGCACGCTCGGCACGTATCGCGCGTCGCGCGAAGTCTCGGAGCCTGCCGAGATCGGGCATTCCACGAGCACGGAGAGCGGACGATGAGCGGCACGCAGCGTCCGCCCAACGGGATGATTACCCGCGGCCCGACACGCGCGGGCGCGCGCTCGATGCTCAAGGCCGTCGGTTTCACGGATGACGATCTGCGCAAGCCCCTGGTCGGCATCGCCAATACGTGGATCGAGATCGGCCCCTGCAACTATCACCTGCGGGAGCTCGCGATTCACGTGAAGCGCGGCGTGCGTGAAGCGGGCGGCACGCCGATGGAGTTCAACACGATCTCCATTTCGGACGGCATCACCATGGGAACGGCGGGGATGCGTGCGTCGCTCATCAGCCGCGAAGTGATCGCCGATTCGATCGAGCTGGTCGCGCGCGGCAACGGCTTCGACGCCGTCGTTGCGCTCGTGGGATGCGACAAGACCATCCCTGGTGCGATCATGGCGCTCGCGCGTCTCGATGTGCCCGGCCTCGTGCTCTACGGCGGATCGATCGCGCCGGGTCAAGTCGATGGACACGACGTGACGATCCAGGACGTCTACGAGGCGATCGGCGCGCACGGCGCGGGCTCACTCGATGCGAACACCCTGCGGCGCATCGAAGACGGCGCGTGCCCGGGCGCGGGTGCCTGCGGCGGGCAATTTACCGCGAACACGATGGCGGCGGTGTGCGAGTTCCTGGGAATCTCGCCGATGGGCAGTGCCAGCGTGCCGGCGGTCGATCCGGCGAAGGCGGCCGTCGCGGTTGATGCCGGCAAGCTGGCGATGGCGCTCCACCATGGGCAGGTCACGCCGCGATCGATCATCACGCGCGCCGCGATTGAAAACGCCATCGCGTCTGTTGCGGCTACCGGCGGCTCGACCAACGCCGTCCTGCACCTGCTCGCCATCGCGAAAGAAGCCGGCGTGGACCTCGACCTCTCGGTGTTCGACGCGATCAGCGCGCGCGTGCCGATCATCGCCGATCTCAAGCCGAGCGGACGCTTCGTCGCGACCGACCTGTACAAGGCCGGCGGCATTCGCCTGGTCGCGCAGCGCCTTGCCGCGGCGGGCGTGCTCCATGTCAACGCGGCGACCGTGACGGGCAAGACCATCGGCGAAGAAGCGGCGCTCGCGGTCGAAACACCAAAGCAGGAAGTCGTCCGCCCGCTCTCGGATCCGATCGCGCCGACCGGCGGCCTCGTCATTCTTCGCGGCAATCTGGCCCCGGACGGATGTGTCGTGAAGATGAGCGGGCACACGCGTCCGTCGCATCACGGCCCCGCCCGCGTGTTCGATTCCGAAGAGGCGGCGTTCGAGGCCGTGCAGAACCAGAAGATCAAGGCGGGGGATGTCGTCGTTATCCGCTACGAAGGGCCGCGCGGCGGCCCGGGGATGCGCGAGATGCTCGCCGTCACGGCCGCGATCGTCGGCGCCGGGCTCGGCGAGTCGGTCGCGCTCATCACCGACGGACGGTTCTCGGGGGCCACGCGCGGGTTGATGGTCGGACACGTCGCCCCGGAAGCCGCGGCGGGCGGACCGATCGCCGCCGTCCGCGACGGCGATCTCATCGCGATCGACGTGCCGTCGCGCGAAATCAGCGTGAGATTGTCGGCGGCGGAGATCGCCGCGCGGCTCTCGGCCTGGATGGCGCCGGCGCCCCGCTTCGAGACGGGCGTCATGGCGAAATACGCGCGACTCGTGTCGTCCGCCGCCGCGGGCGCGGTGACGGGGTAACTATGAAACAGACCGGTGCACAGATTCTCTGGGAATGTCTCGTCCGCGAGGGCGTGACCGACATCTTCGGCTATCCGGGGGGCGCGATCCTTCCTGCGTACGACGCGATGCTCGGGTATCCAATCCGTCACATCCTCACGCGTCATGAACAGGGCGCGACGCACATGGCTGACGGCTACGCGCGCGCGACCGGCAAAGTCGGCGTCGCGATCGCGACGTCCGGTCCGGGCGCAACGAACATGGTGACCGGCCTGGCGACGGCGATGATGGATTCCTCGCCGATCGTCTGCATCACCGGCCAGGTGGGAAGCCGGCTGATCGGCACGGACGCATTCCAGGAAACCGACATCACCGGCGTGACACTGCCGGTCACGAAGCACAACTACCTCGTGACCAAGGCCTCGGACGTGGCGCCGGCCGTGCGCGAAGCGTTCTATCTCGCGCGCAACGGTCGTCCCGGTCCCGTGCTCGTGGACATCACGAAGGACGCGCAGCAGTCATCGGCGTCATTCGACTGGGAGGCCGCCGCGCCGCGTCCGCACGGACGTCCCGGTCCGCCGCCGCAGGACGCGCAGTTCCGCGAAGCGCTCGATCTGATCAACGCCGCGCAGCGTCCGGTGATTCTCGCCGGCCACGGGTTGCTGCTCGGCAACGCAATGGCGGAGTTCCGCGCGTTCGCGGAGCGGACGCAGATCCCCGTCGCGATGACGCTGCTCGGCATCGGAGCCTTTCCGGCGTCACACACACTCAATCTCGGGATGATGGGCATGCACGGCGAAGCCTGGGTGAACACGGCGATCCAGCAGGCGGACCTGCTCATCGCGCTCGGCATGCGCTTCGACGATCGCGTCACGGGGACGCTCGCGACCTATGCGCCGAACGCGAAGAAGATCCACGTCGAGATCGATCCAGCTGAGATCAACAAGAATGTCGCCGTTGACGTCGGCATCGTGGGGGACGTCCGCGACGTGCTCGCGCGGCTGCTGCCCGCAGTGGCGTCTGGGGATCGCCGGACATGGCTCGCGGCCATTGACGAAATGAAGGGGGGCTCCGCCGTCCGCGACATCAAGAATCTGCCGGACGACGGGCATCTCTACGCGGCGCACGTCATCAGCGACCTGTGGCGCGCCACGAACGGCAAGGCGCTCGTCGTCACCGACGTCGGTCAGCACCAGATGTGGGAAGCGCAGTACTACCATCACGACGTCCCACGCTCTTTGATCACGTCCGGCGGGCTCGGGACGATGGGGTTCGCGCTGCCTGCGGCGATCGGCGCGAAGATCGCGCGTCCGAAAGCGGAGGTCTGGGTTGTGGTCGGCGACGGTGGATTCCAGATGACGATGCCCGAGCTCGCAACGATCGCGCAGGAAGGGATCGACATCAACATCGCCATCATCAATAACGGGTATCTTGGGATGGTGCGGCAGTGGCAGGAGTTCTTCTACGAGCGGCGCTACGCCGCCACGCCGCTGCTCAGTCCTGACTTCGTGAAGATCGCCGACGCGTACGGGATTCGCGGAATTTCCGTGCGCAAGCGGGCGGACGTGATTCCGGCGGTGCAGTCGGCGCGCAAGTCGAACGAGACGGTGCTGATCGATTTCCACGTCGAGCAGGAAGACACGGTGTATCCGATGGTGCCGGCCGGCGCCGCGCTCGACCAGATGATCCGTCGTCCCAGCCCCATCGTCGAGACGGGCGCGGACGCCTGAGAGGAACCATGCAGACGACCTTTATCGTTCACGTTGAAGACCAGCCCGGCGTGCTGACGCGCGTCGCCTCGCTGATCCGCCGGCGCGGATTCAACATCGAGTCGCTCACGGTCGGGCACACCGAGCGCGGCGGCGTGTCCCGCATGACGATTGTGATGGACACCGACGAGCGCGCCGTGTCGCGGATCGAGGCCAATCTCTACAAGCTCGTGAACGTGATCCGTGTGGAGAACATCACGCCGCAGCCGTCGGTGTTCCGCGACCTGGCGATGATCAAGGTGGCGGCGTGCGAATCGTCGCGCGGCGCGATCATGCAGCTGGTCGACGTGTTTCGCGCTCGCGTGATCGACGTCTCGCCGGACTCGCTGATTATCGAGATCACCGGTACCGAGGACAAGATCGACGGTCTCGTCGAGATGCTGCGGCCCTACGGCGTGCTCGAGATGGCGCGCACCGGACGGGTCGCGATGTCGCGCGGTGCGGGCGCGCCGACGCCAGTGGTGGACCAGGTGAATATCCCCGAGGCCGATGTCGCGTTCGACAGCGGCGTTTCTTTTTCAGTCTAGGAGCGCGGATACATGGCCAAGATGTACTACGACAAGGACGCCGACCTCTCGCTGATCAAGGCGAAGAAGGTCGCCGTGATTGGTTACGGGTCGCAGGGGCACGCGCACGCGCTGAACCTGCGCGACAGCGGCGTGGACGTCCGCGTCGGGCTGCCGGCGGCCAGCGCGTCGCGCGCGAAGGCGCAGGCGGAGGGGCTCGCCGTCGTCGATCCCGCGCAGGCCGCGCACGAGGCGGACGTCATCATGATCCTGACGCCGGACACGACGCAGGCGGCGCTCTATCGCAGCGCGATCGAACCGAACCTGCAGCCCGGCAAGACCCTGATGTTCGCGCACGGGTTCAACATCCGCTTCGGGACCATCAAGCCGCCGGCGGGCGTGGACGTGTCGATGATCGCGCCGAAGTCTCCGGGTCATCGCGTCCGCGAGCTCTATAAAGAAGGTGGCGGAACGCCGGCGCTGCTGGCGATTCACCAGGACGCGAGCGGCCGCGCGCGCGAGCTGGCGCTGTCCTACGCGAAGGGGATTGGCGTCACGCGCGCCGGGGTCGTCGAGACGACGTTCACCGAGGAGACCGAGACGGATTTGTTCGGCGAGCAGGCAGTCCTGTGCGGCGGCGTGAGCGCGCTGGTGAAGGCAGGTTTCGAAACTCTCGTCAACGCGGGCTACCAGCCGGAGATCGCGTATTTCGAGTGCATGCACGAGCTGAAGCTGATCGTGGATCTGATGTACCGCGGCGGCCTCAACTACATGCGCTACTCGATCAGCGACACCGCGGAGCACGGCGACTACACCGGCGGCGCGCGCCTCGTGACGGAGGAAACCCGCGCTGAGATGCGCCGCATGCTCGACGATATCCGCAGCGGACGCTACGCCGAGGCCTGGATCGCGGAGAACGAGAAAGGCCGTCCGTGGTTCGACGCCAAGCGTGCGGCGGAGCAGTCGCACCAGATCGAGCGGGTCGGCGCGGAGCTCCGCAAGATGATGCCGTTCGTCGACCCCATCGAAATCAAGCCCCTCGCGACAACGCGGTAGGCTCCGCGGGCCCCGGGGGTCAGGTCTACAAATCGCCCCAACCTGGGGTCAGGTCTGTAAACCGCCCGTTGCGGGGGCCTGACCCCCGGCGAAGGGCAATTTGTAGACCTGACCCCAGGGGCGGCGTATCATGCCGCTAATGGAGACGACCCTGGGCACGCGGTTTACGGGCATCCCGTTCGAGAATCCATTCCTGCTCGCGTCGGCGCCGCCGACCGAGTCGGACTCGAACATCATTCGGGCGTTCGAGGCGGGCTGGGGCGGCGTCGTCGTCAAGACGATCGGCATGCACCCGGTCGTCAACGTCAAGGGACCCAAGACCAAGTTCCTGCGGTCGTCCCCCGACAGCTACCGCATGTCGATGGAGAAGCGCCCGAACACGGCGCTCCACTCCTCGTGGAACTGGGAGCTCATTTCCGACAAGCCGGTCGACTGGTGGCTGCCGCGCCTGCGGCGGATCAAGGACGCCTTCCCGAACAAGGTGCTCGTCGCGTCGATCATGGCGGGCTCCGAGAACGACAAGGAAGTGAACCACTGGCGCGAGCTCGCCGTCGCTTGCCAGGAGCAGGGCGTTGACGCGTTCGAGCTGAACCTCTCGTGCCCGCACATGGACCGCGTCGACATGGGGTCGAACATCGGCAAGAACGTCCAGCTGATCGACACCGTCGTCCGCGCCGTCAAGGAAGTCGCGCGCAAGCCGGTGTGGGTGAAGCTGACGCCGACCACGACCAACATCGCGAAAGAGGCCGAGGCCGCGTTCAAGGCGGGCGCCGACGCGATCTCGTCGTCCAACACCTTCACATCGCTCCCGCCGATCGACCCCGAGTCGCTCGAATTCGAGGTGAACGTCGAGGGCAAGGTGTCATACGGCGGGCTCGGCGGCCCCGCGATCCTGCCGCTATCAATGGCCAAGATGGCACAGATGACGACAGCGTTTCCGGCGCGGAGCTTTTCCGGAATCGGCGGCGTCTCAGACTTCTCGCACGCTCTGAACTATTTTCTGCTCGGCTGCGGCACGGTGCAGGTCTGCACCGCGGCGATGCTCGATCACGCGATTGGCCCGAACGTGATCAAGGGGCTGCTCTCGGGGATGCAGGCATTCCTCGAGAAGCACGCCGACAAGGGGTGGCACTCGCTGGACGACTTCCGCGGCCTGCGCCGGGATCGGATCGTCGCACACCACGAGATCAAGCGGCCGGAGGCCAAGGAGTACTTTGGCGGACACGACGCGGCAGCCGAAGGCTACGCGTCTACAACCACCGCGTGATCGTCACTTTCTTGTCGGTGTAGAACTCGAACGCGTCGCGGCCGTGAACCTTGAGATCCCCGAAGAAGCTGTCGCGAGCGCCGCCGAACGGGAAGTAGGCCATCGGCGCCGCGACGCCGATATTCACGCCCACCATTGACGCCGTCGCGCGTCGCGCGAACTCGCGCGCGTTCTTGCCGCTGGACGTGAAGATCGACGTCGCGTTCGCGTTCGGGTGCGATTCCATCAGCGCGATCGCGTCCTCGAGCGTCTCCACGGCGTTAATCGACGCCACCGGCCCGAAGATCTCCTCGTGGCCGATCGACATCTTTGGCGAGACCTCGTCGAACACGGTCGGTCCGAGGAAGAAACCCTCGTCGCGATCGGCGACGGCGACGCCTCGACCATCCAGCACGAGTTTCGCGCCTTCCTTGACGCCCTTGTCGATGTAGCTCTTCACGCGCTCGCGGTGCGTGCCGCTGATCACCGGTCCCATCTGCACGCCGGGCTGCAGGCCGTCGCCGACCTTGAGGCTGCGTGCCGCTTCGACGAGGCGATCGCGCGCTTCATTGTGCGCTTCGCCCACCGGCACGAGCACACTGCCGGCCAGGCACCGCTCGCCGGCGCAGCCGTAGAAGGATTCCGTGATGATTCCGATGGACCGATCGAAGTTCGCGTCGGGCATCACGACGACGAAGTTTTTCGCGCCGCCCAGCGCCTGGACGCGCTTGCCCGTATGCGTGCCGCGCTGATACACCGTGCGCGCCACCGGCGTGGATCCGACGAACGACACCGCGCGGATGCCGGGATGATCGCAGATCCCTTCCACAATCTCCCGCCCGCCGTTCACAAGCTGGACGATGCCAGGCGGCAGGTCGCACTGCTCGAGCAGCCTGAAGATCAAACGCACCGACAATGGCACCTGTTCCGACGGCTTGATGATGATGCAGTTGCCCGTCGCGACGGCGAACGGCAGGAACCACAGCGGCACCATCGCCGGGAAGTTGAACGGCGTAATCGCCGCGACGACGCCGACCGCCTGGCGGAACACGGTCGAATCGACGTTCGTCGCGATTTGCTCGAGGCCATAGCCCATCATCAGCGAGGGAGCGCCGCACGCGACTTCGACGCATTCGATGCCGCGGCGTACGCTGCCGCGCGACTCGTCGATCGTCTTGCCGTGCTCGGTCGTGACGGTCCGCGCGAGCTCCTCGAAGTGCTGCTCGAGCAGGTTTACCAGCTTGAACATCGATCGCGCGCGAATGACGACCGGCGTATCACGCCAGGCGGGGAACGCTTTCGCGGCGGCCTGGACGGCGGCGTCGAGGTCCGCGCGCGTGGACAGCGGCGTCCGCGCAATCACCTTGCCGAGCGCCGGGTTGTGCACGTTGACGAACTCTTTCGTCTCCGACGACACCCACTTGCCGCCGACGTAATTCTGGAGAGTTTCCGGCGTGGTCATAAGACGCTGATTATACGTCTCCATCCAGCTTTGTAGCTTCCGGCTTCAGCCGGAAGTCTTCCGGTCCGAGTCGGAAGTCTTCCGCCTGAAGGCGGAAGCTACAGGATCCGTGAATGGTCCCTGGCCGCCTCTTTTATTTGTTCCGGCGTCCAGCCGCGCGCGCGCAGGACGGCCGCGTCAACCGCACCGGCTTTGGAATCACGTACTACCCGGGAGTGAAATCGCGCGATGGCGCGAAGCTCGTCATGGTGAAGGTTGACGGGCCCGTTACCGCGGATATCACGCTCGTTCCAGCCGTCTTGTCGGTTGTTTCCGGTGTGGTCATCGGCTCGAACGATCGACCCGTCGCAGGGGGCATGCTCGGGATCGCGCATGGCGACGGGATGTTCGGCGTCGACTCCAAAGGCTTGCGGATCCGTGCGGACGGATTCTTTCTGCTGCCGGCGCTTCCGCCCGGCACGTATTTCCTCCAATTCCACGAGAGCGCCTGGCCGCCGCCGCGCGGCGAGACGCCCCTGGTCTCGGGGGCACGCGTCGTTGTCGAGGGGCGCGATCTTGCGGGCGTGCGGGTCGCACAGATTCACATGGTCCACGCGACAGGGAAGGTCGTCGTCGATCCTGCCGTGAGAGCGCTGTTTCAGCCGGCGGCCTTCACTGTCGGGGCTTTCCCCGTCGACGTCAACGGCAACCATGGACCGCAGCGCTCGGGATCGATAAGAGACGATTTGACGTTCGAGTTCTCGACCTGGCCATCGGTTGGCTGGGTGCGCGTACTCTTCGACGACAACGGGTGGCGCGTGAAGGCCGTCCGGCACGGCGGCCGTGACGTGACGGCAACAGGAATCGAGTTCAAGGCAGGACAGGAAATCACCGGCATCGAGATCGAGCTCGTACGCCGGTGACCGTTCAGCCCTCGCGCAGCACGCGCGCCGGATCGATCCGCGAAGCGCGTCGCGCGGGCAGGTAGCCCGCCATCGCGCCGATGGCGCTCAACACCAGCGCCGCGGTCAGCAATGTCGCCGGGTCTCGCGGCTGCAGGCCGAAGAGCAGCCCTGTCGCCGCGACGAACTTTGCCACCCACAACGCCAGCGCGCTGCCGGCCACGACGCCAAGTCCGACCAGCAGGACCACGCGGCGCAGGACGAGCCTGATGGCCCCCGCCGGACCCGCGCCGAGCGCCATGCGGATGCCGATCTCAGTACGCCGCCGGCTGACGGCGTACGACATCACGCCGTACAAGCCCAGTCCCGCCAGCAGCAGCGCGAGTCCGCCGAAGAATCCCGACAGCATCGCGACGACGCGCTCCTGGCTGGTCGCGGCGTGGACGGTATCCCTGAATGGCTTGAACGTGAGCGTGACGTCTGGGTCCACTGTGCTGAGCGCGGCAGTAAGACTACGCGTGAGCAGCGCAGGCGATCCGGACACGGCGCGCACCGCGATCGTGGTGCCGGGGCCCGGCCGTTCGGCTTGGAGCGCGTGCACGTACACGGTGGGTGGGATTTGATCGCGCAGCGATTCGTACACGGCGTCGCGGACGAGGCCGACGATTTCGCGGCGCGGCGGATTCTCGCCGGGGCTCGGATCGTTGCGAATCGTCCGTCCGACGGGATTCGCGCCGCCGAAGAACTTCTTCGCGAACGATTCGTTCACGATGACGACGCGCGGCGCGGTGCGCGAGTCCTGCGCGGTGAAGTCGCGCCCTGCGAGCATCTGCGTCCCGTAGGTGGCGAAGTAGCCGGCACTGACCTCGTTCATGTGCACCGAGCGCTCGCTCTCCGGCAACGACATGCCCTCGGGGTTTTCGATCAGCGAGTCCCACGAGCTGTTGGTGAGCGGCGTGATGTTCTGGAGCGCGGCGCTGCGGACGCCTGGTACCGTCGCTGCGGCCTGGCGGAGGCGTTCGTACAGATTGGGCCGTTCGGACACCGCGACGGCGCTGCGTTTCGCGCCCACGTTGACGAGCAGGATCGGATCCGGCTCGAAGCCGAGACGGACATGCGCAAGACTCGAGAACGTTCGCATGAACAGGCCCGCGCCGACGATGAGGATCAGCGACAGCGCCACTTGCGCGACGACGAGGAGGCTGCCGAAGCCGAAGCGCGACTCGCCGGCGATCGATCGTCCCTGTTCCTTGATCGCCTCGTTCGGCGAAACGCGCGTGGCCCGCATCGCGGGCACGATCCCGAACAGCAGCGCGGTCGCCGTGGCGACGCCGATCGTGAACGCGAGCACGCGCCAGTCGAGGCCCACGTCGAGCGCCTTCGCCGTTGACTCTCCCGACATCTCGAACACGAGCAGGCGGGCGCCCCAGTGCGCGAACAGCAGCCCGAGCACCGTGCCGAATGCCGAGAGCAGCAGGCTCTCGGACAGTAGCTGCCGCGCGATCCGCCAGCGCGACGCGCCGAGCGCCACGCGGACGCTCAGCTCGTGGCGGCGGGCGTTCCCGCGCGCCAGCAGCAGGTTGGCGATGTTCGCGCACGCGATCAGCAGCACGAGCGCGACGACACCCATGATGATGAAGAGCGGCTGGCGATACTGCCGCCCGAGCGATGCGGGACCGTTCGCCGCAGCCCGCACCATGAACGGATCCTTGAGATAGTTCGGCAGATCCTTGGGCCGGTAGTTCGTCGGGAGCGTCGCCTGGCGCATCTGCGGCTGCACGCCGCGCAGCGCGGCGGTCGCAGTTTCAACGGTGTCGCCTGGCTTCAGGCGCGCGATTGCGCGCATCCACCACCAGGTCCGCTGGTCCATCGCGCTCTCGTTCGCCCCGCGCATCAGCGGCTCGGCGGCCAGGGGAATCGCGACTTCGTACGCGCTCCCTTGATCCACGCCGCTGAAGTCGGGACCGGTGACGCCGATGATCGTGAACGGCACGCGATCGAGCTCGATCGTCTTGCCGAGCACGTCCGCGGCGCCGCCGTACTGACGCTGCCAGAAACCGTAGCTGATCACGGCGACCTGGCGTTTCTCGGTGCCTTCCCCTTTTCGCACGTCGTTCTCGGGCGTGAACGTCCGCCCGAGGATGGCCGGCACGCCGAGCACGTCGAAGAACTCGCCGCTCGCCATGATCCCCGAGATCATCCGCGCTTCGCCGCCGCGCGCCAGGTTGTAGCGCTGCGCGGTATAGGCGAAGGCGCCGTTGAACAGCTGGTGATCGCGCGCGCGGAGTTCCTCCCAGAGAGGATTGCTCCAGGACGTTCGGGTCGGTCCGGCCATAACCTGGACGAGCTGCCGCGGCTCCTTGACCGGCAAGGCGCGCAGCATCACGGCATTGACGATGGAGAAGATGGCGGAGTTGGCCCCGATGCCGAGCGCCAGCGACAGGATTCCGACGGCGGTCACGATCGGGGTTGCGCGCAGGGCGCGAAAGGCGTCGCGCAGATCAGTCATAGCAGGTCCCACTATCTACGAAGCATTTCGTAGATGTCAAGTGCACTGCTATATGACGGGGATGACGCGTGCCCGGTTGAC
Source organism: Vicinamibacterales bacterium (assembly GCA_035637115.1). GTDB lineage: Bacteria > Acidobacteriota > Vicinamibacteria > Vicinamibacterales > 2-12-FULL-66-21 > JAICSD01. Next base: position 21,216 of record DASPXV010000247.1, read on the forward strand.
CGGATCTTCCGGGTTGAGCGGATCTTCCGCCTGCGCGGATCTTCCGCCTGAAGGCGGAAGCTACAAGGAGTACCCCTGTAGCTTCCGCCTTCAGGCGGAAGTCACTTCTTGACTGTTTCGGTGCCGCTGACAGGAATGCCGCAGACCGTGCCGGTGTAGTTCACGACAATCTGTCCCGCTGCGTCGAGCGTTGCCTTGCTGTTCGTGAACGAGAACGGGCAGTTGACGCCACCCTGCCCGACGAGGCCGGTCGCGCTCCAGCTGATCACCGATCCGCTCAGCGTCCCCGCGCCCGAACCCGTCACCGCGATGTTGCCGGCGCACGTCGCTGAAAACGTCACGTTCGCGCTCGACGTCGTCGTCGGCGTCACCGTGTATTTGAGGTTGCCGCAGCCCGTGGCGGGGCTCGATGCCGTGACGGATGACCACGTGCCGGCAAATGCGTCGAGCGAGCTCGATGTCGTCGGCGATGTCGGCGACGTGGACGTCGTCTTGTCCTTGTCCTTTCCGCCGATGAGATCGCATCCCGCCGTGAGGACGCACGCGAGGGCGATGGCCGTGCTGATTCTGGATTTCATAAACCCTCTTATCGTGACGTATGATTCCGTACTTTATGGCCTTCGAGGGCGTCTATTCCATTATCCCCACGGCATTTACGGATTCGGGCGATCTTGACGCGGCCAGCCAGCGCCGTGTCGTCGATCTTTTCATCGCCAAAGGCGCCAACGGCCTGACAGCGCTCGGCGTGACCGGCGAGGTGGCGCGGCTCGAAGAACACGAGCGCCGGACCATCCTCGAAGTCATTGTGAAGCAGGCGGCCGGCCGCATCCCGATCATCGCCGGCACATCCGCGGGCGGCACTCGTACCTGCATCAGCTATACACGGCAGGCAAAGGAGCTGGGTGCGTCGGCGGTGATGGTGAGTCCGCCACGCATGCCGAAGTTGAACTCGGCGGCAGTCGTCAACCATTACAAGGCGCTCGCCGACGCCGTCGATCTGCCGATCATCGTCCAGGACTATCCGCCGATCACGGGTTTCACGATGGAGCCCGCGCTGCTCGTGCGGATTGCGAAAGAAATTCCGTCCGCGCGGACGATCAAGCTCGAGGATCCACCCACGCCGCTAAAGACGGCGCGGATTCTCGAGGCTGCAGGAGAGACGAAGGTCCAGATTTTCGGCGGCCTTGGCGGCGTGTTCCTGCTGGAAGAGCTCATCTCGGGTGCGACCGGCGCAATGACCGGATTCGCGTTCCCCGAAATTCTCGCGCGGATCATGAGGCACTGGAATGCGGGAGAGCGCGACGCCGCCGCGGACGTGTTCTACCGGGCTGTGCCGCTGATGCGTTTCGAGTTCCAGCAAGGCATCGGCATGGCGATTCGCAAGGAAGTGCTGCGGCGGCGCGGCGCACTGGCGAGCGCGGCCACGCGTGCACCCGCCGGCGCCCTGGACAAGCCGACCCTCGAGGCGCTCGATCGCGTGCTCGCGTGGGTGACGACGCAGAAAGGCATGGAATGGATCTCGGTCTGAAGGGCAAGGTCGCGATGGTTGGCGGTGCGAGCCGCGGCCTCGGCTACGCGGTCGCGGAAGCGCTGGCGCGCGAGGGGGCGATCGTTTCGATTTCCTCGACGACCCCGGCGTCGATCGAAGCGGCCGGGAAGAAGCTGTCATCCGGCGGCGCACAGGTGCTGGCGATGCCGGTGGACGTGCGCAACGGCGATCAAATCGCGGCGTGGGGGCAGAAAACGATAGAACGCTTCGGCGGGGTCGACCTGCTGTTCACCAACGCAGGCGGCCCACCGGCCGGTCCGGCTGTCTCATTTGACGATGCCGCGTGGCAGAACGCCGTTGATCTGCTGCTGTTCAGCGCGATCCGCATGATCAGGCTCGCGGTGCCGTCGATGAAGCAGCGCGGCGGCGGGTCCATCCTCGTGTCCACGTCTTCATCGGTCAAAGAGCCGATTCCCAACCTGGGTCTGTCGACGGTGCTGCGGGCATCCGTCTCCGCGCTCGCGAAGACGCTCGCGCTGGAGCTCGCCGGCGACAAGATTCGCGTGAACCAGATCATCCCGGGCCGCATCGACACGGACCGAGTGAGACAGCTGGACGAGATCGCGGGCAAGAAGCAGGGAATCGCCGCGGAGCAGGCCAAAGCGAAGTCGGTCGCGGCAATCCCGATCGGGCGTTATGGAGAAACGCCCGAGTACGGTCGCGTCGCGGCGTTCATCCTGTCCGACGCGGCGGCGTACATGACGGGCGCGACCGTGCAGGTCGACGGCGGCTTGATTCGGAGCGTTCTCTAACAGACCTTGTAGCTTCGAGCATTCTCTAACCAGACCCTGTAGCTTCCGCCTTCAGGCGGAAGAGGTAACTATGAGCGTGATGCGTAAAGTGCTGCTCGCCATGTCGACCTCGACGTTTCTCCGGGAACAGGCGACGAAGCGATCATTCGTGCGGCGCTCCGTGTCGGCATTCATGCCTGGGGAGACGGTCGAGGACGCGCTCGGCGCGGCGGCGACGCTGAAGCCGCAGCGCATCAAGACGATCCTCACGCGGCTCGGCGAAGGAGTCACGAAGCTCGATGAAGCGGAGCGCGTCACGCAGCACTACCTCGACGTGCTCGACAAGGTGAAGG
>DASPXV010000248.1:0-10438 GCA_035637115.1 Vicinamibacterales bacterium
GCATGATTCGGCCGAGCGGCTGCGCCAATCCGGCGTCGACGTGTTCTTCGGCCAGGGCCGCTTCACGAGCGGCCGAACGGTCGCCGTTGACGGTCAAACCCTGCGATTCAATCGCGCCGTTATTGCGACCGGCGGCCGGCCCACGGCACCCCCGATCCCGGGGCTGGACCAGATTCGCTACCTCACCAATGAAACGGTGTTTTGGCTGACCGACTTGCCGAAGCGCCTCCTCATCATCGGCGCCGGGCCGATCGGCTGTGAGCTCGCGCAGGCATTCGCGCGACTTGGTTCCGCGGTCACCGTGTTCGATCAGGCGCCACGTGTACTCCCAAACGAGGACTCCGATGCGGCCGCAATTGTGCACCGGAGTTTGACCGAGGACGGGGTCACGTTCTACCTCGGCGTGCGCCTGATTGAAGCGGCCGAGAACAGTCGTGGTGTCCAACTTCGATACGAACATACGAACGGGATGAGTCAGGCTGTCGGCGATCGCATTCTGGTTGCGGCCGGTCGAGCTCCCAACATTGAGACGCTCGACGTCGATGCCGCAGGCGTTCGCGTATCGAAGCAGGGGGTGATCGTCAACGACCGGCTGCAGACCTCGAATCCCCGGATTTATGCGGCCGGTGACGTGTGTTCCCGCTTCAAGTTCACACATGCGGCTGACGCGATGGCCCGCGTCGTCATCCAGAATGCGTTGTTTTTTGGCCGCCGCCGCGCGAGCGCACTCGTCATTCCCTGGTGCACGTACACCGACCCCGAAGTCGCGCACGTGGGTTCGTATGAGGCCGGGGCTCGCGAGCAAGGGCGAAGCGTCGAGACCATCACGATCCCGGCGAATGAGGTCGACCGCGCCATTGTTGACGATGAACGCGACGGGTTCGTGCGCGTGCACCACGAACGAGGACGCCTGCTCGGGTGCACGATCGTGAGCGCGCATGCCGGCGAGATGATCGGTGAAGCCGCCTATGCGCTGAGGCATCACGGTACGCTCGCGGACCTGTCTTCGACGATTCATCCGTACCCGACTCAAATCGAAGCGCTGCGTATGGCCGGCGATGCCTATCGCCGATCGCGGCTTACCCCACGCGTCCGACGCTGGCTGGAAAGGTACTTCCGATGGACCCGGTGAACCCCGCTCTAACGCTCGATAACTCCGTCTTACTGCGTGCCCCTGCGTATATGACGGCGAAGCTCCCTGGAGGTATCCTCGCGCTGGATCCCGCCTCGCCGAACTGGATTACGACCGACGATCGCGGCGCGAGACTTCTGGCGTTGTTTGACGGCAAGACGCCCCTGACCGAGATCGTCACGCGCTACGCGGCCGAGATGCACCTGGATATTGCGCACGCATGGCTCCATGTCGAGACATTCGCCCGTGATGCCCTTCGCCATCGGTTCATCTCGACGGACGGCGCTGTCCCACTTCCGTATCTCGGGCGCGCCGCGTATCTCGAAACCGATCGGCTGCGTGAGCTCTGGCTGCACGTCAACGATTTCTGCAACCTGTCGTGCGCGCACTGTCTCGTGTCCTCCGGCCCCGATCGCGGCCAGGGTCTATCGACGAAGATGCTCCTTGACGCCATCGATCAAGGCGCGTCACTTGGTGCCGAGCGGTTCTTCTTCACCGGCGGTGAACCGCTCACGCGTCCCGACGTCGTCGAACTGGCTCGCCATATCGTCGCCGATCACCAGCGCGAGCTCGTGATTCTGACGAACGGGACGGTGTTCAAGGGGGACCGTTTCACACAATTGCTCACGCTTGCGGGAGAACGGCTGCGCGTCCAGATCAGTCTCGACGGCGCGTCACCCCAGACGAATGATCCGATTCGCGGTGACGGCACGTTCGAGCGCGTGCTCGAGGGAATTCGGGCGGCAGTGGCGGCGGGTCTCCGGCCAAGCCTCACGATGACGTTGCTGCACCGGAACCTGGGCGATCTCGAGCCCTTCGTGCGCCTGGCGGCCTCACTTGGCGTGCAGAACGTGCACCTGCTCTGGCCCCATCGTCGCGGCCGGGTGCTCGACGGCCCCTTTGCGACGCTGCCGTCAGCAGATGCGATTCTTGGTGCTGTGCGTCGCGCTCGAACGGCCGCCAGGGAAGTGGGTGTGACCGTCGACAACGTGGAGGAGTTCCGTCTCCGCATGGATGGACGGGCAGGCGTGAAGAACGATCTCGCCGGCGCCGGCTGGAACAGTCTGTGTGTCTATACGGACGGCTGCGTCTATCCGTCCGCATCGATGGCTGGCGTCCCCGAGCTGCGTTGCGGCGATCTCGAGTCCGCGTCGCTCGAGGCGATCTGGAAGGAGAGTCCGATTTGTCGCGAGTTGAGGGGGGCGACGGTTGAGCGGAAGCCGCGGTGTCGCACCTGCGAGCTGAAGTTTCTCTGCGGCGGCGGTGATGTCGAACATGGCTATTGGGCGTCAGCTCGCGGCAGCTTTCTTGGGCACGATCCGTACTGCGACCTCTATAAGGGACTCGCCGCCGACGCGTTCGAGGAACTCGCGGCCGAAGGCCAGGCGACAGTACAGCCGCGATCCGGATTCGACCGGCCTGTCGTGTTTCGCGCGATGGGTGAACGAACAGTCCACGACGACGAGGCGATCGTTCGAACGACCCATTCGGCATGCGTGCTCTCAGAGGAGGTGATCGAGCGCTCTCGCGGCATCGTGCGCGAATTCTATGGACACGCGGCGGATGAACCACAAGCGGCACTGTGCTGCCCGGTTCAACCTGACGCCGAGGATCTCACCCACATTCCGAAGGAAGTCGTCGAGCGATTCTACGGCTGCGGCAGTCCCGTGAGCAGTGCGGCCCTGGCGCCGGGCGAGACCGCGGTCGATTTGGGATCCGGCGCCGGCATCGACTGCTTTATCGCCGCGAAGAAGGTGGGTGCGACCGGACGCGTGTACGGCGTGGACATGACCGAGTCGATGCTGAAGGTTGCGAACGACTGCCGGCCGAGTGTGGCCCGGGCGCTCGGATGGGATGTCGTCGAGTTCAAGCGCGGGTTCCTCGAAGCGATTCCGCTGGAGGACGCGAGCGCCGATGTTGTCACGTCGAATTGCGTGATCAATCTCTCACCCGACAAGCCGCGCGTATTTCGGGAGATCTGGCGCGTGCTCAGGGACCACGGTCGTGCCGTCGTCGCCGACATCGTCGCGGATCGCGAGGTGCCGCCGAAGATGCGCGCCGATGGGAAACTCTGGGGCGAGTGCATCAGCGGCGCACTGACGGAGGACGCGTTCCTCGCATCGCTGGAGCGCGCCGGTTTCTACGGCGTGTCGATCCTGAAGAAGACGTTCTGGCGTGAGGTCGAGGGCTGCCGGTTCTTTTCGATCACGGCCAGAGGCTACAAATTCGAAAAGAAGGCTGGCTGCACGTACGTGGGGCAATACGCGATTTACCTGGGACCGCTCAAGGCGGCCGTGGATGAGGAGGGGCATCTGTTCCCGCGTGGCGCGCCGGTCGAAGTCTGCACCGATACGGCTGCGAAGCTCTCGCACGCGCCGTATGCCGGATCGTTTGCGATCGCGGGCGGAACGACCGCGCACGTTCAAGGCGATCGTGAGGGGGACTGCTGCGGCCCTGGCGGGTGCTGCTGATGCTGCTCGCGCTGCTGACGGTTGGCTGTGCCGCCGCCGTTGCATGGGCAAACGGCGCCAATGATGTGTCGAAGGGTGTTGCGACCCTTGTGGGTAGCCGTCTGGCCACCTATGCGATCGCTCTCCGATGGGGAACGCTGTGGACAGTGGCGGGGGCGATCAGCGCGCTGGCGTTGACGACTGCGATGGTGAAGACGTTCAGCACCGCCCTCGTCTCTGCAAGCGTCGCTCACACGCCTGGGTTTCCGCTCGCAGTAGCCGCTGGCACGTTCGCGTGTGTGGCCGTTGCATCCGGGACGGGGTTGCCAGTCTCGACCACGCACGCGCTGACCGGCGCCATCATCGGAACGGCAGTGGCGGCGGGCGGAATCGACGGGATCGATTGGTCGCTCGCCGCCACGTCAATCGCGATGCCGCTCGCGTTCAGTCCGGTCGCAGCCGGCCTCATCGCATATGGCACGCACGCCGTGGTGAATCAACGGCTGACCGTCGCCTCGCGCTACTGCGTGTGTGCGCGAGAGCAGCCCCTGGTGATTCCGGATTCACCCGTCGCCGGGATCGCGGCAGTGAGAACCATCATGCTGCCGGTCGTCATTCTGGATCAGGAGGGGGCCTGCGCCGACGGCGAGAGTCTCAATCGGGGAGTTCGATTGACCGATGCCGCTCACTGGAGCACGAGCGCCGCGCTGAGTTTTGCGCGTGGTCTCAACGACACACCAAAGATCGTGGCCTTGGCCGCCGCGGCGGCCGTCTCGATCGGAGTGGCCGCGCCATCCCTGTTTGCCATCGGCGCGATCGTGATCGGCGCGGGCAGTCTCCTTGCCGGTCGTCGCGTGACGCGCACGCTGGCCGAGCGCGTGACGGATATCGATCCGCTGGAGGGCCTCGCCGCGAGCGCAGTCGCAGCCGTACTCGTCCTCGCCGCGTCCGTCGTTGCGCTGCCAGTTTCAACGACGCACGTGGCGTCGGGCGCGATCATCGGCGCGGGATTACGGTCAGGATCCGGTGCCGTTCACTGGCGGACCGTCTGGAGCATTGTCATTGCGTGGTTCGTGACGCTGCCTGTCTCGGCTGTGGCCGCGGCGAGCGTCTGGCTTGTGATCGGGGCATAGACGTGTATGTATGTCAACCTTAAGTCGTTCGACGCGTTGGCGCTGGTCGTCGCTATCCTCTCCGCGATAGTGCTGCTGCTCTCCGGTCCCGGCTACCGAGTCGGTGCGTGGTCGCTGCCGACAGCGTTCATGCTGCTCCGCTGGGGCGCGTACGGCGGCATCCTCGCCGCAGCCATGGCAAGCGGAGCGCTGTGGCGGGTGCGCGGACGATCGGTGTTCGCGGTACTCGCGCTCATCATCGGCGTGACGACGGTGGGGATCCCGCTCCGGTTCCAGCGCGCCGCCGCCTCCGCTCCGCCCATTCACGACATCACGACCGATACGGCGAATCCTCCCACGTTCAAGGCGGTGGTGCCGGCACGCGCCAACGCGCCGAATACGCTGGAGTACTCGCAGGAGGTCGCACGCCAGCAGCGCGAACGCTACCCCGATATCAAGCCGCTCATTCTTGAAATGCCGGCGCCGCAGGTATTCGAGCGCGCTCTGCAGGCGGCGCGGAACGCCGGCTGGGAAATCGTCGCAACCGACGCGGATGCAGGGCGGATCGAGGCGACGGACACCACCACGTTCTTCGGGTTCAAGGACGACATCGTCGTGCGGCTTACTCCCATCGGCAGCCGCAGCGTCGTCGACGTCCGTTCGGTATCGCGAGTGGGCCGGGGCGACGTGGGGACGAACGCACGGCGCATCCGCGAGTATCTGAAGCGACTGTCGCAGGTCTGAGCAGACAGGCCCTCCGATTCCGCCGGGACAGGCGTCGTGGGCTGGCGCGACTTCCAGGCACGCCAGCGCATTTGCATTCTGCGAGGCCGATGTTGCGACAACCGAGCCCCATCGACGAACACGCGGCGACTGGGGAAACCGCGCGCATCTACCACGACATTCGCCAGACGCTTCGCGTCAGCGGCGTCAGCGCGGATGATATCCCGGGCACGCGATTCGAGCCGATACCAAAGGCGAGGCACTTCGTGATGATCGATCGCCCTCGGGTTGTCGTCGGTCTCCTGCTGGAGTTTCTTTCCGGATCAGGCGCCCGAGCTTAGTGCGGCCGCGCGCGTTTCAGTTCTTCGTCGAGCATGCGTCGCGCTGCTTTGGTGATGAAGAAGACGGCGACAACCGTCGCCGTGAGTCCCGCAATCGTCAGCGCGAGACGTGCAGGACCTCCCCCTCGGCTCGCCTGAGTGAGCCCTGCAGCCGTCGTCGCCAGCGACCCTAGATACACGTACAGCCAGGTGCCCGGCAGCATGCCGACGAACGATGCGACGACGTAGCGTCGAATCGGGACGTCCGAGACGCCGAGCGCGTAGTTCAGCACGTTGTAGGGAACGGCTGGCGACAAGCGCAAGAGCAGAATCAGCTTGAAGCTGTTCTGGCCGATGGCGCGATCGATCGCGCGCGTTGTCGGAGATCGGGAGATCTTCTTCTGAACCCACCCGCGGAGAGCTGTTCGGCCCAGCATGAATGCGATTGTGGCCGCGAGGACGCTTGCCGGCGAGGCGACGAGAAGACCACGAATCGGGCCGTACGCAAAGCCAGCCGCCATCGTGAGCAGCGAGCCCGGCACCAGCGCAACTTCGGCTACGACGTAGACCGCGATGAAGATGAAGACGCCCGTCGCTCCGGCGCCGCGGATGCGTTCGGCCAGCGCGATCGTCCACTCCCGCACGGGCAGAAACCATGCGAGCGTGAGGACCACACCAAGCCCGACCACGCCGAGCGCAAGCCGGCCGCGACTTCCCACATCCGCAGTTTACAGATCTGTCGCTATGGTCCGCAGGCGTTGGTCGGCGGCATCGGTGTCGTGATGTGGGGGATGGTGGTTCACCTGATGACGTCAGCGGTTCTCGGCGTGATATTCGCCGCGATCATCGGCCCGCATGTCTCGTCCGCCGCCGCCGCCGCTTTATGGCGGACGGGATACGGCCTCCTTGTGATGGTCGCAATGATGTACCTGGTTCTGCCGTGGGCGAATCCGACCATGGCCAGCCGCGTTCCGATAATGATGGGCGCGCAGGCGATTGGCCACGTGCTGTACGGGATGTGCCTGGGATTAGCGCCCGCGTTCATCGCGCGATCCGAGCGGGTGTTTCTGGATTGAGGTGCTAGCGGCGCGCGTTTCGCGTCTCGAAATAGCGATCGATGAGGAAGTCGAGCGACAGCGCACCCGCGCCTCGCGTCAGGAGCATTACGAGGATAGAGGCCCAGACCAGGTTTTCTGTCCAGGCGCTCGGATAGACGAACAGTTGGATTACCGCGATCGAGGCGAGAATTGGCAAGGTCGCAAATCGCGTCCCAAGGCCGAGAAACAAAAATATCGGCCAGGTGAGCTCGTTGAACATCGTGATGCGGGCTGCCACGATTGGACTGAGGATCGGCACTTTGTACTCGTCCTCGAACAGTTTCACGGCGAACTCGAACGATTGGTACTTCAACAGACCTGCTTTGAAGAATACCGAGCCGACCCCGATTCGCATCGCCAGCAGGATCAACGAGATCGGGAACCGTTGCAGCCAGCCTCGAACGATCACGAACCACGTTCGCGGTGCCCATTCCGAACCGGCCTCGGCGAGGGCCGATCTCATGAGCCGTATTCCTGGGGCCGTACCCGCGATGCTGTGACCAGGCCTTCGGCGAGTAAATTTGCCAGGCCCCGTCCAGGATCGAAGTTCGTCGTTGCATCAAGCGCACGTTCGGCGGCCTCACCGATTGATTGGCCGTCGAGGATTGCCTCCCGGAACACGAAATCGCCCAGTTCGAGGCGTTTCAGATCGAAGCTGCCACGCGCACCGCGGATCTGAAGCCACGCGACGTCTGGCGCGAACACGAATTCGCTGGGCGCGCTGTTGGTCAGGTACAGCTTCATAAGATCGTCAACCGGCCATTCAACGCGCAGATAACGCAGGCCTGGCTGCAGGTCCACGACAACATCTGGAAGGATGGTCTGGTCAAGATGGGCCAGTCCATCGGACCGGTACGGGGAGTGCTCGATTGCGATCGACACCACCCCGATGCTCCATTCCAGTTCGGCGAAGCTTCGCAAGTACGGCAGTCCTCCAGCCTTGGGTCGGCTTGCGAGGAAAGCAGGAAACTCCTCGCCGTATTCCGCGATACACGGCGCTTTCGGCGGGCAGTCGAACACGAACTGCCGCGCCGCTGCTGTCAGAAATGGCGTGCCCACGAGCCAGGCCGTCGCTGGAAACTTCCCGACCACCGCCGTCACCAGGCTCGTCTCGTAATGGCGTTGGTGAATTCTGAGGCGGTTCAGCGGATCGCGACCGCCTACCAGAACATCGGCGAGTGGCGCCGCATCACCCGTGACAACCGCCTCGCGCACTCGGCGCTGCGTCTCAGCGAGCGTCGACATGGCTCGGCTCCTTGGCGCTGGCGGCTTGCGCCGTCATCTCGGCGCGTGCGGCTTCAGCGAGCAATGTCGACAATGCCGGAATGTCGTTGTCCCACTCGATCAGCGTCGGTTTCACACCAAACCGACCGATCGTGTAGGCGTACAACTCCCATGCCGGATCCGCGACGGCGGTCGCGTGCGTGTCGACCAGGATCTCGGCGCCAGGAGTCGATTCGTCAGGCTCGGCATTGAATCCTCCCAGATGCAATTCGCCAATGCTGTCGCCTGAGAGGCCGTCGATATACTCGTAAGCGTCGTACCCCATGTTCCGCGCGCTGAGGTAGACGTTGCTGACGTCGCAGAGCAATTGACACCCCGTTCGGCGCACGATCTCATTCAGGAAGTCCGCTTCCCCCATCGTCGAAGTGCCGAAAGCGACGTAGGTCGAGGGATTCTCGAGCAAGTACGCCCGGCCGAGTGCTTCCTGAACCTCCTGAATGTGCGCTGAGACAATGCGCAACGTCTCGTCATTGAACGGCAATGGCAGCAGGTCGTTCAAGTACTCGCCGGCATGCGTGGACCATGCGAGGTGACCGGACACCAGCGCCGGGTCTATCGCGTCGATGAGCGCACGCACCCGCATCAGATGCCGGCGGTCGACGCCGCTCGCGCTTCCGACCGAAACACCGACCGTGTGAACTGAGATTGGATAATCGCGCGAGAGGTCAGCCAGGAGCTCGGTTGCGTGTGGGTTGGCGAGGAAGTTCTCGGGGTGAATCTCGAGCCATCCGACCGGCGGTCGGGTGGCCACCATTTCGGCGAGATGCGGCAATCTCAGACCGATGCCCGCACGATGTGGATCCACATGATGTGATGTCATGATGGCCACCCAACCTTAGCTACTTCTTCGGTGTTTTGCTCGCACTCGGTGTTTTGCTCGCGCCGACGATACGATCGCAGTAGCCTTCCGGCACATAGATCCACGCTTTGGGATCGGCGTTCACCTTGGAGCTCCCGCCACACGAGTTGTTGCCGGTTGAAGCGCAATCGTTCTTCCCGGCCTTCGCGATGCCGTAGCACTTCTCCGCCTTCCAGCTCGGTGGCTCCACCGGCTTTTGGGCTGAAAGAATCGCTGGCCCGGCGATGGCCGCCGCGAAGGCGGACGCGATGACGGCTCGTCTGTTCATGACATTCCTCCACGGTGGCGGTCCGGTGACGCCGGAATGGCGAACGTCGGAAGCCACTCGGTTACGACTCTTTAGTATCAGCAATCGGCAGACCACGGTGCTGTGATCTCGGTCACACAATCGCGGATCTCGCCGGCAGAGGTTTCGACTGGCAAACGTGTGAGCCACGTCACAGCTGTCGATCTCCCGATGACTCACACTGAATCGATGTCGAACGCTCCGGCTGAGGCTTCGTCGCCATCCCCTTCCAACGCCTCGGCGACGGATGTTGCGCTCGTTCGACGAATGCTCAGTGGCGACGAGGCGGCGTTCGCTGACGTGGTGCGGCGTTATCACGCGTCGCTCATTCGAGTTGCCATGGCGTTCGTGGCGACTCGCGAGGTCGCCGAAGAGGTGGCGCAGGAGACCTGGCTCGCCGTCCTGAACGGCCTTTCAGCATTCGAAGGACGCTCGACTCTCAAACGCTGGATCTTCAGCATCGTGACGAACCGCGCGAAGACACGTGGTGTACGCGAAAAACGGACGATCGCATTCTCCGAGCTCTTAGTTCCTGGATCCGATGTCGAACCAGCGATCGACCCGGAACGATTTACGTCCTCTGGTGCCTGGTCGACGCCGCCGGCGCGCTGGGACAAAGACAGTCCTGAGGAACAACTGCTGCGGCGGGAAGCTCGCAGCGTCCTGGAAGGCGCGATTGCCCAGCTGCCGCCCAGTCAACGCGCCGTCGTGACGTTGCGCGATATTGAGGGACTGGAGGCGGCCGAGGTCTGTAATGTATTAGGCCTTTCCGAGACTAATCAGCGGGTACTGCTGCACCGCGCCCGCTCAAAGGTGCGCGCCGCGTTGGAGCGTCACGTGTCCGGGGCCCAACTATGATCACCTGCCGCGAACTCACCGAGCTCGTGACCGGCTACCTCGAGGGCCGGCTCTCAATCGGGCAGCGCCTCCGCTTTGAAATGGATGTGTCCCGAGTCTTGTGGAAAATAAAAATGGCGTAACCTCCTGTTGACCCAAACAGATCGCCGTTACCAGCGGCGACGGAGGTACGCCATGCAGGAGACTAGCTAGCACAAGCCCCGCCACGATCCTTCAGTTTCGCCAGGACATCGAAGCCCAGTTCCGCCGCCACATTCGAGAAGCGTGTCGCCCTCGCCGAGGAGCTTGCGGCGGCGCTCGGCTCGGAGCCGCACGAA
>DASPXV010000249.1:0-9927 GCA_035637115.1 Vicinamibacterales bacterium
CCCCGTTCGCGGTCTGTCCGCTGAATACCGTGACGAAAGGCAAAGGAGGACAGCGCCGGCATCAACGTGAGGGCGAGGAGCAGCGATCCGAAGAGCGCCGCGCACACGGTGATCGCCATCGGCCGAAACATCCGTCCTTCCAGGCCCTGGAGGAACAGAATCGGCAGATAGACCGCGATGATGATGACGATCGAAAACGTCATCGGCCGCGCGACCTCGTGCGCCGCGCGGCGAATCGACTCCGTCGACGATTCCTGTCCGTGGTGCGTCTCCAGCCGGTGCACGGTGTTCTCCATCATCACGACCGCGCCGTCGACGATCATCCCCAGGTCAATCGCGCCCAGGCTCATGAGGTTCGCGCTGATGCCGAAGAACCGCATGCCGAGAAAGCTGATGAGCATCGAAAACGGGATCACCAAGGCGGTGATGATCGCGGCGCGCAGGTTGCCGAGGAACAGCAGCAGCACGACCGTCACCAGGATGAATCCCTCGAACAGATTCGTCTTGACGGTGTCGATCGTCCCGTCGATGACGAACGCCTGATCGTAGAACGGGATGAGCGTGACGCCGGACGGCAGGCGCAGGCCCGCAATCTTTGCTTTGACGCGTTCGATCAACTGCTTGCCGTTCTCCCCCTTGAGCATGATCACCGTGCCGGACACGGTTTCTGCTCCGTTGCGCACGGTGGCGCCCGACGGCGGCGCGGGGCCAATGCGCACCTCCGCGATGTCCTTGAGCAGCACCGGCGTGCCGCGTGTCGACGTCAGGACGATGTTGCCGAAATCCTCGGGCGACACTGCGCGCCCCAGGCCGAGCAGCGTGTACTGCTCTGCCGCGTGCTCGATGTACCCGCCTCCAAAGTTCGTGTTGTTCTCCTCCACCCGGAGCGCGACATCGTGCAGCGTCAGCCCGTACTGCGTGAGGAGCACGGGGTCGACGACGAGCTGGAACTGTTTGGTCTGACCACCCCACGTGTTGATTTCGCTCACGCCGGGAATCGTGCGGATCTGCCCCTTGATCACCCATTCCTGGAGATCCTTGAGTTCCAGCGCGTTCATCGGACCGGACAGGGTGTACTGGAACAGCTCGCCGAACGCCGTCGCGGGCAGTCCCAGCTGCGGCTGCACGCCCGGCGGCAGCTGTCCCGAGATCTGCTGAATGCGCTCGGCGACGAGTTGACGGGTCAGATACATCGGGACGGCATCGGTGAAGACCACCGTCACCATGGACAGCCCGAGCTTCGACAGCGATCGAACTTCCTCTTTGTTCGGCAGACCGAGCATCGCGCGCTCGATCGGGTAGGTGACGAGCTGTTCCACCTCGGTGGGCGGCAGGCCCGGCGCCTCGGTGACGACCACCACCTGGTTATTCGTCAAATCGGGAAACGCTTCGACCGGAATGGTGTACAGCGCGTATCCGCCGACGCCGAGCAGTCCGAGGACCGCGATGAGGACGAGCCACCGGAACTCGAGGGTGGCGTCAATGATTCGATTCAGCATGCTGATCCCTAGTCGCCTTCCATGCTGGAGCGAAGCAGATGTGACTTGAGCGTGAAACTGCCATGGACGACGACCTGCTCGCCGGCCTTGAGGCCCTCGAGTATCGGGGTCTTGCCGGTGGCCGTGGGTCCGACGCGCACGGGACGCACGGCGAAGCGATCGGGAGCGATGCGGACGAAGACGATGTCCTGTCCGTTGATCTGCTGGACCGCGTCGGAGGGTACTGTCAGAACCGGCGCGGTCGAGCCGATGGGAATGTCGGCGTTGGCCAGCATTTCGGGACGAAGGCGCAGGCCCGGGTTGCGCAACACGATCCGCACCTGCATGACGCGCGTCGTCGGATTGAACTCCTGACCGAGATTCGTGATCCTGCCGGCGAACTGCTGGTCGGCGACGCCCGGCAGCGTGACCGTCACGGGCAGCCCCACGCGCAGCTGTCCAAGGTTTTCCTGGCGCACGGAGGCAAGCATCCAGACTTCGGACAAGTCGCCGATGACGAACGCATCCTGTCCAGGCGCAATCGTCCCGCCGGGCGTCACATTCTTTTCCAGCACGTAGCCGCCAGACGGCGCGAGGATGGGCACTTGGTCGGCTTCCTCGTGGCCCGCCCTGGGCTCCACGGGCACGCCAAGATCGTGTTCGAGGACTTCGGTGGCGCGCTGGACCTCGGTTTGTGCGTTCTTGACGGCCGCTTCGGCCGCGGCCAGATCCTGGCGTGCCTGATCGACCTGCTGGACCGAGGCCGCTTTCAGCTCGAGCAGCGACTGTGCGCGCTCGTAGTTGCGCTTCGCCAGGGCGGCGGCCGCCTGGAGCTGCTGCAGCTCCGTCACCGCGGTGCGATATTTGGCGCGTTCCTCGCGCACTTCGTCGGCGCGGTACCGCGCGAGGATTTGACCCTTTTTGACGGCATCGCCGAGATTGACGAAGACCGATCGGACAAGGCCAGTGGTCCGAACACCGATGCGCCAGATGCGGTCGTCGGCGCGCGCGATGCGGCCGGAAACGCGCAGCAGCGCGGGCGTGTCGGTCGTCGTCACCGGTTGCGTCTCAATCTTGCCGGTCGCCTGTTCCGCGGCGGTCAGAACGACCTGATCCTTGGCCGCCTTCGGTTCGGGGGGGGCGGCGGTCTTCTTCGCCGGCGGCGTGGACGCGCCGCCTCCGCATCCCGTCATGAACAACGACAACGCGAACATCAACACAGGTGCACACCGGGTCATCGGCTCACTCCTTGCGCGGCTTCGAGATTCACGATGGCGCTCATTTCGTCCTGTTCTGCAATGGGTCGTCGCCAGCGGCGATCAACAGCTCGATCAGCCCTTGCCGCGCAGCGAAAGCGGCCCGGAAATACGTCACGCGCGCATCGGACAACGTCCGCGTCGCGTCAAGTACCTGGAGGAGGGTCGCGCCCCCCTCCTGGTACGCGGCCAGCGTGAGTCGCCGCAGGTCCGCGGCGCGATCGACCAGCGTGCGCGGCGCTCCATCGAGCGCTGCCGACAGCTGCCGCGCGGTTTCGTATGAGGCCTCGACCTCAGTCTCGACCAGGCGCGACGCCGCTTCCATGTCGTGTTCGGCGGCGACACGTTCGGCAGTGACGCGCTGGACTTCGCCGGCGTTTCGATCGAACAGGGGAAGCGGCAGGCTGATGCCGGCGATGAGCGAGCTCCTGCCCGCCGATTGCTTGAACCCGACGCTGGCGCCCAGTTGGCGCACGAACAGACGCCGCTGATACTCGGTCTCGGCGCCGGCGGCCTCGATCCGCGCGCGCGCGGCGGTCAATTCCGGGCGGCGGGTGCGCGCCTGGGCGATCAAGGACGCGAGCGGCGCGAGCGGCGTCTGGGACGCGAACGCCGCCGGACCGGTGGCCACGCGGAGGCCTGTCAGATTCCCCGCGGCCTGGGCGCCAAGGAATCGGCGGAGTTCGACCTGCGCGCGCGCCAGCTCCGCCTGCGCCACTGCGAGGTCGAGCACGGCGCGATCGATCTCGATCTGCACCCGCAGCAGCTCCACTTCGGCGATCGCGCCCTGGGAAACCCGCGCGCGGTTGTACTCAGCGAGCCGATCGAGCGCGGCCCGGTTCTCGGCCTCGGTGTCCGCCACAATCTGCGACAAGGCTACCCTGAAGAACGCCCGCGCCGCTTCGAGCGACACCTGCCTCTGCACGGTCGTGACTTCGGCGCGCGCAGCATCGACGTCTCGATCGGCACGGCGCATCCTCGGCGCTCGCTGAAACAGCGGCTCGAGCGGGACCGTGCCGTAGGTGGAGGCTTCGCGGTCGAGGCCCGTCGGCGCACCGACCAGAGAGAACGACGCATTCTCGATCCAGTGCGTGAACACGGGATTCGTCCACGTGCCGGCAGTGCGCCGCGCACCAGCGGCGGCGTCGACGCGCGCCTGCGCAGCCTGCACCTGCGGGTGTGCGGTCGCTGCCGCGGCCATGACTTCCTCCAGCGTCCACTCGTGTGCGGGAGCGGCGGGCGCACTCGACTGGGCATGGCCTGGACGAGCCACAGCCATGAGTGCGCAGAGCGCCGCGGCCCGATAAGCGATCGGTCTCACGAACAACCTCCAACGACTATCAGTGACAGGATGCGCCGATGCGCTCGCGTCGACACGACAAGTCACGCGGCCGCAACGAATCCGCGGGACGGAAAAAACCGGCTAGGAACTGATGGCGGGAGGGCCGCGCAGGACGCGCGAGGGAATCGGCGGACTGTGAGCAATCCGCAACGGATCGACGATGACGAAGGCGCGGCGCTCGGGCCGCGCAGGCAGTGTCCAGATGCCGAGGACGACGTTGACAGGATCCGAGAATTTCAGAGGGCGACCGGCGAGCCACGACTCGCGGAGCTCCTGCACATGCCCGGCGGCTTCAGGTCCGTGCACCGCCGTCGAAATCGAATGATCCAGAGACAGGTGGCGATGCACGATCGCCGTCCCATGGCCATGGGGGCCATAGTGGACGTGCTCGGCGGGCAGAAAGAGGACGCCCGCGAGCGCGAGGAGTGCCACGAACGTCGCCGTTCGAGGGAATCGGATCCGGAACAATCCCGCGATTATCATGATCGCAGGGCCTCCCGTCAAACTGCATGCTTTGCACAATAAGTCTTGTGTGAAGGCAGCCTGCCGACTCCGTGAACGACGACATTCGGGTCCCCGACTCGTCTATTGAGCTGAGCCGCGCCGCGCCCCTCGAGTGGATCGACATCATAGGCCCGGGCGGCGCAGACCGCGCGTGGACACCGCCGGACCGCTCGGCTACAATCGCCGCATCACGCCCTCCTCCTTCACCCGGCGTCTGCTCGCGACGGCGGTCACCTTCCTGCTGCTGAACGCCGCGCATTCGTCTGCCGCCTGCCAGACCGCGGTTGAAGGGGACAACTCACACGCCTCGCGTGCGATCGTGCTCGACCTCGACGGCGACGGTTCGTCGGATCGCGCGATCGCCGAGGCGCACGCCCTGCGCCTCGATTTGACTCGGGGCGGTCGAGTGACGCTCGACGCTCCGAGCGCCATCTCGGCGGTTGCCGCTGAAGATCTCGACGGCGACGGCGACGGCGATTTGGTCGCGCTCCCGGCACGCGGTACTCGGCTCCTCGTCTGGCGCAATGATGGCCGCGGCCGGTTTTCGGATGAGCCGGCAGAATCGCCGGCGACGCGCACTCCGGCCGACGGAATGCGCAGCACGGTGGACGACGGCGCCGGCGCGGACTCGGCCGAAGCAGCCTCCGCCACCCCTCGAAGCTTCGGCGCGCGCAGCCTTGAGAAGAGCGGCGTTCACGTGCGCGTGCGAGCAGGCCACGTCGTAGCTCTCGGCGCGCGTCTGCACCTGCCTCCGACGCCCCGCCCCGGCTCGCCCCGTTCGCCGCCGCTCGGCTAGCGTCAGTCTCAGCACGCCTCGAGCCGTGTCGCCCGAGGCGGGACACGTTCTCTCTTTCCCTGAAGCTCCGGCGGACCGCCGAAGCTCCTGACGCGTGTATGTGGCGCCTGCTCTGACTCTCGAGCAAAGCGGGACGGCCGGATCGTCGCATTCGAACAGCAGTCAGCACCGCACAGGACCGTCGATGAAAGTAACGGCTCGCACCGCGTCGTTGACGACGCCACAGTCTCACCAAGGGAGAGTCGGGCGCCTGATGCGGCGCGCCCTCAACCCGGATCTGCTCTCGTTCGTCGGGTTCGTCGGTTATCGGTACCGGTTTCTCTTCGTGTACGTGCTCATCGGCGTGGTGTCGCTGGGGCTCGAGCTCGTCGTGTATCGTGGCCTGGAGCGGCTGGGAGTGACGTATCCGTTCTGCGCCTTCGTCGGCGTCGTCAGCGGCATCCTCGTGGCGTATTGGGGAAACGTTCGCTTCAACTTCAAGGTCCCGCACGGCAAGAGGCAGCGCGCCCTGTTGTATTTCGTTGTCATCTCCTGCTTCTCGTGGATAGTCCAGTTTCTGATCCGCCGGCGGATTCCCAACTGGAGCTACGAGGAAGCGAGGTTGTCGATCAGCGGCGCGGTGTTCTTCCTCGCCTACCTGCTGCACCGCCGGTTCTCGTTTTCCGACTACAAGAAGGTCGGCGTTGCGGTCTACGCCAACGGCATCGAAGACATCAAGAAGGTACACGCCCGCATCCAGAACTTCGCCGACATCATCCATGTCGACATCGTCGACGCCAGTTACGGGCAGCAGGACCACGAAGTACGGACGTATCGGCTGGAAGTGGTACGCGCCTACTGGGCGAACAAGCCGATCCACGTGCATCTCATGTCGCGCGCGCCGTCCCGCTACCTCCACGACATCCTGCCCCACGCGGACCGGATCTACGTCCACGTGGAAATCGATGAAGACGTTGCCGCCGTACTTGCGACGGTCCGTCAGGCCGGCAAGCAGGTCGGCGTCGCACTCGCGATTGAGACGCCGCTCGGGGCGTTACGGCCATACCTCGATCGGATCGACGGCGTCCTCTTCCTGGCCATTTCCAAGCCAGGCAGCTCCGGCCAGTCGTTCGAAATGCAGACGCTCGAACGCCTGGCCGAGTTCAACCGCTGGCCTGAACGATCGGGCGTGGATGTGTGCGTCGACGGCGGCATCACGGAGGCGAATGTCGGCCTCCTCAACGTCGAGATCGTCGTGTCCGGATCATCGGTGCTGACGCATGCCGACCCACCCAGGCAGATCATGCGGTTGCAAACATCGAGCAGCTATGAGCAGACGTGAAGCGATTGCCGGCCGCATTCATGACGCCCTCGGACAGGTTGAGGGGATCTGCTCGGTCACCCTGGTTGGGTCGTTCGCTGATGGCGAAGATCTCTCGCGCATCGGCGACATCGACACCGTCGTCGTGCTCGACAGGCTGACGCCGTCCCGATTCGCGGACGCAGTCTCGGCAGTCGCGGCGCTCGGCGGCGAGGCGCTCGGGTTGCCGGATCGTCGGGTGCGCGTGAACACCACCCTCGGACCGCTGAAGTGCGGCGGCCGTGACGAAATCGTCGTCCACCTCATGTTCTACGATCGCGTCTCGCATCGACGGCATGTGCTACGCAGCCCATTCACCTGTTTCGACTGGGAGCGCAGTCGACTCTGCCGCGGCCAGCGACTGGCGGACCTGTATCCCGTCGGGTGTCTCGCGCCGGCCGACTTTCTCACCGCCCGGCGTGGTCTGGCAGACTACATCGCCGATCTGCAGTCGCGGACGGTGAGCGTCCGGCGTCTCGAGCCGCAGGGGGACGCGATGGTCGAGACGCTCGACCGCGTCAGCCTCGATCGACAAAGGCAGGGAGAGTTCGCGTACCACGTCATCCGCCACCTCGTCGTCAACCTGCTGAAAATGCGGACGGGCCGCAATCAGTTGTGGGATGAAGCCACGCTTCGCCGCGACTGGCGCGACCTGCCCGAGTTGGCGGAATGGCTGCCGTTCTACGAGCAGCGCCTTCGCGCGGTGAAGATCGCCAGACGAGGCGACTTTCCGCCCGAGACCCTGGCCAGGACGCGCGAGTTCGTCGACGCGTTTCAGGCGTCGCTGGCGCGAACGCTCGATCGCGCGTTCAGGCTCCGCCTCGTGCGCCATGCCAGGACCCCGCTCAATGACGGCACCTTTCTCGGCACCCGCCGCGATCCGCCGCTCGCGGACCCCGCGACTGTTCAGCCGTATGCCGAACGCTTCGACGCCGTCTTCGCCAGCCCGTTGCGCCGGGCCGCCGAAACCGCAGGTGCGCTCGCACCGCACGCCCCGATCCACCTCGACGCGCGGCTCGCGGAAATCGATTACGGCCGGACAGAGGGGCTCACGATCGCCGAACTCCGACAGAGATATCCCGCGACGGTCGAGGCATGGCAGCGTGGGGAAGACGCCGCGTTCCCTGGTGGCGAGGCGACTGAGGACGTCGTGAGGCGGGCGCGCGCTTTTCTGGCCTCGCTCGGGCAGGCGTCGGGGCGCGCTCTGGCTGTCACCCACAACGTGGTGATGCGGGTCGTGGCCGCCGACCTGCTGGGACTCGACGTGCGCCACGCGTATCGGATACCGATCGAGCACCTGGAGTCGCTCGACATCTGCCGTATCGGGGAACGGTGGCTACCCGATTGGGACGGCACCGTCAAAGCGCGTTTGATCGACGGGTTCCTGGGGTGGTCGAGCGGTGAATGACCTCACACGCCACGCCGTGCTGATCGAACCAGACGGCGCTCTTCGCGAGCTCGTTCTGGCCTGGAAATCCCGCGCCGCGGCCCGCTGGCCGTCGTCTGCATATGTGGCCCATCCGCCGCACAGTACCGTCTGGGCGGGCGAGGTCGCCGATGCGGTCGGCGCTGAAGAGGCAGTGCGAGCAGTCGCGGCGGCACTGCCGGAGTTCTGCACGACCCGACACGTCCCGCACGTGTTCTACAACGACGCGTTCGCCGCCGGGGGACACACCTGTGCGTTCGCCGCGGGTCTGACCGACGATCTGGCGCGGCTGCAATTCGCCGTCTGCGACGCCATTCGTCCGCACGCGATCCGCAAGGCCGACAGCCAGCTCCCAGTCGCGCTTCGGCGAGACCCGTTTCTTCGCAGCTGGCGCCAGTACGGGTTTCCGTTCGTCGGCTCGCATTGGATCCCGCATCTCACTATCGCGTCTGTGCCCACGCGGCCGGACGATCCGTTCGTCGCCGAGTTTCTGGCTTCGGCGGCCGGCCCGCCGCAGGCGGTCCGCGCGGTGAGCTGGTGGCGCATTACCGGTGAACGGCACGAGCGTCTGGCATCCATGCGGCTCGCACCGCGAACGCCCGAGGTCGCACGGTGACGATGCGAAGAATCAACCTGATTCCGATGGCGGGTGCGGGAGAGCGTTTTGCGGAGGCGGCCTACGCGTTGCCCAAGCCCCTCATTCCCGTCGCGGGCGTGCCGATGGTCGTCCGCGCGGCGCGCGCACTGCCCCCGGCGGACCAGTGGATCTTCGTCTGCCGCGGCGAGCACGTTCGCGATGCGCGGATCGACCGCGAACTGAGAAAGCACTTTTCGCCGGCAACGGTGTTGACGGTCGACCAGACGACAGAAGGGCAAGCGTCGACCTGCCTGCTTGCTGCCGGCGAACTGCGCTCGGACGATCGGCTGACGATCGGCGCCTGTGACAACGGAATGACCTACGATGCCGCGCGCCTCGACGACTGCTGGCGTCGCGGGGCCGACGCCGTGATTTGGACGTTCCGCGGCGATCCAGCAGTGCTGCGCGATCCCTCGATGTATGGCTGGGTGGACGTCGACGAGAACGGCCGTGTCCGCCGCGTGTCGTGCAAGGTGCCGCTGTCGGACGAGCCTCTGACCGACCACGCCGTCGTCGGCGCCTTCTCGTTTCGTGCCGCCGGCGAATTCATCCGCACGGCCGAACGGACCATCGCGCTGGACCGGCGCGTCAACGGCGAGTTCTATCTTGACCTCGTGCTCGATCAAGCGGCAGCGGACGGCCTGCACGTCCGCGTACTCGAGGTCGACCGCTACATCTGTTGGGGCACGCCCGCGGATCTCGAGGCATATGCCCGGCGGGATCGGCCGTGACGGATCTCAGCCTGGTCATCCCGTGCTACAACGAGGCGGCGAATCTCGTGCGGCTGGTCGACACGGTCGCTCGCAGCATCCCCGACGACTTCTCGATGGAAGTCATCTTCGTCGACAACGGGTCGACGGACAGCTCCGCCCGCCTTCTTGCGGACCTCCTGCCACGCCACTCGTTCGCCGTCGCCGTGAGCGTGCCGGTCAACAAGGGATACGGTTTCGGCATCATGGCGGGTTTGAAGCGCGCCACCGGCTCTGTCGTGGGTTGGACGCACGCGGACCTGCAAACGGATCCCGAGGACGTCGTGAATGGCTACCGAGCATTCGGCACGCAGTTGCGTGACGGTCGCATCGTGCTCAAGGGGCGGCGCGTCGGCCGGCCCGCCGCCGATCGAGTGTTCACCGCCGGAATGTCGCTCGT
>DASPXV010000250.1:0-80990 GCA_035637115.1 Vicinamibacterales bacterium
GGGGACGTGTGGATCGTGCGTGGCAAAGTACAGGAAAAATGGCTTGTTCCTGTCGCGGCGCACGCGCTGTTCGATGAACGCGGTCGCTTTGCTGCTGAAGACCTGCGCCATGTCTTCGTCCTTCCACAGCGCGCGGCTGCCGCCGGCCATATATCCGATGCGGCCGATTCCATTCACGATCGTCTGGTCATGCCCGTGACTCGGGTGCATGCTGAGCAGCCCGGGATTGTCCTTTCCGGTGGGCCCATTGCCGACGCGTGCGTCATAGCTCACGCGAATCGGATCCGCCGGATCCAGGTTCACCACTCGGCGGTTCTCGACGTAGACCGTCGGCACGCGATCGCCGGTGGCCGGCATGATGAACGCGTAGTCGAATCCGATTTCGCCAGGGCCGGGCGCGATCTCGCCATTCCAGTCCGGACCGCCCTCAGGACCGAGACCGAGGTGCCACTTGCCGATGACGGCTGTCGCGTACCCTGCTGTGCGCAGCATGGACGCCATCGTCGTCTTCGCCACATCGATGACAAGTCCTGCATCACCTGGAAGGACGTTCGTTCCGGGGCGGCGAAACGCGTACTCGCCCGTCAGCAGCGCGTACCGGGATGGAGTGCACGTGGCCGCGGCGGCATGGGCGTCAGTAAATCGCAGCCCTTCGCGTGCGAGACGATCGATGTTCGGCGTCTTCAGCGCTGTGGCGCCGTACGCAGAGACGTCGCCGTAACCGAGATCGTCGGTGAGAATGACGACGACGTTCGGGCGATCCTGGGCGCGCGCAAGCGTCCCGGCCAGGAGTGCGACGAGCAGCACACCGCGCATGGCGCGCATGCTAGCATGCGCCACGCGAGGTACACTCATGCGATCTTCCGCCATCCTGCTCGTTCTCCTCCTTGCGCTGGGCGCCACGATCCGCAGCGACGCCGCGCGGCAGTCCGCCGCCCGCACGAATTTCATCGTGATTCTCGCCGACGACCAGGGGTATGGCGATCTCGGCAGCTTCGGCCATCCCACGATCCGCACGCCCAATCTCGATCGCATGGCGGGTGAGGGACAGCGCTGGACGAGCTTCTACGGCGCGCACGTCTGCACGCCGAGCCGCGCACAACTGCTCACGGGGCGGCTCGCAGTACGAACGGGACTGGCGGACGGCGTTCTGTTTCCGGATTCGACCGGCGGTCTTCAACCGGAGGAAATCACGATAGCGGAGCTGCTCAAGCGCCGCGGATACGCCACGGCCGCGATCGGCAAATGGCACCTCGGCGTGCTGCCGCAGTACCTGCCGATGGCGCAGGGCTTCGACTCGTATTTCGGCGTCCCATATTCGAACGACATGGACCAGACCGGCGGCATGCTTTCTCCCGAGGAGAAGTTCCGCCGCTACATGAATCCGAAGATCGAGTACTTCAATGTGCCGCTGATGCGCGGCGACAGGGTCGTCGAGCGTCCCACGGAACAGTCCACGCTCACCCGCCGCTACATGGATGAAGCGATTCAATTCATCAAGGCGCACCGTTCCGAACCGTTCTTCCTGTATCTCGCGCCGAACATGCCGCACATGCCGCTGTTCCGATCCGAGGCCTTCGCCGGAAAAAGCGCGCGAGGCGTCTACGGCGACGTGATCGAGGAGCTGGACTGGAACGTCGGCCGGCTGCTGCAGACGCTGCGAGAGCTGAAGCTCGATTCGAACACGCTGGTCGTGTACACGAGCGACAACGGTCCATGGGCGCCGTACCGCGAGAACGCGGGGTCGGCGGGTCTTCTCAAAGGCGCGAAAGGCACGACGTGGGAGGGAGGGATGCGGGAGCCCTCGATCTTCTGGTGGCCTGGCACGATTCGCAGCGGCGTGGTGACTGGCATCGGCTCCGAACTGGATCTGCTGCCCACGCTCGCGAGAATCGCTGGAGTGCCGGCGCCGGCGGATCGTGTCATCGACGGCTACGATCTCTCCGACGTCCTGCGCAGGAACGCGCCCAGTCCCAGGGACACGATGTTCTTTTATGGCGGCGAGAAGCTGAGTGCGGTCCGCCACGGAAAGTACAAGGCGTACTTCCTGGTCCCCACCTCCACCGATGGCCGCGGCGGCGCGCAGCCGGGCAGCGAGCCGCAGCTGTACGATCTCGATCAGGATCCGTCAGAGAAATTCGATCTGGCGGCGCAGCATCCTGAAATCGTCGCCGAACTCAGACAACTCGCGGAGGCGCACAAGAAGACAGTCGTGCCGGTCAAGAACCAGATCCGCACGCGAACGGCTGGAAGCGGTGGATAGGGCGCCAGCCGCCAGAGCCGCGGCAATCGCGTTCTGCATGTGCATGTCCGTCGCATGCTCGCATCCTTCCGGACAAGACAAGAGCGCGCCAAAAAATCCCGACGGCATGGTCTGGATTCCTGGCGGCGAATTCTCAATGGGATGCGACGGCTGCGGGATGCCTGACGCCTTACCCGTGCACCGCGTCTACGTGAGTGGATTCTGGATGGACCGCACGCCGGTCACCAACGCAGAGTTCGAGCGGTTCGTTGCCGCAACCGGTTATGTCACCGTCGCCGAGCGCAAACCGGATCCGCGCCAGTTTCCGAACGTGCCGCCGGAGATGCTCGTTCCGGGCTCCGCAGTCTTCGCGCCTCCGTCCGCGCCGGTGGCGCTCGACAACCATCTGCAGTGGTGGAGGTACGTACCCGGCGCGAACTGGCGCCATCCGGATGGACCGCAGAGCACACTCGACGGTCGCGCGAACCATCCTGTCGTTCACATCGCATGGGACGACGCTCGCGAGTACGCGAAATGGGCGGGCAAGCGCCTGCCGACCGAGGCGGAGTTCGAGTTCGCTGCGCGCGGCGGCCTCGAACGCAATCTGTACGCGTGGGGCAACGAGCTGACGCCTGGCGGACGGGCGATGGCGAACATCTGGCAGGGGCACTTCCCAGACGCGAACTCCGCAACCGATGGCTACGCTACGACATCACCGGTTGATGCGTTTCCACCGAGCGGCTACGGACTGTACGACGTGGGCGGCAACGTGTGGCAGTGGTGCGCGGACTGGTACCGGCCGGATGCGTATACGGCGTCGGCGCCACGGAATCCGCAGGGACCCGACGACAGCTACGACCCTGAAGAGCCGGACACGAAGAAGCGCGTCACCCGCGGCGGATCGTTCCTCTGCACGGGATCGTACTGCGCGCGATACCTGGTAGGCAGCCGCGGGAAGGCGGAGGTGAGCAGCGCTGCGTCGAATCTCGGGTTCCGGCTGGTGAAATCCGCGAGCTGACGACTGGCGAGTGACGCGCGTCCGCAGACGCGCGCCACTGCCTTCAATCTAGAACCGGATCCGCGCGGCGAGCTGGATGATGCGCGGATCGCGCGCGCCATTCACCGTTCCGAACCCGTTGCGGTTCGCCACGATGAAATTTCCCGCCGTGTCGTAAGGAAGGTTCGACGGCCTCGTCGCCGTGAGGCTGGCGAAGTTCGCCGTCGCATTCACGCCCGAGAACTGCGTGTGGTTCAGCGCGTTGAATGCGTCCGCCCGCAGCTCGAATCGCGCCTGGCCGCGCAGCTTGAACGATTTCTGGACTGACACATCCAGGTTATTCACGCCGGGTGCCGTCAGCCAATTCCGCCCTGACTCGAGACCGATGCTGCCGGGTTGCGGCGGCGCGAACACGGCGGTGTTGAACTGCGCGTACGGGTCGCCGCTGTTGCCGCTGCCCGGATCGCCGTTGACGGCGACGCGCGAGCCTTCGGTGAACGATCCCGTCAGGTTCTGGTTGCCGATGCCGGAGATGCTGAACCCGGGCGTGTATGGCGCGCCGCTCACGACGCGATAGATACCCGAGATCTGCCAGCCATCGAACACCGCGGCGCCCAGGCCCTTGCCGGCGAATCGCCGCAGCCCTGGAACCTCGTAGACGAAGTTGGCGACGAAGTTGTGCCGGCGATCCTGGTTGAGCGGACCATAGTTCGCCTCCCTGTCGCGGCCGTCGATGCGGTGGAAATCGCCATCCCCACCATTGGTGGTGCCGAGCGCCTTGCTCAGCGTGTAGCTGATGCCGAACAGCAGCCCGTTCGTGAACCGCCGGTCGAGCGTCGTTTGCAGCGCATTGTAGTTGGCGCTGCCGCTCATCTCGTGCAGGTTGATGTTCCCGAAGCCGCGATACGGCCGCAGGAAATCCGCCGGCAGCGACGTTGCGCCGGGCGTAGACGAAGCGGACAGCGTGGGGTCCTGGTTCGCCGTGGCGAACGCCGCGCCGTAGGGGATGGCATTCAGGTTGATGCGCTGCAACAGATGCCGCGACTGCGACCCGACATACGACACGTCGAGCACGAACGCGTAGGGCAGCTTCGTCTGTACGCCGATGTTGTAGTTATAGACGGTCGGGATCTGGCCGCTGTAAGAGAAGGCGTTGAGCCCGAAGGGCGCCAGCAGCGCCTGCGACACATCGCTCAGATCCTGCAGCCGGCCGAACTGCACGGTCGGCGCGAACGTCGTCGGTGGATTGCCGATCATGTCGAAGGTCTCGTTCCCCTGGAAGCGGTCGTAGAACACGCCGCCGCCGCCGCGCACGATCATTTTCTGCCGGCCGGTCAGGTCGTAGGTAAATCCGAACCGTGGCGCGTAGAGCACGCCCTTGTTGTCCATCAGGTACTTGTTCACGCCCTCACCCGCCTGGCGGATGCCGTTCAGGATATCGCCCGAGTTCGGAACGATGCGACCAATGAAGGTCGACGCGACGGCCGTGCCCGTTACGGGATCGAAGCCGCTGCGCACGCCGTTGATGATCGCCGGCTGGAAGAGTCGCGGCGCGTTCGATGAGGACCACAGATCGGGGAGGAACGTGGACGTCTGCAGATCCGCGTCGTACTGCGGCTGGATGTAGTAGAAGCGCAGGCCGTAATCGAACGTCAGGCGGCTCGTCGCTCTCCAGTTGTCCTGCACGTACCACTCGATGTTCTGATAGCGATACTTGCCGGTGGCGTACTGCGACGCCTGGTTGTAAGTATTGAAAATGCCCAGCGCCGCATTGGCGTAACCGTATCCCGTGTCCAGCGGGTTCGCGGTGTTATCCGCGAAGCTGATGTCGCCGTTGGCGTTGGCGAACGACGTCTGGTCTTTCTGGCTGTATTGGAAATACATGCCAGCCTTGATCGTGTGCTTCGACATCGCCTTGGTGAAGTTGTCGATCACATCGGTCGTGCGGTTGTAGTTGAAGAACGGCGCATTGTTGGTGCCGAACGTCGGCGCCGAATTGCCGCCGCGAGCGCGCGTGCCGAAGTCGAAGCGCGGGATGTAGTCGTTCTGCACCGCGGTCGGATAGAGCAGTGGCAGCCCCGAAAGTCCTGTCGCCTTGCGCGAGAGGGAATCGTCCGTCGCGTCGATGTTGATCCGGTTGTAGCCGAAGCCCACGGTCACTTCGTTGTAGGTCGTCGGATTGATCACCTTCGTGACGTTCAGCGCGAACGCGTGTCCCGGGCGCGTGTCGGTGATCTTCGTGTGCTCCATGTTCGTGCCGAGCACGAACGAGCCGTAGTTCGACGTGATCGAGTCGGAGTTGTTCACGTAGCGGCCGAACACCCGCCAGCTTTCGGCTGGACTCCAGTCGATGCGGATCATGTCCTCGCGCCGCGGGTAGTTGTCCGACGTCTGCGACGTGTAGTTGAATCCCTGGGCGCTGGCATTGGGGGCCGGGAACAGCTTCAGGATGTTGAGACCCGGCGTGTACAACCGCGCCGGATCGATACGCCCGAGCACGCCTTGATATGCGAAGCAGCCAGACGTATTCGCCGCGCTGCAGGAAAGACCAGTGGAGGTGTCGCGGATGTAGGGGAACGGGTTGCCGTTATTGTCCACGCTCTGCGAGAAGTCTCCCTGGCGCTCGAGGGCAGTCGGCAGCTTGATGCGGCGCAGGTTGTTCGGCCTGAGCTGGCGCTGGAACTCCTGCGACCAGAAGAAGAACAACTTGTTGCGCCCGTCGTTGAACCCATTGGGCACGAAGATCGGACCGCCGATCGTGTAGCCGATGTCGTCGAGGCGCAGGAGATTCTTCGCGAGGCCTTCGCGGTTGTTCAGCCAGTTGGTGGCGTTGAGACTGTCGTGCCGCTTGTACCACGAGCCCGACCCGCGGAAGTCGCGTCCGCCGCTCTTCGTCACCACGCTGATCTGCGCACCCGACGACCGGCCGTACTCCGCCTGGTAGTTCGCCGTGAGCACCTTGAACTCCGCCACGGCATCGAGGCTCAGCGTCGCGAGCTGATCGCCGTTGTTGCCGGTATCGACGTTGCCGACGCCGTCGAGCGTCAGGTTGTTCTGGTTGAATCTCGCGCCGTTCGCGCTGATGCTGCCGAGGCCGGCGTGTCCGGCCACGGTGAGGTTGGCCGTGTTCACGACGCCAGGTGTCAGGCCGACGAGCGCGAGGTAGCTGCGGCTGTTGACCGCGACGTCCTGCAGCACCTTGCCTTCGAGCGTGTACCCGCGCTCGGCAGTCTGCGTCTTGAGTTCGGTCGTGCGTCCCGTGACCGTCACCGTCTCAGTGCGCGCGCCGACTTCGAGGGTGATGATTCCGGCGTTCAGCTTGTCGTTGGCGTTGACGACGACATTGGTGCGTTCGATGGATTTGAAGCCCTCGAGCGCGATTTTCAGCGTGTACGTGCCCGGCTGGACCTGCGGAAAAGTGAAGGCGCCGGTCTCCTGCGTGATCACGGCGATTTGATCGCCGCGCTGATTGCTGACGAGCGTCACGGATACGCCAGGTACCGCCCCGCCCTGCGCGTCACGGACGACTCCAGCGACGGATCCGCTGGTCGTCTGCGCGCCGGCCGCTGCGGCCACGAGCGCTACCAGTAACATGAACGCGGAACATCGAATCGGCCGCATATCTCCTCCCGCTGACATACGCAATTTGCCTCGAATGAAATCGGTTCCATTGGATTCGGCGCGACCATACCACCGCGGTTCTTCATGGTCAACAACCGCCTACCTGGAACCGCGCGCGCGCTCGAAATAGCGAAGGCACTTGTCGCGCCACGCCGAGGCATCAGCAGATTGGCGCTGTAATCTCGCCAGTACCGCCTCGTACCGCGCGTCGTCGATCTTCCCGCGCAGCATCCTCCATCGCTGCTCGAGTCCCCGGGCTTCGTCCACGCCGCGGTTGTACGAGAAGACGAGCTCGTCCCATAACGTCCGTCCGGACTTCAGGCGATACTCCCACGGCAGATGGTGAAACCACAGGAGGAGTTCGTCCGGAGTAGTGGCGGGAGCGTTCCACCATTCGCGCAAGGGAGCGCGGTACTGCTCGACGGCGCGGCTGCCGCCGCGCGTGCGATCGAAGCCGATGCCGGTCGCATCCGCGTGATGGTAGTAAGGGGCGGACCAGTCCGCGCGCCGCGGATCGGTGTTCTCGGGCATCGGCGCATAGTGATCGCCGCCGATGAGATGGTGCAGCCCGAGTGGCATCGTATACCGCACGTACGCTTCGCGCGAGTCGCGCATGATCGACCGGATCGTTGTGACGACGTCGGGCGCATCGCCCCATGTCATCCGGATCCATTCGTCGGCGACGTCTTCAGCGCGCAGCGCTGGATTCCATGCGAGGCGTCCAAACGCGTACCAGTTCGCCTGCCCGAAGTCGTGACCGGTCCAGTTGGCATCGCGGCCGGTGTTGGCCACGCCGGCAATGCCTGTCTGCCGCTTGCCTTCGACCGATCCATCGAGGACGCTAGCGACAGGGGAGCCCGGACCTTTCGCATATGTCTCGGCGTCGAAGAATTCCTTCCACATCGGCGCGAGGTACACGAGGTGCGTCGATTGCCCGAGGTATTCCTGGGTGATCTGAAGCTCCGCGACCAGCGATGTCTTTGGCATCGCGCCGAACAGCGGATGAAACGGCTCTCGTGGCTGGAAATCGAGCGGGCCGTTCTTGATCTGGACGAATACATTGGGGCGGAACGCACCGTCCAGCGGGACGAACTCCGCGTAGGCACGCTTGACGCGATCGGGATCGACGTCGGCGTTGTAGACGAACGCGCGCCACATCACGACGCCGCCGTGGGGCGCCACGGCGTCGGCGAGAACGTTCGCGCCGTCGGCGTGCGTGCGGCCGTAATCCTGCGGCCCGGGCTGCCCCTCGCTGTTTGCCTTGACAACGAATCCGCCGAAGTCGGGAATGAGCCGATAGATCTCGTCGGCCTTCTCGCGCCACCATCGCGCGACCGCGGGATCGCGCGGATCGTTGGTTGCCAGGCCACCGATCATCCTCGGCGCGGCGAAGTTCGCGGCGAGGTAGACGCGAATGCCGTATGGCCTCAGGATCGCGGCGATCGCCGCGGATTTCTCAAGCAGCGGAGGCGTCAGCGACTGTGGATTCGCATTGACACTATTGATGACGGCGCCGTTGATCCCGATGGACGCGTTCGCGCGCGCATAGTCGCGGATACGATCGTCTACGCGCTCGGGCCAGAAGAACGATCGACCCGCATAGCCGCGCTCGATGCTGCCGTCCAGGTTGTCCCAGTGATCCAGGAGCCGGCGATCGAGCCGGGGCTTCTCGGCGATGTCGAGCGGATCGATCGGCTGGCCGGTCTGAATGAGGCGAAGAAAATGGAACGCGCCGTACATCGCGCCCGCTTGCCCCTTTGACGCGATCACCGTCGCGCGAAGACCGCCGACGGTTGCGGAACGAAGGACGTAGCCCTCCTCGCCGAGGCGCGCCAGCGCGTCGGTCCATCCCAGCGTCGCAATCAAGGGTGAGTTCGACGGCGTGCCGGCGATGATTGCGCCCGACGCGCGCGGCCGTTCGATACGCGGCACGTCCACGCCGAGCAATCCTGTGAGGCCGCGCCGCAACTCCGCGGCGGTCGCCTCCGATGCCGGGCTGCGCCCTGTCACCACAATCGCCGTTGCCGCCAACCGGTACGCATCACGACGAGGGGCATCGCCAACCGGCGAATATCGCAGCCAGAGGTCATATCCCGTCTCCGCAGCAGCACCGCCGGCCCCGATCGGCAAGAGCGCTGTGGCGCACGCGAAGACGACGAGCGCGCGGCGGCCTGTCATCACCAGTCGTGCAGCGTCCCATCCATCAGGCGCGCGACGGGAAGATAGGCGCGTTGATACGGAAACGTCGCGGCGAGCCGTTCGTCGATGTCCACACCCAGGCCCGGCGCATCGCCGGGATGCATCACGCCATCCGCGAAAGTGTACGTGTGAGAGAACACCCGCTCCGTCTCCTCAGCGTGCGGCATGTATTCCTGGATCCCGAAGTTGTGAACGCTGAGATCGAAGTGCAGCGCCGCTGCGAGACAGACGGGACTGAGGTCTGTGGCCCCATGCGAGCCCGTGCGCACGCCATGCACTTCGGCAAGCGCGGCGATCTTGCGCATGTGGCTCAGGCCTCCCGCATGGACGACGGTGGCCCTGATGTAGTCGATCAGCTGCTCCTGCATCAGCCCGCGGCAGTCGTGAATCGAGTTGAAGATCTCCCCGACGGCAAGCGGCGTCGTAGTGTGCTGCCGAATCAGACGGAAGCCCTCGTGATTCTCGGCCGGCGTAGGATCCTCGAGCCAGAACAGCGCGTACGGTTCAAGCGAACGCCCCAGCCGCGCCGCCTCAATCGGCGTGAGCCGATGATGCGCGTCATGCAGGAGGTGAAGCTCCGGACCGAACTCGTGGCGCAGCCGCTCGAAGAGCGGCGCGACCGACATCAGATACCGTTCACTGTTCCAGCGCGTTTCCGTCACCGCTCCGCGCGCCGCCGGTTCGTACCGATCGTTTTGTCCGATACCATACGTCTGCGCCAGTCCCGGGACTCTGCACTGCGCGCGCACAGCCTTGTAGCCGCGGGCGACATAACGTCCGACCGACTCGACGGCGGCGTCGATCGTCTCGCCGCCGGCATGCCCGTACACCATCACCGCGTCGCGCGATGCGCCACCGAGCAACTGGTAGACCGGCGCGTCCAGCGCCTTTCCTTTGATGTCCCACAACGCCGTATCGACGGCTGCGATCGCGGACATCGTGACCGGACCGCGCCGCCAGTACGCGCCCTTGTAGAGGAACTGCCAGATGTCTTCGATCCGTCTCGCATCCAGGCCGGCGATCGCCGGGATGACGTGATCGGTGAGGTAGCTCGCCACTGCGAGCTCGCGTCCGTTGAGCGTGGCATCGCCGAGTCCGTAGAGGCCGTCTTCCGTCTCGATCTTGAGCGTGACGAAGTTTCGCCCGGGGCTGCACGTGATGACGGTGGCGCCGGTGATCTTCATGCGTCGCGTGTGCTTCGATTAGCGGCGCTGGCCGATGCCGAACTGATCGCCGTTCTTCACCGGCTTGCCGCCGGCGAAAACGATCTCGACCACTTTTTCACTCTGGACCGCGCGGCCGGTCTCGTCCGTCAGCGTCGCCACGACCTTTCTCGTCTTCGTATCGATGATTTCCCCCGTGGAGGGGAACGCGTGCCGGCCATCGAGGCTGAAGGTGATCCAGCCTGGCTGATCGCGCAGTTTAATCGACGCGATCTGCTTCGGCGGCATGACGCGCGCATCGAAGATATGGATCGACTCGTTCGCGCCGTCCGACAGCCAGAGCTCACGTTCATCGGGTGTCAGCGCGACGCCGTGGCTGGGGCAGCCGTGCCGCTTGACGGGTCCTTTCGAATACCCCGTGACCTCGACCCGATGCAGCATCTTTCCCGTCTGCAGGTCGCCGACTTCAAATCCGAGCAGGCCGTTGACGTTGACGAAGCAGAGCGTCTGCGCGCCGTTGATCGTGAACGGACGGATCACTTCCGAGAACGGGCCCACCTGTTTGACGACGGTGTGCGTGGCGGGATCCGCGACGTCCAGCAGCTTCGACTTCAGGCCCGCGAGGTACACGCGATGGCCGTCCGGTCCGTAAATGGTGTTGTGCGCGCCGGACCTGGTCACGATCTGTGCCCGCTGCGCACCGGTATCGCCGTCGAGGACTGTCCAGTAAGGTCCCTCGAGCGACGGCACGTACAGGAGTTTTCCGTCGGGGGAAATCGCGAGACGATCCGCGCCTCCGTCCAGCACGTGATCCCAGACCTTGCGATCGGTCCCCAGGTCGAACGCCATCACATGGCCGAGCGTCGTCACGTAGAGCCGCCCGGTCGCGGCGCTCGCGGCGATGCCTTTCACGTTCTGCGGCGCTTCTCCCTTCGGGATGTCCTCCGAAGGAATGCGGCGGACGAAGCGATAGCCGCGATCCATGTCGAACACGAGCACGCCGACGCCGCCGTGCTCGACGTAGTTGCGGATGCCCGGCTCCGCCACGTACAGGTAGTGGCGCTCCGGGACAGGTGCGAGCGCGAGCAATAAGCACAGCGGGAAGAGATAAAGGTGGCGCATACGCGGCAAGGATACAGGGTCACGGCGAGCGGCGCACTCGCAAGTGCCTCGGAGATCGCCCGCTGTATACGATCGTCGGCGCGTCCGAGGATGGTCGCGCCCCAGCGCATCGTGTAATCGATGAACTGATGCCCATCCGGATCCCAGACGTATGCCCGTTTTGCCTCCGCGATGAACGAGCTGCAGGAAGCGCGATCCGGCCGGCATCAGTCCCGTGTCGACGAGCGCGGCATGGAAGCTGGGGAAGTCCGTGACCTCGGCGAGTCGATCGACCAGCCACATGGCGGCGATGATACCCTCTCACGGGTTTCACCAGCCGGGGGCAACCATGCATTCCACACGCCGGGGATTCCTCAAGGCAGGCGCGGCGCTGGCGGGCGCTGGACTCGGTCGCGTTTCCGCTGTTCTGGCAGCGGCACGCCCGGGCGTATCAATCGTCGCCAGCTCGGCTGACGGCGTCGTGTCGTCCGCGCCCGGCCGCTGGGCGGCGACAGAGCTCGAACAGGTGTTGGCCGCGCGCGGCGTCGCCGTCCACAGGTGCGAGCGGCTCGCGCAGGCGCCGCGCGGAGATCGCTGCATTGTCCTCGCTGGATCGAGCGTGGCTCATGCATCCGGTCCGCTTTCGCGAGCTGGTGTGAGGATCGAGGAGACCGCCGAGGCTCTGGCGCTCGCGCCCGTTCGGCACGAGGGCAGAGACATCCTGCTCGCGTGCGGGAACGACACACGCGGTCTTTCATACGCGCTGCTGGAACTCGCCGACCGTGTGCGCCACGAATCGGATCCATGGCGCGCGCTCGCGCTGCGTGAGGCCGTTGCGGAGCGCCCCGCCAACGCGGTCCGCGGCATCACGCGGCTCTTCACAAGCGACATCGAGGACAAGCCGTGGTTCAACGACCGTGCGATGTGGCCCGAATACCTCGGCATGCTCGCGACGCAGCGTTTCAACAGGTTCAACCTCGCGCTCGGGATCGGCTACGACTTCCTTCGAAACGTCACCGACGCGTACTTCCTGTTCGCCTATCCGTTCCTGCTGCGCGTGCCCGGCTACGACGTGCGCGTGCCGCAACTGCCCGATGCGGAGCGCGACGGCAACCTGGAGATGCTCAGATTCATCAGCGAACAGGCGGTCGAGCGCGGCCTGCACTTCCAGCTGGGAATCTGGATGCACGGCTACGAGTGGATCGACAGCCCGAGGCCGAACTACACGATTGCCGGGCTGACTCGCGAGACGCATGGCCCCTATTGCCGCGACGCGATCCGCGCGCTGTTGAAGGCGTGCCCGGCGATCGGCGGGGTCACGTTCCGCATTCACGGGGAGAGCGGAGTCGAGGAGGGCAGCTACGACTTCTGGAAGTCGGTGTTCGAGGGAGTCGCCACGTGCGGCCGCACCGTCGAGATCGACATGCACGCGAAAGGCATGGACCAGGCGATGCTCGATCTCGGAGTGGCGAGCGGCGCGCCGTTGAAGGTATCCCCCAAGTTCTGGGCGGAACACATGGGCATGCCGTATCACCAGGCGGAGATTCGCGAGCTCGAACGTCCGAAAGGCGGAGCGCAGGCGACAGGGCTGATGCGCCTGAGCACCGGCTCGCGCAGTTTCACGCGTTACGGTTATGGCGACCTGCTGCGCGAGGACCGGAAGTGGGGCGTACTGCACAGGATCTGGCCGGGGACGCAGCGCCTGTTGATCTCGGGCGATCCCGTCACGGCGGCGGCGTACTCGCGCGCGTTCAGCTTCTGTGGCAGTGACGGCGTCGAGATCATGGAGCCGCTGTCATTCAAGGGGCGACGCGGCTCCGGAATCGCCGGCGATCGCTGCGGCTACCAGGATGTCTCGCTCAGGCCGCGCTGGGACTGGCAGAAGTATCTCTACACCTACAGGGTCTGGGGCAGGCTCCTATACAATCCGGCCGCTGAGCCCGACGCGTGGCGCCGCTATTTGCGAACGGAGTTCGGCGCGGCGGCGCCGGCCTTTGAATCAGCGCTCGGCAGCGCGAGCCGCATCCTTCCGATCGTCACAACCGCCCATGGCCCGTCGGCTGCGAACAACACGTACTGGCCCGAGATGTACACGAATCAGGCGATCGCAGACGAGGCGCATCCGGGGCCGTACGGCGACACGCCGGCGCCGCGCGTGTTCGGCAACGTGAGCCCGTTCGATCCGCAGCTCTTCTCACGCATCAATGAGTTCGCCGACGAACTGCTGACGAATCAGCGGACGGGCAAATACTCCCCGATCGAGGTGGCGCAGTGGATCGAGGATCGCGCGGCGGCCGCGACGCGGCATCTCGCGGATGCCGAAGTGCGCGCGACGCGAAATCGCCGGCCGGAACATCGGCGCCTCGCGATCGACGTGGCGCTGCAGGCCGATCTCGGGAAGTTCTTTGGCGCGAAGATCCGCAGCGCCGTCCTGTTTCGCATCCATGAGAAGACGGGTGACCGGACCGCCCTCGAGGAGTCCCTGAATTTGTACCGGGCGGCGCGCGCGACCTGGGCCGAACTTGCGAATCGTGCGAGCGTCTACGCCGATGATGTTACCGTCGGTGAGCTCCGGCATCTGCGCGGCCACTGGCGCGATCGGCTGCCCGCGCTGGATGCGGACATCGCGGTGATGGCGAGAAAGCTGGACGACGCGAGACGCGGAATAGCGGCTCCAGAGGTCGCGGCCGCGGTGAAGGAAGCACTGGGACGCCCGGAACGCCGCAAGGTCGACGCGGAACACACCCCTCCCGACCACTTCCTTGCGGGACAGCCGCTTGAATTGGCCGTCGCGCTCGCGGCACCGGCGCCGGTCCGCGTCCACTATCGGCACGTGAATCATGCTGAGCGCTACGACTCGATCGAGATGCAGTCGGCGGGGCGCCGCTATCATGCGACGATTCCAGGCGCCTACACTGATGCTCCGTATCCGCTCCAGTACTACTTCGAGGTGCGCGCGGCGTCCGGACGCGCGGCGTTATATCCGGGCTTCGATGCCGACCTGAACAATCAGCCGTACTTCGTCGTTCGGAGGGGCACGCCATGAATCGACGCGAGTTCATTGAAAATTCGGCGGCGGCCTGCGCGGGGGCCGTCGCGTTCGGCTGGCCTTCCGCCACATCCGCGCAAACCGCGGTACCCACGGTTGGCATTCAGATCGGCGCTGTGTCGTTCCTCGACGAAGGCACTGACAAGGTGCTCGACGCGCTGATCGAGATGGCAAGCATCAACACGTTGTTCCTTGCGACGTTCACCTATGGACGGGGGATTGGCGGACGCCAGCCGCGCGGCACGCCGTTACCCGATCACGGCAAACAGGAATACGACGACAACTATCACGGCGGGAACTTTGCGACGCCGCATCCGCAGTTCTACAAGGGCACGACCATCGCCCCTGAGAGAGCGCCCGACTATCCCGGCTACGACGTGATTGCCGACGTGCTGCCGCGCGCGCACAGCCGAGGCATGAAAGTGATCTGCTGGTTCGAGGATGTCTTCCGCCGCGATGTCGCGGGCCTCGATAAGGCGTTCGAAGTCGACGTGCACGGCCGTCCCGCCGCGCGCGTGTGCTACCGCAATCCGAACACGCTCAACTTCTGGCTCGGGCTGACCGAGGATTACCTGCGTTCGTATCAAGTCGACGGCCTGATGTTCGGCAGCGAGCGGCAGGGACCGCTGAACACCGCGCTCGGCGCGAGCCACGGCGGCGCCGCCGCGCCCGCCACGGTCGGATGCTTCTGCCCGCACTGCGTCGAGGCGGCGCGCAAGGACGGCATCAACGTCGAGCGCGCGAAAGCCGGATACCTGGCGCTCGAGCGCTGGGTGGATGAGATGAAGGGAGGGCATCGCCCCACAGACGGCGCGTTCGTTACTTTCTGGCGGATCCTCGTGGAGCAACCAGAGGTGCTGGCGTGGGAACGGCTGTGGAACGAAGGGCTGCGCGACACGTATCGCGCGATGTATCACAAGGCGCACGAGATCGCGCCGCAGAAGCCGATGGGATGGCACATCTGGCATACGAACTCGTTCGCACCCTTCTACCGTGCCGAACAGGACTACCGCGCGTTCTCCGCGTATTCGGACTTCCTGAAGGTCGTCATGTATCACGACTCTGGCGGCCCGCGCATGGCGCGCTACATCCGCAACGTGAACGCCACCCTCTTTGCCGATCTCACACCCGAGCAGACGACTGAGCTCACGTACCGGATCCAGCAGTACGGCGCGGAAGCGTCCCTCGATAAATTACCGACCACCGGGTTGTCCGCCGACTACGTGCGGCGCGAGACGCGCCGCGCGGTCGCGGGCGTTACGGGGAACACACGCGTGTGGCCGGGCATCGAGATCGACGTCCCTACAGGTGAAAACGAAAAAAAGACAACGCCGGATAGCGCGTACCAGGCGGCGAAGGCCGCGTTTGACGGCGGAGCGCACGGACTGATCCTCTCGAGAAAGTACTCCGAGATGAAACTCGACAACCTGCGCGCCGCCGGCCGCGCGATCCGGGAATCGATCCGCATTCCGGGGCTCTGATCCCGTGACGAAGCAGCGGATCACGCGACGCACATTTCTTCATCACACCGTCGCGACGACGGCGCTCGCCCTGAGCGGCAGCCGTGCGGCTGTCGCGACGACATCATCGCAGCGCCCTGGCGCCGTGCCCTGGTATCGGCGCGCGTATCTTTGGGGGCAGACCAACATCACCGAAAAGGATCCCGTCCAGTACGACATCCCCTGGTGGCGTCAGCAGTGGAAGCGAACGCAGGTGCAGGCCCTCATCATCAACGCCGGCGGGATCGTCGCGTACTACCCAAGCAGGTTTCCGCTCCACCACCGCGCCGAGTTCCTGAACGGACGCGATCTGTTCGGAGAGCTGACGCAGGCGGCGCATGACGACGGTCTGTTCGTGATGGCGCGCATGGATTCGAACAGAACCGCCGAAGACTTCTTTCAAGCGCATCCCGACTGGTTCGCGCGCGATGCCGACGGAAAACCCTACCGCGCGGCCGACAAGTACATCACCTGCATCAACAGTCCCTATTACGACGAATATCTGCCGGCCGTGCTGCAGGAAATCGCGCAGCGCTCGCATCCTGACGGGTTCACCGACAACAGCTGGGCGGGCATGGGGCGGGAGAGCATCTGTTTCTGCGCGAATTGCGAACGGAAGTTCAAGGCCGCAACCGGCAAGTCGCTTCCGCGGAGGGCCGACTGGGACGATTCCGCATATCGCGAATGGATCATGTGGAGCTACGCCCGTCGCATCGAAGTGTGGGAGGTGAACAATCGCACGACGCGCACGGCGGGCGGTCCGGACTGCATCTGGTCCGGCATGAACAGCGGCTCGATCACCGCGCAGGCGCAGTCGTTCCGCGATCTCCGCGAGATCTGCAGGCGGGCCGACATCATCATGCTCGACCACCAGCGGCGCGATGACGATACGGGATTTCAGCAGAACGGCGATACGGGGAAGCGCGTCCATGCGCTGCTCGGGTGGGACAAGCTCGCGCCCGAGTCGATGGCGATGTATCAGTCCGGTCCCGGCTACTACCGTGTGGCGAGCAAGCCCGCCGCCGAAGCGCGGATGTGGATGATCGCCGGGATCGCGGGCGGGATCCAGCCGTGGTGGCATTACGTCGGCGCGTACCATGAGGACCGGCGGATGTATCGCACGCCGGAGCCGGTCACGCGCTGGTGGAAGGCCAACGAGCAGTACCTGGTGAATCGCACGCCCGTCGCGGCGATTGGCGTGATCTGGACGCAGCGCAACACGGACTTTTTCGGGCGTGATGCCGCCGCCGAACGTGTCGACGCCCCTTACACGGGATTCATGCACGCACTCGTCCGCGCGCGGATTCCCTACGTGCCCGTTCACGGGGACGACATTGCACACACTGCGAACGTTCGCGTGCTGGTTCTTCCGAACGTCGGTGCGTTGTCTGATGCTCAGGCGTCGGCAATTCGCCAATTCGTCCGCAACGGAGGATCGCTCGTCGCAACGGGGGACACCGGCTCGTACACCGAATGGGGCGATCCGCGGCCGGACTTTGCGCTGGCGGATCTGTTTGGATGCCACAGGATTGGTGCGGCGCCGAAGCTGACGTCAAGCCGCGGAGCTAACCGCGCTGCGAGCGAGCACACGTATCTCAGGCTGAGCCCGGAATGGCGCGCCCGCGTCGACGGGCCGAAGGTTGGGAACGAGCCGGCGGCCACCGGCGTGAGGCACGAAGTGCTGCGCGGATTCGACGAGACGGACATCCTCCCCTTCGGCGGGACGATCGCGCCGCTGCGCGTCGATGCTGAGGCAGCTGTCCCGCTCACGCTGGTGCCCGCATTTCCGACTTACCCGCCGGAGACGGCGTGGATGCGTGAGCCCAGGAGCGGCATTCCCGGCCTCGTCGTGTCGCAGCGCGGCGCCTCGCGCATCGCGTACATGCCTGCCGACGTGGATCGCCGCTACGCACGCGACCACCTGCCGGATCACGCCGCGTTACTGGCAAACATCGTGCGGTGGGCCGCGGGTTCGGATGTGCCCTTGACCGTCGAGGGCCCGGGACTGATCGACTGCCACCTGTACGAACAACCCGGGCGCCTGATTCTTCACATGGTGAACCTGACCAGCGAAGCGACGTGGCGCGCGCCCCTCGACGAGCTGATCCCGGTCGGGCCGTTCAAGGTGAAGGTCCGAATCCGGGGGCGGGTCGCATCACCTGCACTTCGTCTCCTGGTATCGCAGCGCTCGGCGCGCGCGACCGTTGCCGATGATTACGCCGTGTTCAACGTCGACCGCATCACCGATCACGAAGTCATCGTGGTTGGTTGAAGCGCTTGCATCCGCGCCTTGTCAGTGGCATGGTCCTCGTCATGGTCATCCGGCGCGCGGAGGCCGAAGACGCCGACGCGCTGTCAGACCTCGCACACCGCGCCAAGGCGCACTGGGGATATCCCGCCAGCTGGATGCGCGAGTGGGACGCGCAGCTGACGATCATTCCCGGATATCTCGAGATGCACGACGTGTGGGTGGCGGAAGAAGCGGGCGCGATTGTCGGTATGTGCGCGCTTGAAGATCGGCGCGATCGCTGGCACCTCGAGCACGTCTGGGTCGAACCTGCGATGCACGGCCGCGGCGTCGGTCGCGCGCTCGTGATGCACGCGCTCGATGAGGCCCACAGGCGGCACGAAGGAGTGGTGGAACTGCTGGCGGATCCGTTCGCCAGCGGGTTTTACGAGAGACTGGGCGCGCGCTGGGCGGGAGACGTCCCGGCGCCCATGCCCGGTGCGCGAGATCGCACGCTTCCGAAGTACCAGTTCGCGCGGGACCGAACTACTTCAGGATCCCCTTGAGCGTCATCCAGGGATAGGCCTCGAGCACGAGGCGCCCGGCCTTCACCGCCGGATCGTCCGCGGCAAGCGCCTTCGCTTCCGCGACATCCTTCACTCTGTACACGACGACGCCGCGTGCCGCACCGCTGTCCATGAAGGGACCTGCCATCACCAGCTTCCCCTGCTTGTTCAAGGATGACATGTAGGCGAGGTGCCCCTTCTGGATCTCCTGCGCCGTCGCGCTGTCCTGCGAGGTGTTCGGACCGCGCATGAGGAAGCCGAAGATCAATGGCTCCAGATTGCCGGCGTTCGTGACGTCGTCGCCGACGGGAGGCTGGAACCAGCCTTTCGGTCCCATCCACGGACGCACTTCAACAGTCATGATGCCGGCCTTGACGAACGGGTCGGCGGCGAAGTGCGCCTTCGCTGCATCCGCGGAAGATACGTCGAGAACCGCGATGCCCTCCAGGCCATCCGGGTTCTCGGCGCGGATGGGCCCATAAACGAGGTTGATGCGCTTCCTATTCAGTTCCGCGAGATTCGCGAGATGCTCGTCCTGCATCTTCTTCTGATCGGCGGGAGCCGATGGCGGAGGCGTGGGTCCCTTCTTCAGGAACACCATCTGGTACGTCGTCATCTCTTGCGGTGTATCCTGCGTGCCGGCGGGGACGGCCAGCACC
Organism: Vicinamibacterales bacterium; assembly: GCA_035637115.1. GTDB lineage: Bacteria > Acidobacteriota > Vicinamibacteria > Vicinamibacterales > 2-12-FULL-66-21 > JAICSD01. The sequence goes on from DASPXV010000250.1 coordinate 19,324, forward strand.
GTAGCGGCGAGTAACAGCGAGAACATCATGCTGATGAGCTTAGCACTGATCTTTTTGCAGCAGCCGGCCCGCGTAGTAACCGGCCGGGCGCCGGAGACGAGACCGATCTATCGCGAACTGAAGCCGGGCGAGCAGCGCATCGAAGCGCTCCTGCGGCGCATCGACTGTCCCGGCGGACGCCCCGTCACGTTCAATCTGCAGGTCAATGGAAAGCCGGTGCGTTACACGGCACCGACGCTGACTTCCGTCGACTACATCGCGCACAATCCAAACTTCCGCGGACCTGTGTCGTGCGGCGGGAAGACGCCGCCGGATCGTGTGTATCTCACGTGGAAGAACGTCGGCGGCGTCGATCGCGTGATCGCGATCGAGTTCCTGCCGCCGAAGTAGCGTCAGTTGGCAGCGCGTTCGGGCGGTGGTGCGGACGCGTGGAAGTCCTGGTAGAAACGCGTCACGTACGACGAGAGTAAATCGCCGACGCGCTCCCCGGATTCCGCAGCCACGATCAACCCGGCGTGGTGCCGCTTGCGGATGCGTGTGACGATCTCCGCATCGTTGTACGCGCTCATGTCGGGCTGTTCCTGCCGCGCCAGCGAGAGCACGATCCCCGCATGGCGGCCCCGCGATCGCGGTGGCGTGTAGGTCCCGTGCTCACCGGCAATCTCGATCTTCGCCCACTCTCGCCAGAGGTTCACGCCCGTTGCCGCTTCGACGACATCGACGATGTACGCGCCGCCGACGCGTGCCGACGTCTCGAGAAAGTAAAGGTTGCCGTCGTTCGCGCGGATGAACTCAGTGTGCGAGACGCCGCGCGCGAGGCCGAACGACTCGAGCACCCGTGCGTTGATCTCCTTCAGCGCGACCGCGACATCATCGGTGTCCGGCAGCGTGCGTGTGACGAAAATGCCTCCCTCATGCGCGACCGCCATCGGCGGCGTGCCGTAGCGGCTTGCGGCGGCGAATACCACCCGTTTGCCAAAGACAAGCGAGTCCACGTGATAGACGTCACCGGGCACGAACTGCTCGAGCACGTAATCGGGACGCCCGTCGCCGAGCGCATCGAGGATCCGCCAGAGCTCATCGCTGGATCCGATCTTTTTGATTCCGATGGCCGCCGCCTGTGATCGCGGCTTCAGCACCCACGGTGGCGTGACTCTCGACGTCCATTCATTGATCGCGTCGTGATTCACGGGGTGCACGAAGTCCGGACAGGCGATGCCCGCCGCGCGCGCGCGTGCGCGCATGGCGAGCTTGTCGCGAAACGCCCGCCCGGTCGTTTCCCCCATGCCGGGCACGTGCAGGTACTCGCGCAGCATCGCCGCCGTCTCGACGTCGAAATCGTCGAGCGCGACGATGCGATCGAGCCGCTCCGTGCGCGCGAGGTACGCGGCCCCCTTGCGGATGTCGTCGTGCGGCATGTCGCGCCGGACGTAGTAGAAAGCATCGATCGCATCGCGCGGCCAGTCGGAATCGCGCAGCGTCTCGTCCGTCAGCAGCAGCACGCGGCACCCGTGCCGCTTGCACTCCCGCAGGAATTCGTCACCCTTCCTGTACGTGGCGATGCACAGCAGCGTGGTCACTTTCCGAACCTTAGCAGAACTGCAGAATTACGTGAGCGTTTCGGGCGCCCAGCAGACCATGTCCTGTCTTTTGGCGAAATGGAGGAGCGGCGCCAGGGCGGGCAGACGGATGCTCGCAGCATCCGCCATCCTGTTGGACGAGATCTGCGCGGTGGCGGATTCGAGCCTCCATCGCGGATGGTGGATATCCAGCCGGTAGGCGACGTGACGGTGATTGACGGCGTACAAGCAGTAGCGCTCGGTCAGAAAGTATTCGAGGGTTCCCTCGACGGGCGATTGGCACTCGCCGAGTCCGCGGTAGATCCCGGTGAACTCGGGATACGGCTCCGACGATCGGCGGCTCTGATAGTGCACCTCGCCGTCGCGGATCGTGACCGTCATCTCCGCCGTGAAGTACGGCAGGTTGAGCAGCGTGCGCGCCGCACCCACCGCCACTGAACTCGCCGCGTCGAGACTGAAGAAGTACACGCCAGCCTTCCCTCCAACGCGCACGTACGTACGCACGTTGAGTTCGGGGAACGCGGACACCCACGGCAGCGCCGGTACAAAACGCGGCGCAACGTTGGTCATGTGGAAGGGGACGACGCCGACCCATGCCTGCCGGTCGAAGAGATCCAGCTCGAACGACTTTGGCAGGAGCGCGCGCAGCGCGGCGGCGTCAACGGGCCAGTGTGCGAACAGCAGGTCGTTCCATGTCTGCGACATGATCCACGGCCCGTTCGGCATGGGCCACGGGCGATGGGCCGTTCGTTCGAAAATCGACCGATCGAAGTCGTCCATCACCTTGCCCACACGCAAAGCGCAGGCCGTTCGGCACGACTCGTGAAGGGCGAAACGGTGTAATGGAGGTCTAATGTTGAGTTTATTCGCGCGCCTCATGCTCGTCGCCTTGCTCGCACTCACGGCGGCGGGATGCGCCGCGGTCGCGGGCATCTTCAAGGCCGGTTTCTGGGTCGGGATCATCATCGCCGCGATCGTCATCGTCGGCATTTTCGCGCTGCTCGGCCGGCGCTGACGGGCGTCGCCGGCAAGATCCATTCGAATACAACCCAGGGACGAAAGATGGGGCGCTTGTCGAAGCGCGCTACGACAAGGGCCGGTGCAGCTCCCGCCGCCACGCGGTAGACTCTCTATAGATGAGAGCGGCTGGCAGTACGATCGTTGTCATCCTGCTGGCGGCGGGACTCACATTGATCGGTTACGCCTGGTGGTCTGCCTCGCTGCGCGAGGCGGACACCGCGCTCACCGAAGGACGCCTCGAGCAGGCCATTGCCGGTTACCAGACCGCGGAGTCCCACTTCGACGCGGTCCCCGTGGTGAAGCAACTCGCCGCCGTGGAATACCAGCGCGCGGTCAACGATCATCTGTGGGCGCTGTATCGCCTGAAACGCTACGACGAAGTCATCGACATCGCGCAGAAAGCGCCGGCGGAAGCGTCGCCGCATTTCTGGTCGGGATGCGCGTTCTTCCAGAAGGCCAACGTCGAAGAGAAACCCGAGGCACGTCTCGGGTGGCTGAGCCGCGCCGAAGAAGAATTCCGCAAGGCCGTCGAGGAGTTCCCCGATGACTGGGACACGAAGTACAACTTCGAGCTGACGACGCGCCTGTCGGCGGAGCTTCGCAAGCAGCCCAATACACCACCGAAGCAGTTGATGCAGCTGCTGCGGCCACCCACGCCGGGCGCCAAGACCCCGCGGCGCACCGGGTAGCGTGCGGTTTCTCCGACCGGAGTTCGCGCCGTGGTGGCAGATCCTGCCGGTGCTGCTGGCGGCGTGCACCATCCGCTTTCTCTACGTCCGCCGTCAGCGCCGGCTGACGCCGGTGGCAGCACGCTTTCGCCCGCTGTCACGGCACTCGACGTGGATCCGTGAAGTCTCGATCCTGGCGCTGACGGCCATCGCGGCCGGTTCTCTCGTGTTTGCGCTGACGCGTCCGCAGGCACAGCTCACGACGCGGATCCCCCAGTACGAACGCGAGGATCTCGTGATCATGCTGGATCGGTCCGCGTCGATGCGCGCGCACGACGTGGCGCCGTCGCGGTTCTCGCGCGCGACGCAGGAGATCCGGACGTTCCTGAAGAACAAGCCGGAGAACATCGATCGTGTCGGCCTGGTCGGCTTCGCCGGAAGCTCGCTGATCCTCTCGTACCTGACTCACGATCTCGATACCGTCGCCTTCTACCTGGATTGGATCGAGAGCGATCCGCAGAACCTGATGGGCACGAACATCGGCGCGGCGCTCAAGAACGCGCTCGAAGTCGCCAGGAAGGACGACCGCCGCACGCGGAAGATCTTCGTCCTCCTTTCGGATGGCGAAGACTACGGCGGCGAAGTGAACCGGCAGCTCGTGGCGTATCGCCAGCAAGGCCACCACGTCAACAGCATCGGGATCGGATCCGACGACGAGGTCCCGGTGCCCGAGCTGCTGCCGGATGGACGCGAAGTGCCGCTGCGCGACGAAAACGGGCGCATCGTCCGCACGCACTTCGAAGAGACCATGCTGCGCGACCTGGCAAGCAGCACCGGAGGGCGCTACTTGAGATCCCGTACGGGCGGCGACCTGACGAAGGCGCTGCAGGATATCGAAGCCGGGGAGCGGAAGCTCGTCGGCTACCGCACGACAACCGAGTACCGCGATCTGTACCCGGCCGCGCTGATCGCCGCCGCGGCGGCGATCGCCGGCTTGTGGCTTTTCATATGACCGAACGCATCACCGAGCAGGGGGCGCTGAACGCGCAGGCGGCGGGAGAAATCGTCACCGGCCTCGAACACGAGATCGGCAAGGTCATCGTCGGGCAGCACACCTTGATCCGCCGGATGCTGACCGCCTTGTTCGCTGCCATTCCGTTCGCGGTGTTGCAGGGGCGCGCGCGCTCGGGGTGCGGGCATCTACTGCTCGAAGGCGTGCCCGGGGTCGCGAAAACATTGACGGCGACGACGATCGCAAAGGCGATCTCGGCGAAATTCCAGCGCGTCCAGCTGACCCCCGACCTGCTGCCGGCGGACATCATCGGCACGCGCATCTACGACGCGAAATCGGCGACGTTCCGCATCGAGCAGGGTCCCGTCTTCACGAACATCCTGCTGGCGGACGAAATCAACCGCGCCACTCCCAAGACACAGAGCGCGCTGCTCGAGGCGATGCAGGAGCGGCAGGTCACGCTCGCCGACACGACGTTCCCGCTCGACGATCCCTTCTGGGTGCTCGCGACGCAGAACCCGGTCGAACAGGAAGGGGTCTACACACTGCCGGAAGCGCAGCTCGATCGCTTCTCCATGATGCTGCGCGTGGGCTATCCGAGCCAGGGCGAAGAAGTGGAAATGCTCCAGATGCGGATGAACCAGACCATCATCGATCGCCGCGTGTCTCCCGCAGACGTGACGATCCTGCGCGACTTCATCGTCGACTCCATCTACATCGACACCAAGATCCTCGAGTACATCGTTCGCCTCGGCCGCGCAACGCGCGATCCGGGAAGCGTCGGCCGGCCCGACCTGAAGGAACTGCTGCTGCTCGGGATTTCGCCGCGATCGTATCAGCACCTGCTGGCGCTGAGCCGCGTGAACGCCTTCATGCACGGACGGACGTACGCCATGCCGGAGGACGTGAAGGAAGTTTTCTGTGACGCCGCCCGGCACCGCATCGCGCGCACGGTCCGCGCCCAGGCGGAAAATGTCGACGCGGATGCCATCCTCGACGAGCTCTTACGGGCGGTGCCGATCCCATGATCCCCGAGCACGTCGTGCGGGAACTGCGCTACATCGAGGTGGCGACGGCCCGCAAGATCCGCAACCAGCGCGTCGGCACCTACCAGAGTCCGCTCCGTGGGCCGGGGTTCGATTTCGACGAGCACCAGCCGTACCGGCCTGGTGATGACGTGCGGCGTATCGATTGGAACGTCACGGCCCGCATGGGCACGCCGTTCGTCCGCCACACCCACGCCGAACGTGAGATGAACGTGATGGTCGTGATGGACGTCTCGCGCTCGATGACGATCGGCAGCACTGAGCACTCGAAGCGCGAAGCGCTCACCTATATCTCCGGTTCGATCCTGTTCTCGGCGCTGTCGGATCAAATCAACGCCGGTTTCATGGCGTTTGCCGATCGCGTGCTGCTCTCGACTCCACCGCGCCGCACGCGCGCCGCCGCCTGGTCGGTGCTCGAGCAGGCATGGGCGCTGAAGCCGGCTTCCTCCAAGACGCTGCTGCTCCCCGTCGTGCGGCATCTCGTTACCACGTTGAAACGCATGAGTGTCGTCTTCATCGTCTCGGATTTCGTGACGAACGATGACGCCCTGACAAGCCCGGAGCTTGCGCAGCTTGCCGCGAAGCACGACATCATCGCGGTCATTCCCGAGGACCGGTCGGAGACGGAGCTGCCCGCCGGCGCCGGCTACGTCCATCTGCGTGACGTTGAATCAGGTCGTCGCGTATCGGTCGGCCTCGGGCGGCAGGCGCGGGCTGGCTACGCCGCGGCGATCGCCAGACGCCGCGCGGAGCTCTCGCGGGCGTTCTATCGCGTTCCGATGGACCATGTCTTCGTTCCGACGCAGGGCAGCCCGTTGCTGCCGGTGATGTCGTTGTTCGCCAGGAGAAAAGCGTGAGCCGCCGTGTCGTCCTCTTCCTCAGCGTGTTCGTACTGGCGCGTGCCGCCGCATTCGCCGCAGAGACGCCGGTGCAGGCGCAATCTTCGGTCGATCGGACCGCTATCTGGGTCGCGGATCGGTTGACCTACACGATCGACATCGTCTGTGCGAAGGACGTGGATATCCTGCTGGACGACGTCGCGAAAGAAAAGCTCCGCGTCAACGGCCTCGAAATCCTGTCGAGCGACTCGTCGGCGACGTCGGATGCGACGGAGCGGACGACACACCGGTTGCGATACGTGATGACCACGTATCGCGTGGACGCACCGGGGTTGTCCATCGAGCCGATCTCGGTCCGCTACTACGCGCGCCGCCCCGGCCAGCGGCTGCAGGACATGGCCCCGTCCGGCGAAGTAGTCGTTCCCGGCGCGGCGGTAGCGTTTCGGAGCATGCTGCCGGACAACCAGCCGATGTATTCGCTGCGCGACGCGCGTCCTGCCCTCGCGCGGCGTCAGCTGTTCGTTCGGGCGCAGTCCATCGGCCTGGCGCTGGTGATCGTGTCGCTTGCTCCCGCGTTGTTCGTGGTGGGCGCCGCGGTCCGCCGCAGGACGCTGCGCGCGCCGGGGCGACGAACGGCGCGGCAGGCGAAGAAAGAGAAGCGCGATACGCTCGAACGCCTGCGTGCGCTGGACGTCGGCACCGAGGAGGAGCGCCGTCGAGCGTACGACGAGATCAGCGCCGCGATCCGGGAGCACGTGGCGTCGGCATCCGGTGTGCCAGCGCCAAGCCTTACAGCGTCCGAAGTGAACGCAGAGCTCGATGGGGCGCACGGTCGCGTGCCGCGCGAGTCGGTCGCGGCGCTGCTCGCCGCGTGCGACTCCGCGCGTTACGGCCCGCCGATGGCGGTCCCGTCCGCGCAGGAATGCCGCGACGCACTCGCCACGGCGGAGCAGGTGCTCGCCGGACGCTGAGCCATGCGTTTCCTTTATCCGGAGTACGGCTGGTGGCTGTTGGGCGCATTCGCCGCCATTGCGGTCCTGAAGTGGCGCGTGCGCTGGAGGTTTGCGGCGTTTACGGCGCTGCTGCCGCGCAAGCACTTTCCGTATCGCGCGTCCATCTTCCGCCGGCTGCCGTTTGCGGTGCTGGCGATCGGAGCAGCGTTCGCGTCGCTCGCGATCATGCAGCCCGTGATTCCATACTCGCAGGCCGATCTCCAGTCGAAAGGGCTTGACATCGTTCTGCTGCTCGACCTGTCGTCGAGCATGCAGGAAGAGATGGGTTCGGGTCAGAACCGCACGACCACGAGCGTGTCGACCGGGCGAACGCGCCTGGACGCCGTGAAGGACGCGGTCAAGACGTTCATCCGGACCAGACGCGACGATCGCATCGGTCTGGTCGTCTTCTCGGATAATCCGTACGTCATCAGCCCGCTCACCTTCGATCACGAGTACCTGCTGCATTACATCGATTTCGTGGACGACAAGATCCTGCAGGGAGAGGGGCAGACCGCGATCGGCGACGGGCTGGCGCTCTCGAACTACGTCCTGTCGCGGCAGGCGACGGCGAACTCGCGCGGACACCAGGTCGTCGTCCTCTTCACGGACGGGGAGAGCAATCGCGGGCGCGAGCCGGTCGACGTCCTCGCGGAATCACGGAAGGCGGACATCCGCGTGCACGTCGTTGGTGTGGACCTCGAGGCGGACGTGAAGGAGAAGCCGGGCGTGCAGATGCTGATGCACGCGGTCGAGGACAATGGGGGAAAGTACTTCAACGCCGACTCGGAACGCGATCTCGTCGCCGCGTCGCGCACCATCGACGCCATCGAGAAGGGACTGCTCGTCAGCCGCGTGTACGTGCGCGACGTGCCCGTGTACCAGTGGTTCGTGATCCCGGCGCTTGTCGCGCTGACGCTCGCCGTCTCGCTACGGTCGATCCCGTACTTTGTCGACCAGACGTGAGCCCGATTTCATCACGAAGGTCACGCGACGAAGCGCAGTGATGTCCGTCACCGGGTCGCCGTCGACTGCCACCAGATCCGCCTGAAGGCCAGGCGCAATGGCGCCGATCGTGTCTTTCATTCGCATCGACTCCGCCGAACGTGACGTCAACGATACGATCGCGTCCATCGGCTTCTGCCCACCCTGCTGCACGCGGACGACCGCTTCCTCGATGTTCCTGCCGTGCGCGCCGGCGACCGCATCGGTGCCGTAGACGATCTTCAATCCGGGCGTCTTCAGCGCGCGCTTGAACATGTCGATGACGACCGGAATCGATTTTTCCATCGCGGCGAATCCTTCCTCGGTGTAGTTGCCGATGCCGAGGAACTTCGCCTTGTTCTCGAGATAATTCTGGAGCACGAGGCCGACGTTCGGATCGAAGTAGGTGCCCTTGTCGGCCATGAGCTTGAGGACTTCGTCGGTCGCGAAGTTGCCGTGCTCGATCTGGGTGCAGCCGGCGAGAACGGACGCCTTGATCGATTCCGGGCTGTGCGCGTGGACGAGCGTGCGCAGACCGAGCGCGTTGGCCTCGCCGCAGGCGGCCTGCAGCTGCTCGTCCGTCATCGTCTGCTTCCCGCCGTCACGGATGCTCGCGGATGCGAACAGCTTGATCAGATCCGCGCCCGCGTCCTTCGCGTCCCTGACTGCCTGCCGCAGCTGCGCGGACGTTGCGAGGCCGTTCGGATTGCCGCGCCCGCCCGTCCGCTCGTTGATCTGTCGAACTGAGGTCAGGATCCGGGGGCCGGGCAGGTGTTCGGCGTCCATCTTCTTGCGAAGCTCGAGGTCCGCCGCCTCGCCCACGCTCTGCACGGTCGTGAAGCCGTGCTCGATCGTCGTTCGTGCGTTCGCTATGCCGGCGTTGATCCGATCCTCGGGCGTTTCGCCGCGATTGTCGAACCGGCTGTCCTTTCCGAAGTGCCAGAGGATGTGGACGTGCGTGTCGATGAAACCGGGAAGCAGGGTGTATTTGGACAGGTCGTAGGTCACGGACCCGGTAGCCTTGCCGACACTGACGATCTTGCCGTCGCGGATGGTGACCACGGCGTTCTGCTGGCTGCCGCCGCGGCCGTCGAGCAGCCGTCCGGCGCGAATGGTGATCGACTCTGATGCCTGCGCGGTGACGAGGAGGCCAGCGCACGCCGCGAGAAGGAGAGCCGAGAAGAAGAACCGGATCATGTCGCGGCTATCCTAGCACCGCCGGGCCTACTCGTATCGCAGCGCGGTGAGCGGATCGATGCGCGTGGCGCGCCGCGCGGGCAGGTACGCTGCGGTGCTGGCGACGACGAGCATGACGACCGCCGCCGCACCGAGCGCGAGCGGATCGTCCGCCGTCACCTCGAAGAGCATGGAGCGCACGAATCTGCCGAGCGCCAGCGCCGATCCAAGTCCCACGGCGATGCCGAGTCCCGCGAGGACGAGCGATTCCCGCTGCACCATCCACAGCACCGATGCAGGCCGCGCGCCCAGCGCGATGCGCACGCCGATCTCCCGCCTGTGCCTCGACACGGCGTAAGCGAGGAGCCCATAGAGTCCCGCACAGGCGAGAATCAGCGCCGCGACGGCCAGCGCGCTCGCCAGCACCGTAATCAGCCGTTCGATGAGAGTAGATTCGCGGATTCGGTCGCTGACGGTTTCGATGCGGACGGGCACGCGTGGATCGAGCAATCTGACGGCCTGCCGAGCGGCCGCGGCGACGGTTGACAGATTCGAGGCGCGCACCTCGCCGAACAGATCGCGTCCGCTCGTCACATCCTCGACCTGCGCGACCGAAAGGTAGGCGATGCTTCGCGCGGGTTCCTGCAACGTCCGGTACTTGGCGTCCTGGACGATCCCCACGATCTCGAGATCTTTGCGCGAAGCAGCCTTGCCGATGGTTATGCGGTGACCGATCGGATCCCGTCCGCGGAAGTAGCGCCGCGCCAGCGTCTCATTGATAACGACAACCTTCGGGGCGGCCGCTATATCGGTTTCCCCGATTGGCCGGCCGCTGCGCAGCCGCATACCCACGGTGTCGAAGTATTGAGCGGAGACGCCGTTGAAGTACACGTCGGTCGGCTCACCCACCGGCGGCACACCGTCGATCGTGATGTTCTGCGTCCAGTTTCCCATCGTGTTGCTGATTGGTGGCATCCACGAGAGCGCCGCGGACTCGACGCGAGGAAGAGCCCGCAGCGTCTCGAGCAGCGTGAGATCGAACTGTCGCTGCGCCTGGTCTTTGTATCCAGCGCCCTCTGAATTGGCCGCGACGATCAGCAGTCGCGCCGTGTCGATTCCTGTGTCCTGCGCGAGGAGACGCGAAAGGCTGCGTCCGAAGACCGCTGCGCCGCAGAGCAGGACGATTGCAAGAGCAATCTGGACCGCGACGAGGATCTTCCCGGCGGACCACCGCCGCAGCAGTGCCGATCTCGCCTGATTGATTTCTTTGAGGCCGGCGGTCACATCGCCCCGCGAGGCGGTGAACGCTGGAAGCAGCGCGGAAAGGACCGAAATGGTCACCGCCAGCAACAGGCTGAATCCGATCGTTCGCCAACCCGGCGCGGTGTCGATCACGAAAAGCTCACGGCCCGTCGTCAGGAACGAGACCAGCAGTCCCGCGGCCCATGACGCGAGCAGAAGGCCGACCGCGGATCCGGCGAGCGTCAGCACGAGTGACTCGGTGACGAGCTGCCGCAGCACGCGTCCAGGGCGCGCGCCGATCGCGAGCCGCACCGCGATTTCACGGCGCCGTGCCATTCCCCGTGCGAGAAGCAGGTTTGCGACGCTCGCGCACGCAATCGCGAGCAGGAGTCCGACGAGCGCCATCAACAGCCACAGCGGATCGCCGAACTGGTTCCGCACACGAGAGAAGCCCGTTCGTCCTGGTTCAAGCGACGTCTGGCGGCTCAGATACAGCGCTTTCCGATCTGGAGGTGCACCGGGATTCGTCGTGGCTTCCAGCACCGCAGGCCACACTGTTTGAAGTACCGCCTCTGCCTGCGGCCGGCTCACTCCGTCCTTCAGGCGCGCCATGATGTGCAGCCACGACGACGACGTCGTCGTGAAGACGGAGGTTCCAGGGCGGTAGCGCCCTGCGATCGGAACGATGACTTCGGGTTCCAGGCCCGGCGTCACGCCGAAGAATTCCCTCGGTGCTACGCCCACGATCGTGAGAGGTACATCGCCGACGTGGATGACGCGTCCGATTGCCGAGGCATCGGATCCGAAGTGGCGGGTCCACGCTGCGTGGCTGATGACCGCGACTGCGGCGTCCTGCGTGTCGAATGTGCGGCCGACGGCGGCGCGTACGTGCAGCGTCGTGAAGAACTCACCCGTGGTCTCGAGAACATCTGCCGGCAACAGTTCTCCCGCACGCCCGGTCCAGTCCACGTACGCGCGATCGATATTCCAGCCGAACACCCCTTCGAACACAGGCATCCGCGCCTTGACCTCTCGGAAGATCGGATACGAGAACGCCGGCTTGGCGAAATACACGAGCCGGTCCGGACGGTCGACGGGAAGACTTCTGACGACCAGCGCGTCGAGCAAACCGAACACGCAGATGGTCGCGCCGGCGCCGAGCGCGACGATAGCAATCGCCACCAGCGCGAATGCCGGCTGACGCCGCATCGATTGCACCGTGTAGCGAACGTCCTGCCACGCTTCCTCGAGCCAGCGCCAGGTCCATACCGCTCTCGCGTCCTCGCGCGCGAGCATCGCGTTCCCGAACGCGCGCGCGCCGCTCATCGAGCGATGGAACTCCATCTCTTCGGCCAGCTCGCGCGCGAGCTGGTCCCGGTGGCACAGGTAGCGGAGGCGACGAAATAGTCGCATCAGCATGGCGTTCTAAGCCGTCTGGAGAACGCGCTGGATCGCGCCGACGAGGCGCTCGAACTCCGCGCGTTCCGCGTTGAGCCGCTTCTTTCCCGAGGGGGTGAGTGTGTAGTATCTCGCGCGCCGATTGTTCTCCGACGCGCCCCACTCAGCCTTCACCCAGCCATTCAGCAGCAGGCGCTGCAAGGCGGGATAGAGGGAGCTCTCGCCGACCTGCAGCACGTCGCGCGACAGCACTTTCAGCCGATCGGCGATGCCGTAGCCGTGCAGCGAGCCCGCGACGAGCGTTCGAAGAATGAGCAGATCGAGCGTGCCGGGAAGCAGATCGGGTGGCTGGTTCGTGAGGCCCATCGATGTCGTCCTATTCAGTCTTGAGTGCGATCAGCGGATCGATGCGAACGGCTTGTCGCGCGGGCAGCAGGCCGGACAGGAACACGACAGTGAATAACGTAATCGCCGCCGACGCGAGGGCCGCAGGATCCGTGGCCTTCACGCCGTACAACAGTCCGCCATGCTGGCCTGGAACAAGGTAGAGCGCGTTGCCAAGCAGCCTCGCCAGCGCGAACGAAATCGCGATTCCGGCGGAGCCGCCAATTAGGCCGATTTTCAGTGAGCTCGACAGCGCGGAGACGACGAGCGCGCGCGGCAAGGCGCCAAGAGCGATGCGGATCCCAAACTCCCGCGTCCGCTCCTCGATCGAGCACGCCATGGCGCCGTAGATCCCAATGGCGGCAAGCAGCGTCGCGCCGAGGGCGAAAAACGCGACGACGATCAGATTGAACCGATCGCCGCGCATCGCGTCTTGAACTCGCTGATTCAATGTCGCGACGGTCGTCACCGGCAGCGCAGAATCAGTGCGCGCCGCCGCCGCGCGCAGGCCCGCAATGGCCTCGGACGGCGGCACACCGGCGGCTGCGACGAGCTCGAAGGCGGGCGCCGGCGCCTGATCGAATGCGAGGTACAGGTTGTTGAACTCCACCTCGTTGACGCTGAAATTCCTCACGTCCGAAACGACGCCTACGATCACGACCGAGCCAGGACGGCTCGTCCATCCCGTGCGCAGCCGCGGAATCACTTCGAGTTGACGGCCGATTGCGGTTTCGCCCGGGAACATGCGGCGCGCCAGCAATTCGTTGACGATGGCGACGCGCGGCGCACCCGCGACATCCGCATCCGTAAACTCTCGCCCCGCGCTCAAACCGATGCCGAGCGTGCGGAAGTACTTCGGGCTCACGGTGCGGATCAGCGCCGTGGGCTCCTGGCCTTGCATCGGACGCGGACGCTCGGGCACGACTATCTGCACCGCGGCACCACTGCGACTGTCGAGCGGAGAGCTGCTGCCGATGGCAGCGTTACGCACACCCCCGACGGCCCGCGCTTGTTCGAGCAGGCGCGCCGCGAAGCCGGCGAGGGCCGCGTCCGTGCTGTATCGGGGACCGGACAGAGACAATCGGAGCGCGACGCGGTTCGCCGGATCGAAACCGAGCGGCGTGTGTGAGACACGGAAGAAGCTGAACGCGAAGAGCGCCGCGGCGGTCAGGAGAACGACCGTTGTCGTCACCTGGCCGACGAGGAGGAGAGAGCGCGCGCTGCGGTGGCGCCGCGACGGACCAATCGCGCGACCGCCCTGGCCGAGCGTCAGATTGAGATTGAGCCGGCGCGCGAAGAACAGCGGAGTCAGCGCGAGCACGATGGTCGTCAGTCCGCACAGTCCGAGCACGAATGCCGTCGCGCGGAGGTCGAGTTGAATGTGTCCGCCGCGTTCGAGGTGGCCCGGAGGAATCTGCACGCTGAGAATTCTGAGGAGCCACACGGAAGCCACGATTCCCGCCGCAGAAGCGGGCACGGCCAGCAGCGCCCCCTCGACAATAAGCTGACGCACGAGCGCAGTGAGCCCGCCGCCCAGCGCGCCGCGAATCGCAAACTCGCGCTGCCGGCGCAGCGCCCGCGCCAGCAGAAGTCCGGTTACGTTCAGACAGCTCAATAGCAGCAGCAGTGCGGCGGCGCCAAAGAAGAAGTACATCTCGCGCCAGTTGTAACCGCTCACGTCGTGCTGCAGATCTCCCAGCCGCAGGCTGCGGCCCGACCGCGCGCCAGCGGGACCGCCGGCCGTCCGCGCCGCGAGCGAGCGCAGTTCTGCCTGCGCCTCTCCGATGCCGACGCCATCGTGCAGCCGTCCGTAGATGTCCAGCGTTCGCGCCACACGTTCCCGAGCCGGGTCCGCCGTGAGATCCAGCACTCCGAAGAAGTCCGGTTCGGTCATGATCTCGAACCGCGTCCCTGCCGTGATGCCGACGATGGTGTAGGCCTGCTCGTCGATCGAAACGCTCCGGCCGAGTGCCGAGGGGACACGCTCGAAGAGCCGGGTCCAGCCCGCATCTGTCAGGATTACAGTCCGCGCCCCATGCGCATCTTCATCAGTGAAGCCGCGGCCGATTGCAGGGATCACGCCGAGAACGTCCAGGAAGTCCGGAGTGATCGGGCGCATGGTCACCGACTCCGCGCGATCCAGGCGCAGAACGCGGCGCGACGTCGCGTTTGCCGCCACGTACTTCGCGAGCCGGCTCTGTGCGCGCCACTCCAGGAACTCCGATGCGGAAATCTCGTCGTAGCCGCCGGGCTTCGTCGCATGGACGCCGACCAGTTCGTGCGCGTCGGGGAACGGCAGCGGCTTCCACAACTCCGCATCGACGATGCTGAAGACGGTCGTGGTGGTCGCGATCCCGAGGGTCAGCGCGAGAAGAGCGGTGAGGGCGAAGGTCGGCTCGCGCCGAAGGGCCCGTGCGCCGTAGACGGCGTCGCGCCAGGCGCGCTGCAGCGTCGCACCGAGCCAGACTTCGCGGGCGTCTTCTCGAGCCAGGGTCATGTTTCCCATGGCCTGCCGGCTGCGTGCGGCAGCTTCGGCGCGTGGAAGCCCTTCAGCTTCGAGGTGTGCCTGGACGTGCGCGCGGTGCGCTTCGAGCTCAGCCGCTAAATCCGCGGCGTGACGCTTCGCGCGCAGGGCAAACGCGACTCTCTTGAACAAACGTGCGATCTTATCCACTCCCATCGTTAGACGATGGGAAGCGTAGCGCGGTTGGGGTCAGGTCTGCAAATCGCCCCTAGCGGTGCCAGGTCTGGACCTGGCACCACCCAAAGGGCGATTTGCAGACCTGACCCCGGAGCTATGGCGCCCTGCTCAACGCGCGGTAGGCGAGGGGGACGAGATACAACGTGACGAACGTCGAGAGCGCGAGCCCCCCGATGACCGCGAGTGCGAGCGGACGTTGCAGCTCCGCGCCCGCGCCGAACCCCAGGGCGAGCGGCAGCAGCCCGAACAGCGTGCACAGGGTCGTCATCAGGATCGGCCGGAGGCGCACGCGGCCGGCGATCTCGAGCGCTTCGGTGAAGGGATGACCCAGGTCGCGCAGGTGGTGCGTGTAATCGAGCAGCACGATGCCGTTTTTGACGACGAGTCCGACGAGCAGGATCAATCCCATCGCGGATGACACGTTCAGGTCTGTCCCTGTGATCTTCAGCAGCGCGAACGCTCCGGAGAGCGACAGGGGCGCCGCGAGGATGATCAGGATGGCCGGTATGAAGCGCCCGAACTGAACGACGAGAATGATGAAGACGAGCGCGGTCGCAACAGCGAAGACGGTCAGGAGCTCCCGGAAGGATCGCCGCTGCGCCGCGTACTGGCCGCCGACCTCCGTCGTGTAACCTACCGGCCGCTTCACCTGCGCCAGCTTCGACCGCACTTCCGCCACCGCGCTGCCCAGGTCGCGCTCCTCGAGGCGAGCGCTCACCAGCGCCATCTGCTTCAGGTTTTCACGCTGAAGGATGATCTCTCCCTGCGCCGTGGACGATCGCGCAATGGCGCCGAGCGGCACCGTCTTTCCGTCAGCCGAGCGCACCGGTGTCTGGGCCATCTGCTGTGGATCCAGCCGATATGTGTCTGGATACCGCACGCGCACGGGAATCGTGCGGTCCGGCAGGCGCAATTCGGTCTGCACGTCTCCGAGCCAGGCATCTGACAGTTGCTCCGACACCTGCTGAACGTTCATCCCGAGCCGCCCCGCGGCCAGCGGATCGATCTCCCAGGTCGTTTCCGGCGTCCCGCGCTGCGTGCCGACAATGTCAACGACACCGGAGACGCCTTCAAGAACGTGCTCGATCTGTTCCGAGATGCCGGCCAGTACGTCCGGATCGTCACCGAACACTTTCACTTCGATCGGGGTTGGCGCGCCTTCGAGATCGCCGATCATGTCCTGCAGGAGTTGAACGAACTCGATCTCCACCTGCGGGGCCGCTTCGGCGAATTTGTCCCGGAGGTCATTGATCACCGCATCTGACCGCCGCCGCGAACCCCGAGGCTTCAACCGAACGAGGATGTCGCCGCTGTTCTGCTGCGTAGCGAAGAGGCCAAGCTCCGAACCGGTGCGCCTCGTAAACGAAGCGACATCCGGCGTCTCGCGCAACGTTCGTTCGATTCCCGCGAGCAACCTGTCTGTTTCTTCCAGGGCCGATCCCGGAGGCGTCAGATAGTCGACGACGAACCCTCCTTCGTCTGCTTCAGGCAGGAACCCGCTGCCGGTCACGCGAAAGAGCAGCACGGCTGTGACTGCAAGTACGAGAGCGATCACAATTCCGGCAAGCGGGCGGCGCATCGTGGCATCGAGCGTGC
Organism: Vicinamibacterales bacterium; assembly: GCA_035637115.1. Lineage (GTDB taxonomy): Bacteria > Acidobacteriota > Vicinamibacteria > Vicinamibacterales > 2-12-FULL-66-21 > JAICSD01. The sequence continues at coordinate 35,962 of DASPXV010000250.1, forward strand.
GGGAGTAGGTCCGCTCCAGCCACGCCTCCTGATGCGATTCCGCGGACACGTGCCGCTTCCTTGCCGCCACCGCCGCAAGCACCGGGATCAGCGTCAATGCCTGTACCAGCGAAATCAGCACGGCGGCTGTGAGGGTGATCGATAACGCGCGGAAGAACTGGCCGACCACTCCCGACAACATGCCGAGCGGCACGAAGACGACGACTGTGGTGAGCGTCGAGCCAACGACGGGAGCGATGATTTCGCGCATCGCGTGCTGCACGGCCTGCGCGGGCGGTTCGCCGACACCGAGGTGCCGATAAATGTTCTCCACGACCACGACGGCGTCGTCGATCACAAGGCCGATCGCGACGGCGAGTCCTCCCATCGACATCAGGTTGATCGTTTCGCCAAGCCACCGCATCACGAGGAACGTCGTCATGACGGTGAGCGGCAGCGTGATGGATGCGACGAGGGTGAGCCGCCAGTCCCGCAGAAAGACGAGCAGCACGATGACCGCGAGGACGCTGCCGACGAGGATCGCGTCGCGCACGTTCGTGATTGCGGTGGCGACGAATTCCGCGAGGTCGTACGTCTTGGTCAGCGTCAGTCCGGCGGGTAAGGCGCGCGACAGATCGGCAAGCGCCTGCTCAACACCCGAGCGCACCTCGAGGATGTTCGAGCCGACCTGCTGCGAGACGCTGATGTTCGCCGCGACGCGGCCGTCACCCGAAATGAGGCTCGTCCGATCGGGCGCGCCGCGTTGCACGGTCGCGACATCCGCCACGCGAATCGTTGCGCCCCCCTTCATTGAGATCGGCGTAGGCGGAATGTCTTCCACCGACTTCCACAGACTCGACGCGAGGACGAGATGCTGGAGCCCGCCGGCTGGATAACGTCCCACCGGCACCAGCTGATTGGCAGCCTTGAGGGCGTCCGCGACGTCGCCGATTGTCAGTCCGGCGGCCGTGAGTTTCGCCGGATCCGCAATGACCTCGATCTCGCGCGTGTCGCTCGAGAGGACCTCGACGGTGCCGACGCCAGGCACGCGCGACAGCGCCGGGCGCATCACGAAGAACGCATAGTCGTAGAGATCCGCGGAAGGCAGCCCGCCGGTCAGGTTGATGCTGAGAAAAGGAAACGCCGCGGGCGTGAGCCGCTCGACGATCAGATCGAGATCCTGCGGCAGGGCGCTGCGCAGTTCAGCAATCTTCCCTTGCGCCTGCTGGAGCGCGACCACCATGTCGGTCACGGGATCGAATTGTGCGGAGATCTCCGTGGCGCCGCGAAATGTCGTCGATCGTACGCGGCGGACGCCTGGAACCTCGAGCAGGGCCTGCTCGATTGGGCGCGTCACCGTCAGCGTCATGGTTCGCGCCGGCGTCGTCCCACTGTGTCCGATCGCGACGACACGCGGGAAGACGAGCGGCGGATAGATGTCGCTGGGGAGTGCCAGCGCGGACAGCAGCCCGGCGCCGGCGAGAACGACAGTCACGGTGACGATCGCCCGGCCGAACCGCTCCAGGAAACCCGAGACGGTCATTTTGCGATGGCTATAGAGGCGCCGTCGGGCAGCCCCTGCTGACCCTTGACGACGACTTGTTCGCCCGCCTTGAGACCTGACGTGATCTCGGCCTGCCTGGGCGTCTTCAGACCGACGGCGACCTTGCGTTTCTGCGCCTTCTCACCCACGACCACCATCACGAACGTCTCTTCAGCTTCCGTCAGCAGCGCTTCGACGGGAACCGCGATCGCGCCGGCACGCCGTTCGGCCACGATCTCCGTCCGCACCGGCGTTCCGGCGGCCAGCCGCGTCGTGCCGTCGAATGCGATGCGCACGTCGGCGGACACACCGGCGGGATCGACCGCCGCGGGCCGTGTGAGGACCTTACCCGTTTCGCTGTCGCCGCTGCCCGGCACGAGGATGCGTACAGGCTTTCCCACCTGCACGCGCGCGAGGTCGGGAATCGCAACCGATGCGACGACCTGCAGGCGCGACGGATCGATGACGCGAAGGATCACGTCCGATGCGCTCGCCTCGACCATGTCGCCGGGATTGTGCGCGCGCTTGGCTATCACGCCGGCAAAACGCGCGCGCACGACGGTGCGGGCGGCGAGGACGCCGGCGTTCTGGCTCGCGCTCTGCGCCTGGGCCCGCGCGGCGTGCGCTTCCGCGAGCTCGCGCCGCGCGTCTTCCAACTCCTTCTGCGCGGCGACGCCATGCTCGACGAGTGTCGTGAGACGTTTTACCGACGCCTCGGCGTTCTCGACCTTCGCCTGTGCCTGCTGCACCTCCGCGCGGCGGGTGGAAACGTCTGTCGAGAGCGATGGGATCTCGAAACGCACGAGGAGGTCGCCAGGCTTCACGCGATCCCCTTCTGCCTTCGGCAATTCGACGATGCGAGCTGGTTCCGGGGCGGTGATCGTCAAGTCCGCGCCGGGCGCCGCAGCGACGACGCCGGTGGCGCTCACGATTCCTTCCAGCGTTCCGGGTGTCACGGTCACCACGCTCACCGGAGCGGCCGCCGTTGTCGCAACCTCTTCGACCGCCGGCTTGCTGCAGCCGGCCGCCGCGAATGCGAGCGCGACACACGTAATGCAGTTGAGACGACGGATCATCTGAGCGGCGTCCCCATCGCACGCTCCAGATCGGCGAGCGCGATTTGATAATCGAGTCCGGCCTGCAGTGCGCGCTGACGGATTTCGCGCGCCGCCTGCACCGTCTGCAGGTACGCGGTCACGCCGGTCTGGCCGGAGCGATACGATTCTTCGGCCATCTGCTCGACCTGCAGTGACGCGGGCAGAATGTCAGACTGATAGCGATCGAGTGCAAGCCGCGCGGCTGCCGCGCGGGCGAGCGCGGCGTTGACGGCGCCGCCGATCTCCGCGACGCGCGCCTCGCGTTCGGCGACCGCGCGGGTGAGCGTTGCCTCAGCCACGCGGATTTCCGGACGGCCTGTCGTGAAGACCGGCAATGCGACCGCTGCTGCGGCACGCCATCCGAAGAGAAACTCCCCCGGCGCGTCGTACGTGAGCGTGCCCGTTACCGAAGGATCGGGACGACGGAGCGCTTTGGCGAGGGCCACTCGCGCGCGTTCTTCGTCGATCCGCTTCTGCAGCACTGCGAGCTCGGCGTTTCCGCCGAGCGCCTGCGCCGCGGCGATCGTCGGCGTTGGCAGGGGACCGGCCTCGAGCGGATCGGCCAGCACCGAGACCGCATCGGGAGGATAGGCGAGCAGCGCGTTCAATTCAGCGCGAGCGGCGTTGAGCTCGCCGCGCGCGGATGCGACGTCGTTCTGCGCCTGTGACAACACGAGGCCAGCCTGGAGCGCCTCAAGGCGAGGGGCCGCTCCCGTCTGAAACCTGTCCTGCGCGGCGTCGCGGAGTCTCGTCGCGAGCGCCTCGAGCTCCTGCGCGATTGTGACTCGCCGGGTCGCCGCCACCGCGAGGTAGTACGCGCGACGCACGGTGGCGCGCACGTCGGTGGCGATCCGCGCCGTCTCTGCTTCGGTGACCGCGAGCGTGGCGTTCGCGACGTCGACTCGGCGCTGCCGCTTCCCCGCGATTTCTATTGGCACCGTGCCGCCGAACGCCCAGTGCGGCGTTTCGCGCTCTGTCTCGACGCTGACTTCCGGATTGGGGCGCTGGCGAGCCACGTCCACACCGGCGAGGCCGATCGGGCGGGCGGTGCGCGCGGCGAGGATGGTGCGGTTTGCCTCGAGCGCCCGCACGATCGCTGCGTCGAGCGTGAGCGGCGCTGCATCTTGGGCCGACACCGCCGTCACGGCGGCGAACAGCAGTGCGGCAGGGACTGGCATCCGTCTGATGATGCCCCGATTACCGGCGCAGAGCGCGGCGAATTTCTTCGATGAGGACGGCGGGGTCGTCGTTCTTTGCGGTCATCGTGACGATCGGAATATCCCCTATCGCCGGGTTTGCCGCCATCTGCTGCCGGAGCGCGGGCTCGTCCGCCAGCCGCGCCACGATCAACGTCGGACGCAGCGCCTCCATGACCTTGATCGCTTCCTCCACCGAGTACGCCGGCGCGACCGCGAAGCGCAGCTTGGCGAGGATGGCGACGCAGCGCGCGCCATTGTTCGCGTCGTGGTCGGCGACCAGAATGAGCGGCGAATAGCCCATGGGATCGCCGGGCCGGCGTCCGCCGCGTGGGGTCTGGCGGCGATCGGGTAGGCCGCGTCGTTCTCTGTCTGGGCTCATGCGCGGGATGTTACTACGGGTTGTCTGTTTCCCGGGTTGTCCCTCTCCTTGGTATAACTTGGGGGCCATGAAACCCATCGCCTTACTCGCGGCCGTGACGCTGGTTGTTGCGGCCGCCGCGCCGCGCGCGGCGCAGACTGCTGCGGGCCGGCCGATCACCATCGACCAGCTGATTGACATCAGGCATCCATCGAATCCCGTCTGGTCGCGGGACAGCAAGCGCATCGCGTTCACGTGGGAACGCGCCGGCGTTGCCAACCTTTACGTCGTCCCGGCGGACGGCTCCAGCGCGCCGAAGCAGGTGACGAAGGATGGCGTGCCCGGTGCAGTGTTCTGGAGCCCTGACAGCACCACATTGCTGTTCTTCCGCGACGCCGCGCTCATGACGCTTCCCCTCGACGGCCGCGCGCCGTCGCCGCGTTTCGGAGACTTCGCACCGAGAAGCCCGAGCGTGTCGCGCGATGGGACAAAAATCGTTTACCTCGCTGCCGACGGTGCGATCCGCGTGCGGTCCCTCGTCAACGGCAGCGACACGCTCGTCACGACCGTGACGGAGCCGATCGCAACCGTCGCGTGGATCGATGAGCGGACGCTGGCGCTTTCGACCGGCGGTGGCCGCGGCGAAACGCGACGCCACGAGCAGACGCCGGAGTATTCAGGCTCGAAGATCATCTATACCGTCACCGAGCGCCTCCCAGGCGCGCCGCCAGGCACCTGGGTCCTTCCGATCGGAGGCACACCGAAGCGATACAGCGCGGGCGAAGGTGGCGGCGGGTTCGGCGGCCGCGGGGGCAATCGCTGGATCGATTCAACGCATTTCCTCGTCGATCGCCAGGCGCCGGACTTCAAACGTCGAGGGATTTATGTGGGTTCGACGGACGGTGGTGAGCCGCGCCTGGTACACGAGGACGTGAAGACGATGTTCTGGAGCATGACCGGAGATGCGCGCGGCGGATCGCAGGCGTCACCGGACGGGAAGTGGATCTCGTTCCTCAGCGATCGCGATGGATGGGATCATCTCTACGTCGCGCCGGCGAATGGCGGCGCGCCCGTGCAGATCACGAAAGGGCAGTTCGAGGCGTGGCGTCCGTCATGGTCGCCCGACGGGACGCGGATCGCCTTCGATTCCAACGAGGGGCCGAATCCCGGCAATCGGCAACTTCGCGTCGCCACTATCGGCGGGGATCCCTCGAAAGCGGTTCTGCAGACGGTCACATCGGGACGTGGCACCAACACCGACGCGCAATGGTCGCCCGACGGGCGGACGATTGTCTATCAGCACACGGATCCCCAGAACTCCGCCGATCTGTATGTCGTCGACGTCACGAAGGCTGGCGCGAAGCCGGTGCGGCTGACCGATTCGATGCCGGCGAGTTTCGATCGCGCGTCGCTCGTCGAGCCGCAGCTCGTGCACTACCCAGGTCCGGACGGCAAACAGGTGCCCGCATATCTTTTCGTGCCAAAGAATCTGGATCGCAACAAGAAGCATCCCGCGATCGTGTGGGTGCACGGCGACGGCGTGAACCAGAACTACGACGGCTGGCACGTCCAGCGAAACTACGCGGTCTACTACAGCTTCCACCAGTATCTGTTGCAGAAGGGCTATGTCGTCCTCGCGCCGGACTATCGCGGGAGCATCGGGTACGGATCGGTCTGGCGCGAAGGCGTGTACATGGACGTGGGGGGCAATGACTTCAAAGATGCCGTGATGAGCGCGGATTACCTGAAGACGCTGCCGTACGTCGATGCCGATCGCCTCGGCATCTGGGGCTTGAGCTATGGCGGGTTCTTCACGCTGCTCGCCGTCACCGAGCGGCCCACTACGTTCCGAGCCGCGGTGGACGTTGCGGGCGTGGCGGACTACGCAATGTATTACGAAGACCCGTACCACGGCACGTGGACGGCCAGCCGGATCGGCACGCCCGAGCAGAACCCGAAGGTGTACGCGCAGGCGTCCCCGGTGTCGCACGTGGATCGACTCGAGCGCCCGCTGCTGGTGCTGCACGGCACCGCGGACGTCAACGTGCCGTATTTGCATTCGGTGCGGCTCGTCGACGCGCTGCTGAAGAACAACAAGGGGCCGCTCGTCGAGTTCATGACGTATCCAGGCGAGTTCCATTACTTCACGCGCGAGCACGTCCTTCGCGACGCGTGGACGCGCGTGGACGCGTTTTTCGGGAAGTGGCTCAGGCCGGTTCCAACTTCGTAACTCGCGCCGCGTAACCTCCGCTGCGTAGCTTCCGCCGTGTACCGCTTTGTAGCTTCCGCCTTCAGGCGGAAGTCACCGGAGGACCATCCGCGTCGCGATGCTACTCGTGCCGGAGCGCGAGGATCGGATCGATGCGGCTGGCGCGCTGCGCAGGAATGAATCCCGCGAGCGCGGAGACGACCGTCAGCAGCAGCACCGTCCACGCGGCGATCGCAGGATCGCGTGGTTCGATCCCGTACAACTGCGTCGCCACGTAGCGGCCGAGCGCCATGGCCGCCGGAATGCCGACGACCAGTCCGATTGCGAGCAGCAGAAGCACCTCGCGCATCACGCTCCAGATCACGAAGCCGGGCTGCGCGCCGAGTGCGAGGCGGATGCCGAGCTCCTTTTTCCGCCGCGCCACCACGAACGCCATCACGCCGTACAGCCCGATCGACGCGAGCAGCGTCGCCAGCAGGCCGAAGCCCGCGGAGAGCATCGCGATCAAGCGATCGGTCAGCAGCGTTTCATCGAGCTGCGATTCGACCGTCTTCATCGCGTATACCGGAATCCCTGAGTCGAGCTGTCGTACTTCATTGCGGATCTGGTTATAGGTAGTGGACGAGCCGCTCTGCGTACGGATGTAGAACACGGCGCTGTTCTTGCCCCACGCGGGAACGAAGACCTGCCGGTGCACCCCTTCGCGCGGCCCCTCATACAGCGAGTCCGCGACGACGCCGACGATCTCGATCGTGAGCTTGCGCTTCGGTCCGCCCCCCCATCCGAGCCGCTTGCCGATCGCGCTCTTGCCGGGGAAGAAGTGCTCCGCGAAGCGGCGGTTCACGATCGCGACGCCGTTCGGGCTGCCTGGCGTAATCTCCTTCGCGTCGCTCTCCCGGAAGTCGCGTCCCTCGACTAGCGCGATCTTCATCGTCTTGAAGTAATCGGGAGAGATGGCGTTCATGAACGCCTGCATGTCCTCGCCGTCCTTGAACTGATGTCCTTCGACCGACATCGAGCTGTCCCACTCGTCCCCGGCGAGGATCGGGACGGTCGCCTGGCCGACCGACACGACTCCTGGCGTCGCGCGCAGCCGTTCGAGCAACTGGCGGTAGAAGATGCTCGCGCGCTGGTCGTCGTAGCCGGCCAACGCGGGGGCGAGCTGGAACGTCACCAGGTTGTCGAGCGCGACGCCGGTATCCGTCGTCTTCAGGTTCTGCAGGCTGCGCACGAACAGGCCGGCGCCAAAGAGCAGCAGGAAGCTGAGCGCGACCTGCGCCGTCACGAGTCCTTTGCGCAGAAACAGCGATCCGCCTGCGCCGGCGATCGAGCCCATCGTGTCCTTCAGCGTCGTCCACGGATCCGGCCGGCTCGCGCGCAAGGCGGGCAGGAGGCCGAACACGATACCGGTGACGAACGTCAGGCCCAGCGTGAACGCGAGGATTCGCGCGTCGGGATGCGGCGTGATCAGCAGCGGCTGATCCTGGGACGGAATGAGCGCGAGCAGCGCGCGCGTCAGGAAGAAGGCGACGCCAAGACCGAGCAGCCCGCCGGCGCAAGACAGCACGAGGCTTTCGACGAGCAGCTGCTTCACGAGCCTGCCGCGCGACGATCCCAGCGAGAGCCGGACGGCGATCTCGCGCTGGCGCATGAAGCCGCGCGCGATGAGCAGGTTGGCGACGTTCGCGCACGCGATGAGCAGCACGAGTCCTACCATGCACATCAGGACCACGAGCGCGGTGGAGAAGTCGTTGCGCAGCGACGAATAGCCCAGCGAGGCTTCCGTCACCTGCAGCCGCCCTTTCATGAACTCGTCACGCGAATACTTGGACCATTCCTTCGCCGCCGGCAGCGTCATTTCATACGCGCGGATCTGCGTGAAGAGTCCCTGGATCGGCGCGCGTGCGGATTCGACCGTGTAACCCGGCTTGAGGCGGCCGAATACCTGCACCCATCGCGCGCGCCGATCGTCGAGGTGTACCCAGCTCCATTCGGGCACCATCACGGGCTTCATGAGGATTGGCACGCGGATCTGCGGCGAACGCGCGGGATCGAGGCCGGCGAAGCCCTCGGCCGACACGCCGACCACGGTCATCGGGTAGTTGTTGACGAGGATCTTCTTGCCGACGATGTTCGGGTCCCGCGCAAAGCGGCTCACCCAGTACGCGTAGCTCAGCACGACGACCGGATGTCCCTGGTAGATCCGGTCGTCCTCTTGAGAGTTGAAGACGCGGCCGAGGGCGGGCTTGACGCCCAGCGTCGTGAAGTAATTCCCCGAGACCATTTCGGCGTCGACGCGTTCGGTCTGGTTGTCGACATTCACCGAGGCGTCGAACAGCCGCCGGCACAGCACCTCGGCGAGCGGTTCGGCCTTCTGCTGCAGATCCTGGTAGAGCGGATACGAGTGCATGCGCGAGCCCATGTTGCTGCCCATGTTGGCGCCCTGCTGGTAGAGCATGACCAGTTGCTCGGGATGTGAGACCGGCAGCTTGCGCAGCAGGATCTGATCGATCAGCGTGAAGATCGCGGTGTTCGCGCCGATGCCGAGCGCAAGAGAGAGGATCGCCACGGTGGCGAAGAGGGGACTGCGGCGCAGGCCGCGAAGCGCGTAACGCAGGTCAGACAGGACTGTGCTCATCTCTGCCTTTGACGAGATAAACCGCGTGTTGGTTGACGGTTCGCGCTACTTGAATTTCGCGACGCACGGACCAATATCATCCCAGATCCGGGGCGACAGCGCGTGATCCAGTCCCTCGTAGGTCCGCCATTCGAACGGATGGCCCGCGGCTTTCAGCTTTTCGAGATTCGCAATCGTGTCCGCCTGGGGGTCAGGTCTGCAAATCGCCCTTCAGCGGTGCCAGGCCTCGACCTGGCACCGCTAACGGGCGATTTGCAGACCTGACCCCAGGGTGATCAGCACCGGCCGGTGATCGGAGATCGTGGTGTCGATCACACGCGCCGAGGCGCAGTGCAGCGTCCCCGAGAGGAACAGGTAATCGATGCGCTTTATGGGTTTATCCGCGGGATACGTGAAGCCGTCGCCGGTCCCACACTCTGTCCACGCATCGCGAAGCCCCGCATCCTTCAGGGGCGCGAGCACGGGATTGTCCGGCGTCGAGTTGAAGTCGCCGCCGGCGACGAGGGGAGCGCCGCTCACCTGCTGATCGCGGGCAAGCGCTGCGACCTGCTGCACCTCCTGTGCGCGCGCCGCGCCGTCCGCGGGATCGAGGTGCGTGTTGATCGCCCGCCACGAGACGCCGCGAACGAGAGGGAACGCGAGCAGCGCCACGCGTGGCTCGTGCGAGCCGTCCGCGCGCGTCTGGATCGGGCTGACGTGCAATGGAAAGGTCGCGCGGTAACCGATGTACCCGCGGGAAAGCGCCGCGATGCCGTACTCCCCTCCCTGATAGTGCAGCAGGCTCGCCCCGAACGCCGTCGTATAGCCCGTCAGCTTCTCCAGTTCAGCAACCTGATCGACAGCGCCGGAACGCGCGGTGCCGCGATCCACTTCCTGCAGCAGGACGAGATCTGCCGCCGTTGTCTTCACCAGGGCTGCAATCCCTTCGAGGTTGGACTTCCCCGCGGCATCCTTGCCGGCGTGCATGTTCAGCACGAGCACGCGGATCGGTTGCGGGCGCGCGAACGGCAGGCTGCCGCACCCGGCGGCGAGCGCCGCCGCGATGACGGATGCGACCGAGACGCGGACGCTCACGCGAACGGCTGATCGATCGCGACGCTTGGCTGCGTGAACCATTTCGGGCCCTGCTCGGTCATCAGCCCCTGCGCTTTCGCAATGCGCGCGCGCCGCTCATCGTCGCTGATCGGCGCTGGCGGATTCGACAGCGGCTTCAACTCGAGGATCGATGCGGGAACGTCGTTCCCTCCGCCACCGCCGCCGCGTCCCTGCGCAGAGATCGTCCGGCTCCCAATCAGTGCCGCGCTTGCGGCAGCTGACGCATGAACGAACCTTCGCCGTGTTACGCGCATCAGTTCTCCCCGGTCACGACAGTGTAATTGAAAGCGGTGTCGTTCTTGCTCTTACTGCTGTACCCAGCCTCTCACGGCTCCTATCCGTAGCGACTCGATGCACGGAAGGACCCGAGCCGTCGCTCTATGGACATACGCTGCGCGCGGTGCGGCACCACGGCGATTCCCGCCGGCCACGAGGATGCCCGTGCGTTCTACCAGTGCGAGAAGTGTAATCGCGTGTGGATGGTGCACCTGACGTCGGGAACGGCCGGTCGCACGCAGACGCCGCAGACGCGCGTGCTCGTGGTGGATGACGCCGACGCGCTGGTATCGCTGCTCCAGATGTGGCTGGAGGACGAAGGTTATGGCGTCGCGACCGCGACGTCAGGGCGGCAGGCGCTCGACACGATCGCCAACCACGATCCCGACATCGTCCTGCTCGATCTCATCATTCCGCCGCCTGACGGGTTCGCGCTGTGCAGCGTGCTGCGGCGGAGGCCGCATCCGCCTGAGATCATCGTGATGACGGGGTTGACGGATCCCGTGCGGATGCACGACGTCGAAGGCGCCGGCATTTTCACGATCCTGCGGAAGCCACTGACGCAGGACGCCGTGCTCGATGCCGTGTCTCGCGCGCAGCGGCATCGGTGGGGAATGTCCGAGCGCCGCGACGCGGTCCAATAGCGCGCTACCTGCGCAGTCCCTGGATGCGGACACCGAACAGCACGGCGCAGGCGAGGAACGCGGAGCCAAACACCGGAAGGACGATCGCGCCGCGGATCAGCGGATCCATCTGCGGCAGTGCCAGTTTCACGGCCCATGCCACGGCAGCGGCGAACACTCCTGCCGACCACAATCGCGCGGCGTAGGAAGCCTGCAGCCCCGTCGATCCCACTCGTCCGTTCAGGCTGGCGCGAAGCAACAGGAACTCGATCCATCCGGCGACTCCGGCGGACGCCGTCAATCCTGCGGCACCCCACTCGGCGGCAATACCCAGACGCGGCGGCAGGAGCACCGCGGCGATGTAGCCGAGGATCGTGACGATCACGAGCCGCACAATCGCGAACCGCAACGGCCGGCGCGGGTCGCCAATTGCGTAGTGGGCGACCGAATAGAGCCGCGCCATGGTCGTGGCGAGAAGTCCGATCGATGAGCCGGCGAGGATGCCCCAGACGTACAGCGAATCACGCGGTGTGAAGCGGCCACGCTGCAGCAGGGCTCCCGCGATCACGTCTCCGAGCGTGGCGAATGCAACGGCGGATGGGATGACGAAGAATGCGAGGCGCTTCAATCCCGTGTCCATGCGCGCCCGCAGCGCCGCGTATCCGGTTTCACTCGCGGCGTCGCCCGACATCCTCGGCAGCTCCGCAGCGGAGATCGACACGCCGAATAGACTCACGGGCAACAGGTAGATCAATTGCGCGTTGGTGATCGCCGTGACTGCTCCGGTTGGAAGCAGGCTCGCGATCATCGCGTCGATGTATCCGGTGAGCTGCACGGCGCCGCGACTGACGAGAACGGGGAAGAAGTTCCGGATCGCCTGCCTCACCGGATCCGACAACGACATGCGACGTTCGTGACGTGAGAGGCCGAAGGCAAACGGCGCCTGCACTGCGAACTGAAGGAAGCTGCCGAGCACCGATGCCCAGGCGAGATAGATTGCAAGCCGGTCGAGATCGTGCGTGCCTCCGAACGTCTGCAGGCAGGCAATCATCGCGACATTCCATGCAACAGGCGCCGTGTACGAGAGCAGGAACTTGCCGTGGCTGTTCAGGACGGACAGGCACCACGCAGATGCGACGAGCAGTCCGGCTCCCGGAAAGAGGATCCGCACGATGCGAATCGTCAGCTCGCGTTTCGCACCGGTGAAACCGGGCGCCAGCACCGGGATGATCCACGGGGCCGCGACCATGCCCACCAGGACGAGCACGGCGACGACCAGCGTGAGCAGCGCGAAGAAGGTGCGCGCCGCGTGCGCCGCGGCTTCGTGCTCGCCGCGGGCGCGCAGGCCGGCGTGGATGGGAATGAAGGCGGCGGAGAGCGCCCCCTCACCGAAAAGATTCTGAAGAAGGTTCGGAATGCGGAACGCAGCGTTGAACGCGTCCGCGGCGTCCGTCTGCTGGCCGAGATACTTCGCGAAGAGCGCTACGCGCACCAGCCCCGCGAGGCGGCTGATCAGGATTCCCGCGCCGACCGAAGTGGCTGCCACGCGCCGTCAGGGCCGGGGAAGGCGCTCGGCGGTATTCGCCGCCTGCCACGCAAACCACGCCATCACGATCGCGTTCTGTTTCAGATCCTGCTCGCACACGCGCTCGTACAGGTCCATGTTCGTATGGTGCATGCGGACGTCGTAATCCTTGTACTCCTGGATCGGATTGAAGCCGGGAATCCCGACGGCGCGGAAGCTCAGATGATCCGTGTTCCCGATTCCAGCGATGACGTTCTTCCGCATGCCAAGATCTTTCAGCGGCTCGCGTCCTTCCTGCCGGATGCGCGACAGCACATCTTCCTGCGCTACGCTCCCACGGGACCAGATCAACAGCGCGGCCGAAACCGCGACGGCGCGTTTCACTCAGTCTCCTGGCGAATCTTGCGGATCTTCGCGTCGCGATCCGTCGCGAACCGATCCATGTCGCGCCGGTACTCCTCTTCCATCGTCGCGATCTCCGCGGGATCCATCGTCATGAGCTGCTTCTGCCGGTGCAGGATCTGGCGTTCGGCGACGCGCGCCTCATGAATCGAGCGCGCTTCCGCGATAGCCGCTTTCTGCGCGTCGGTTAATTTGTGCTCGACGACTCCGGCTTCCGCATCCTTCTTCTTCAGCCGTTCCATCGCGAGTTCGAGGGCGCTTTTGGGTGCGTCAGACATATGTTTGCAGTTCGCAGTTCCCAGTTGCCAGTTGCCAGTTGCAGTTGCCAGTTCCCAGTTCCCAGTTCCCAGTTTGTCGTTAACGTACGGAACGGAGCGGCTCGGGGAGCAGCACGACGGTGATGTCCCAGGTCCGGCCCCCATCCTTTTTCTCCGCCACCGCGATCGCCTTACCGTCTTCGGACCATGCGGGCAGCGTGAAGTTCCCTTTGAGGAGTCTCTGCGCGCTGCGGCCGTCGGCGTTCGCGACCCAGAGATCGCCTTTCCCGTCCACGTACGCGATCCGATTGAGCTCCGCCGGAGACCACGACCAGATCTCGCCGTCGTACGGCTCGTGCCCGTCCTCGCGCTCGTGCAGCACGAGACGTCCAAGACGAATCGTTGCTTTCTTGCGCATGCCCCCCATGTCGGCGGCGTCCACCATGCGGTTTTCAAGACTCGAGATGCCATACATGGGCATCTTGGAGTCATTGCCGGTGCTGATCGGGCCGAGGCCGGTCGGACTCGTGCGGCGGGATTTCCTATCCCAATACGCCATCGAGGCGCCGGTCTGCTCCTTCAATTTCGACAGCGTCGTGCTCTTGGCGGGAATCACGACATAGCGCCCTGACAGCGACCCATCGGGATTCGCGATCACGCCCTGGAGCAGCAGCCCGCCGTTGTCCCAGGTGATTTCGGAGAGGACGCCCCCGTCCAGATCGGGCGCGGTGATGGAGAGCACGTGCTGCCGCTCGACGGCTTGGCCGCCAGCCGCGAACGCGGCGCTGAGGACGAATAACAGGATCAGCATAGGCCTCCTCATTATCCTTATTATTACCAGCCCGCCGCGGCCCGAATCAGCTCGCGCCACGAGGGGGCGAGCGTCCATTTCAGCAGGATATCCGCCAGCAGCCCCGCTGCGGCGATCGCAAGCCATCCTCGCCGCTCCCGGAGCCGGTAGTCGAAGTGGAGAAGCCGCGCCAGCAGCGGTCCTCCCAGCACGACGCCAAGAACGACAAACGCAGCAATCCGGATGACCGCCCACGGGACCCAGGCAAGCGCCATAACCTTCCACGGGTGCGCGCTCGCCGCGCCCAGCGCGCCGACGGAGTACGACATGTAGTTCATCAGCCAGGCCCCGAGTGGCATCGCGAGCACGGCGCCCGTGGCAATTGCAAGCACGCAGAACCCTGCCGCGTGCGCGACGTGCTGCGGCAGGAAGGCGCGGACGTCACCTTCCGGTCCATAGCCGGTGCGAATGAATTCGAACATCTCGCGCCGGTAGCTCTCCCCGCGAAGAAAGATCCGCCCCGCATCTGCGGTCGCGAAGTACGAGATCAGCGTCGCGCAGACGCCGAGCGCGGCCGCCCAGACGAGCATCCGCCAGATGGCTTCCTCCACGCGTCCGCGGCGCAACGACGCGACCATGAACGGGAATGCGGGCGCCACGTTGATGAAGGGGACGAGCGCCGGCACGCCGAGAGCGAATGCGACAACGTACGACAGCGCAGTGCCGCCGACGATTGCGGCAGGAACGAAAGCCGGAGGCATGTAGTGGGACTATACTTCGCGGATGTCACGCTTCACGCGCCTGATCGTGGTCGTCGCGATCCTGATCCTGCCCGGATGCGCCGACAGCATAGTGATCCTGCACGTCAGCCCCGACGGACACGGCCGTGCGGTCATTACCACACGCCTTTACGAAGCCAACCTGCGCGCGTTCGACGGCATGTTTACGGGTTCGCCGACGCAGACACCGCTCGATCAGGAGCTGCCCCCTCCGGAAGAAGGAGGGCTCGCGCGGCAGTTCGGCACGGGCGTCAAGCTCGCGTCCAGCAAGTTCGAGAAAACACCCGACGGTGCCATGCGCACGTCGATCGTCGAGTTCGAGGACGTCACGAAACTGCGGATGGACATCGTGCCGGCATTCGGCGGTGCCACGGTGCATGTCGGCGGTATCACGGATCAGCCGGTGATCTCTTTCGCGATGAAGCCGCACGATAACGGCGACCGCCTGCTTCTCGTCCGTCTTCCTGACGGCCGGATTGCTCCGGATCCGGACCCGCAGATGACCGTATTGAAGACGGACTCGCCGGAGGAGCTGGCATTCAAGCGCGCGATCGGGCACATGGCGGTGCGCCTGTACGTGGAGATGGAAGACGTGCCGCTGTTGCGCACGAACGCGCCCGTGACGAAAGGGAATCGCGCGACGATTCTCGATCTCGATCTCGACAAGATCATCAATGGCCTCGACGAAGATAAGGTGCGTCGCGCGATGTCTCCAGGCTCCATGCAGGAGATGCTGTGGCAGCTCGGCGACATGCCCGGAGCGATCGTCCCCGTGGATCACGAGGTCTTTCTCGAGTTCGAGACTCCGCAGCCGCAGCAACCGGCGGCACCGGCGCAACCGGCGGCTCAGGCGCCGCCGGATACGGAAATTTACCTGGCGCCGCTGAAGAACACGAACGGCAGGATCGAAGTCGGCGAGGCAATCAACATCACGAACAGTCCTGGGTACGACAATCAGCCGTCCTTCACGCCGGATGGGCGTGCGATCGTCTTTACATCGGTGCGCGGGCCGTCACCAGGGCTGCGCGATGCCGCGCCGGGCCAAACCGATATCTATCGGTACGACATCGCCTCACGTGAGATCTCGCGGGTCACGCAGACCGTCGAGAGCGAGTACTCGCCTACGGTCATGCTGGATGGGACGCGCATTTCCGTCATTCGCGTCGAAACCGATGGCACGCAGCGGCTCTGGAGCATCGCTCCAAGCGGACCCAAGATTCAGTCGGACGTGGTGCTTCGAGACGTCAAGCCTGTCGGGTATCACGCGTGGGCGGACGATCACACGCTCGCATTGTTCGTGCTCGGACAGCCGCCGACGCTGCAGCTCGCGGACACGCGCACCGGCACAGCGCGCATCATCGCATCCGACGTCGGACGCTCAATCCAGCGCATGCCCGGGTCGTCTGCCGCGCGGGACATCAGTTTCGTGCAGCGCGAGCGGGCAGGAGATGTGACGCGCCTGATCATCAAGAAGCTCACGCCCGCGACGGGCGCGGTCTCGGTGCTCACGCCCGCAGTCGATGGCGCGACGGAAGCGGATACGGCGTGGACGCCGGATGGCACGCTGCTCATGGCAAAGGGAGCGACGCTTTACGGATGGCGCCAGGGGCAGCCGGGATGGACAGAAATCGCGGCGCTTGAACGGTTGAGCTTGCGCGGCGTAACGCGGCTGGCCGTCAGTCCCAAAGGGGATTACCTCGCGCTTGTCAGTTCTCCGCGATGAGTGGGTTGGTATACTCCCATCGGGGACCCTGCAGTGTCGCTGTTACCCGGGCGGCCGCTCGTTCTGCTGGTCGAAGACGACCGCGAAGGGCGAATGCTGTTTGCGGAGTGGCTGCAGGAGGCGGGATTCCGCGTGGAACAAGCGCATAACGGTCTCCAGGCGCTCGAGCGCGCCTTCGATCTGCTGCCAGACGCCATCCTCACCGATCTGAATATCCCCGGCATTGACGGCTACGAGCTGACACGCCGCCTGAAAACCGATCCACGTACGGAACGCATTCCCGTGCTCGCGGTAACTGGATACGCCCCCTTCACACAGGACCCGTCGCGCGCGGACCGCGCGGGATGCGACGCGATCCTGCCCAAGCCGTGCCAGGCCGAAGACCTGGAACACACGCTCACCCAGCTGATCGCGCGGGCGCGCGCGCGGCGCTCCGCCTGATTCGCGCGATGGCGTCGGTGATGATCATCGAAGACGACCGGGACACCCGCGAAATGCTCGGACGTTTCCTCGAACTCGAAGGGTTCGACGTGCGCACCGCGGCGAACGGCGAGCTTGCGCTGCGGGCGCTGCAAGAGGACGGGCAGCCGTGCGTCATCATCCTCGATCTGATGATGCCGGTGATGAACGGCTGGCAGTTCCGTGAGGCGCAGCAGAGCGATCCGGCGCTCTCGCGCATTCCCGTCGTGGTCGTCACCGCGGCCGGCGCGCGCGAACAGGTCCCGGAAATCAGCGCCGACGGCTGGCTTTCGAAGCCCGTCGATTTCGATCGGCTGCTTGCGACGATCGCACCGCTGTGTCGTACGCCGTAGCCGCCTGATCGGCGCGCATCTTCAGCTTATTCAGCACGCCCGCGAGCAGCGTCATCTGACGGCCATCGATGCCGTAGAGATCGCCGCGGAATTGCAGGATGCCGTCCGCGGAGACGCGCGCCGTCCAGTATCCGAGGTAGACGGGGATCGGTGCGCGCAGCTTCACGGTACGCTCCTCGCCCGCGTGCATCGCCGCATCAATCTTTTCCGGCGTCCATTCCGGCTGATCGCCAAGCACGTATTGCGCGAGCTTCTCGGCCTCCTCGACGCGGACGCACCCGTGGCTGAACGAACGCGTCGTGCGCGCGAACAACGAGTCCGCCGGCGTGTCGTGCAGGTAGACGTTGAACGAGTTCGGGAACATGAACTTCACCAGGCCGAGCGAGTTCGACGATCCGGGGCGCTGGCGGATCCTGTAGGCGCCGGCATTCTCGAGATCGATCGACGAAGGATCGACGACGTTGCCGTTGTTGTCGACGACTTCCATGTTGGTGCGCTGCAGGAAGGCGGAATCGCGCAGCACCGATGGGAGCGTTTCGTTCTTCACGATATCGGGCGGAATGTTCCAGTACGGCGCGAACACCACGTGCGTCATGTCATCGGCGAAGATCGGCGTGGGGGTGTCCTTCTTGCCGACGACAACGCGCATGGAGAGCGGCACCTTGTCGTGGTCCCACACCTCGAGCCGGTACTCGGGGATGTTGACCAGGATGTAGCGATCGCCTAGCGCGCGCGGCAGCCAGCGCCAGCGCTCGAGGTTGAGCGAGAGCTGCCGAATGCGTTCGTCGATCGGGACGTTCATCTGCGCGACAACGGCAGCGCCCACAGTCCCATCGGGTTCGAGGCCGTGGCGCCGCTGGAAACGCTTGACCGCTTCCTGAAGCTCTGCGCCGTACCGCGTGTCCTGTTCGTTTACGGCGTCGGTATAGTCGCCGGTGATCGATAGACGCTTCGCGAGCGCGAGGACGGCGGGATTGTTCTGTCCCGGCTTCAGCTTGAGCTGCGCTGGGAGCGGCTGCCATCCGCCGCGCTGCGCCAGCTCGCGGTACTTGGCGAGCGCATCACGGAGCCCAACGTACTGCCGATGCTGCGGAACGAGTTCCTTCAACGACGCCGCAACGCGGTTCTCGTCGATGGACTTCTCCAGCAGTCCCAGGAGATCGGGTTTGTCGTCGCGGATCTTCCAGTTCGGATCCGCGTGCGAGAGATCCGAAACTCCGCTTGACAGGTCCGACGCGTAGCTCAGATACAGGTAGGTGAGCCAGACGTCCAGCTTCGAGGCTTCCGCCGGAGCGAATCCCTTCGTCGTGAGAAACCCGCGTCCCGCTTCCTGGCGCCGTGCCGTGAGCGTGGCGACGTTGTAGAGCGCCGGGTCGAGCCCTTCGCGGTCGGCGCCCTGCAGTGCGCCAATCAGCTCGTCCATCTGCGGCCGCGCCTTCCGATTCTCGATCCACGCTGGCGCTTCGCCGCGCTTCTGATAGAACTGTCGCGTGAGCTTCCACAGGCGCGCACCTTCGTCGTCTGCGGCGACGAAGATCGGCCTGGCGCCGCTCAGCGCCTCGCCAACGGTCATCTCCCCTCGGCCTGACGTGCCGGCTGCGCCGGGCTGGTCCGGCTGGTGCTTACCGTGCCGATCGCATGCGACGAACGCAAACGCTGACACGAGCAACGCCGCCACAGTACGTCTGGTCATCCAGGCGTCCTCCTCTGTCAGTTCCACAGCAAGCAAAGTGCCTACGGTTCGGCTTCGAAATCGTTCAGGTTTCCTGCCGAGTGTGTAGGTGGCTACCAACATGAGGCGGAAACAGCGGAGCTTGGGGGAAGAGATTCACCAGGACATGAATATCGTCGCCGCGGGCCTCTTGTACGACCTTTCCATTCTTCAAGGTTCGGAGCGGAGCGCGTTCGGCTACAAGCGCGCCGCGAAAGCGCTCGCTGCGGGAACCGATCGATCGGTCGTGGACCTGATCGAGGAAGGGATCCTGCGGGATGTGCCGTTCGTGGGCGTATCGAGCGAGCGCGTCGTCTCGGAACTCGTGCGGACCGGAGAGTCGGCCGCCGTTCAGGCGGCGGTCGCGGCATCTTCGAAGCGGAGTGAAGTAGAGAAGCGCCGCGGCTTCCGCCGTGCCTATCTCAGTCGCCACGCGATGCGGATCGCGCTGGACGCGCCGCTTGATGCGTCGATCGTTTCGACGCGCAGCTATCTCGGCGATCTGCAGATGCATTCGACGTGGAGCGACGGCGGCGAGTCGATCGCGGATCTCGCGGAAGGGGGCTACGAGCTCGGATGGTTGCGTATCGGCGTCACCGATCACTCGTACGGCCTTCCGATCGCCCGCGGGATGAGCATGGAGTCCGCCCGCGCCCAGCATCACGAGATCGACGAGTTGAACGAGCGCTTCGCGGGGCGGATCCGAGTGTACAAGGGCGTCGAAGCGAACATCCTTGCGGACGGCGCGCTGGACCTGCAGGAAGAGGAACGCGGCCTCTTCGAATACGTGATCGCCTCACCGCATTCGCAGCTGCGGAAGGATACCGATCAGACCGCGCGAATGCTCGCCGCGGTCAAACTGCCGGGTGTCGCGATCCTCGGACACCCGCAAGGGCGGATGTTCAACACCCGGCCGGGCATTACGGCGGACTGGCGCAGGGTGTTCAATGAGGCGGCGAAGCGGGACGTTGCGATCGAGATCGACGGCAATTGGCATCGGCAGGACGTCGACTACGAGCTTGCCGCGATTGCCCTCGAGGAAGGCTGTTTCCTTGCGCTCGATAGCGACGCGCACAGCATCGCCGAATACCCGTTCACCGACTACG
Source organism: Vicinamibacterales bacterium (assembly GCA_035637115.1). Lineage (GTDB taxonomy): Bacteria > Acidobacteriota > Vicinamibacteria > Vicinamibacterales > 2-12-FULL-66-21 > JAICSD01. The sequence continues at coordinate 56,084 of DASPXV010000250.1, forward strand.
CCATCGCGCACGCGCGGATCGCCGAGGCCCCGGCGGATCGCGTCGTCAATTGCTGGGAGGAATCCCGGTTCGACGCGTGGCTGCGCGAACGGCGGCCGCGTAGCGCGAAGGCAGTGGGTGTCCGATCTTCTGCTCAATCAGACGCGAAGCGGCGAGCACCCCGTCGAGGCTGATGCCGGTCTCGATACCAAGACCGTCCAGCATATAGAGAAGATCCTCGGTCGCAAGATTGCCGGTTGCGCCGGGCGCGTAAGGGCAGCCACCGAGGCCGCCGGCGGAGGCGTCGAAAGTCGTGATGCCCAGCTGCAGCGCGGTCAGCACGTTTGCGAGCGCGGTGCCGCGTGTGTCGTGGAAGTGCAGGGCGATCTTGTCCAAAGGCACCTGGGCGGCGACGGCGTTGATGACGACCGGCACCTGCCCTGGATGTCCGATCCCGATCGTGTCGCTGACGGCGACCTCGTACGCGCCCATCGCGATCAGCGCGGCACAGACGCGCGCCACCGCGGCAGGATCGACCGGGCCTTCAAACGGACAGCCGAAGGCCGTGGACACGTAGGCGCGCACCGGCAAGCCAGCCTCGCGCGCCCGATCGCAGACGGTCTGATAGGTGGCGAGCGACTCGTCGATTCCCTGGTTGATGTTCTTGCGGCTGAATGATTCCGATGCCGCCGCGAAGATGGCGACTTCATCTGCCTTGGCATCCATGGCGCGCGCCAGCCCCGCGAGGTTCGGCACGAGCGCCGTGTAGCGGGTCTCCGGACGGCGCGCGATCCCCGCGAAAACCTCGGCGGCGTCCGACATCTGCGGCACCCATTTCGCGCTGACGAATGCCGACACTTCGATCGTCTGGTAGCCGGCGCCGCTGAGCGCATTCACGAACGCGATCTTCTCGGCGGTCGTAACCGCCGTGGCCTCGTTCTGCAGCCCGTCACGCGGACCGACTTCGACGATTCGTACGCGGCGCGGGAGTGTCATTCGATCTCGATCAGCGTCGCGCCGGGCTGGACCAGCTCACCTGCACGGCAATTCACCGCGCTGATGCGTCCGCCCGCCGGCGCGCGGAGCGGCAGTTCCATTTTCATCGCTTCGAGCAGCAGCAGGATGTCTCCTCGGCGAACTTCCGCGCCCGTGGTCACGTTCACCTGGATGACCGTCGCCGGCATCGGTGCCGTGAGCGACTCGTGTGCGCCGGCCCGCTTGCGCGCGTGGCTCTCCTCGATGATCTCGTAGACCACGCCGTCATGAAAGATCCAAGTCTTCCCGCCCGACGACACCGCGTACATGCGATCGACGCGAATGCCGTCTCGCACGAGTAATTCCCCCGGCGATTGGCCGCGTGCGATGTCCGCCATCAACGGCCCCAGCCGCGGAGATCAGTCCAGGGCTCGGCAGCTGTTGTCGTGCCATCGACGGAACCGGCCGGCTGGTTCAACGCGAAAGCAGCCACGGCGCGCACGAAGGGTGACGGTGGGGCTGTCCGCAGGAGGGCGTCCAGATGTTCCTCCACAAAGCCCGTGTGCACGTCCCCGACGCGAAAGGCAGGATGCTCGAGGATGTTGATCAGGAAGCTGATATTCGTGCGGACACCGAGGATTGGAAAACGGCGCAGGGCGGCAGCCGTGCGTGCGATCGCGGCATCACGTGTGGCACCGTGTGCGATCAGCTTCGCCAGCATCGGATCGTACTGGACGGGAACCTCCGCTCCTTCGACAACGCCGCTGTCGATCCGAATGCCGGGCCCGGACGGTTCGCGATACAGCCGAAGCGGTCCCGCCTGCGGCAGAAAGTCGTTTGCGGGATCTTCGGCGTAGACACGGCATTCGATCGCATGTCCGCGCTGGGCCAGGTCAGCTTGGGTCCATGGAAGCGGTTCACCCATCGCGACGAGGAGCTGCGCACGCACGAGATCGGCGCCCGTCACGAGCTCGGTGACGGGATGCTCGACCTGCAGCCGCGTGTTCATCTCGAGGAAATAGAACTTCGCCGCGTCGCCGGTGCCGTCGAGCAGGAACTCGATCGTACCCGCGTTCAGGTAACCCGATCCCTGTGCAGCCGCCACTGCCGCACGTCCGATTCGCTCGCGCAGTGCCGGCGTCAGCGCGGGGGAGGGACTTTCCTCAAGGATCTTCTGGTGCCTGCGCTGGATCGAGCATTCGCGCTCGAACAGGTGAACGGTGTTGCCGCGACTGTCCGCGAAGATCTGCACTTCCACGTGACGCGGCCGCTCGATCAGCCGCTCTACGTACAGCGTGCCGTCGCCAAACGCGGCGAGCGCTTCGCGTCTCGCCGCAGGAATCGCTTCCGCGAGTGTTGTTTCGTCGCCCGCGGACCGCATCCCTTTGCCGCCGCCCCCCGCCGATGCTTTGATCAGGACAGGAAAACCAATCGCATGCGCGGCCGCGCTGATGCCTGCATCGGACTGGTCTGTTGGCGTATGTCCTGGCACGACGGGGACGCCGGCCTTCTCCATGAGTGCGCGCGCGCCGATCTTCGATCCCATGCGATCGATCGCGTCCGCCGGCGGGCCGACGAAAATCAGTCTCGCGTCGGCGCACGCGGCGGCGAACGCGGCACGCTCCGAGAGAAACCCGTAACCAGGATGGACCGCGTCCGCGCCGGCGGTGCGCGCCGCATCGATCACGGCGGGGACGTTCAGGTAGCTCTCGCTGGCCGGCGCAGGTCCGACGCGAACGGCGAAGTCGGCGGCGAGCACGTGCGGCGCATTGGCATCGACATCGGAGTAGATGGCGACGGCCTCGATGTGCATCTCGCGGCACGTGCGGATGATGCGCAGCGCGATCTCACCCCTGTTCGCGATCAGCAGCCGGCGGATCGACGACATCCCGCCGAGCTTATCACGCGAGTTTTCGCCGATCAGGCGATCCAGGACGGCGGGCGCTTCGCAAGGAAAGCATTCAACCCGTCCTGCCCCTCCTTCGATACGCGCCGCTGGGCGATTGCGTCGATGGTGTACTCGGTCGCCGCCGCGCGCGTCGCGCTCGCCACTTCGGCGATCAGCCGCTTCGCGGCCGCGACGGCCTGGGGAGCCGACGTGAGGACATCGTTGACGTACTTCGCGACGATTCGATCGAGCTCCTGCTCCTGACCGATCGCATGGACGAGACCGATCTCCATCGCGCGCGCGGCGGAGAATCGGGCGCCCGTCAGGAACAGCTCGCGCGCCGCGGAGCGGCCGATTTTCGCCATCGCGTAGGGGGAGATGACCGCGGGCAGGATGCCCAGCTTCACTTCGGTGAACGCGAATGCCGCGTCCTCCGCTGCGACGACGATGTCGCAGACTGCGGCGAGGCCGACGCCCCCGCCGAGCGCCGCGCCGTGAATACGTCCGATGAGGGGAATCGGCAGCGTGTCGAGCGATTCGAACATGCGCGCCATGGCCCGCGCATCACGCACGTTCTCGTCGTGCGTGTAGTTCACCGTCTTCGACATCCACGTCACGTCGGCGCCGGCACAAAACATCTTTCCCGCGCCCGCGAGCACTGCCACGCGCGCCGCGCCGCTCGCCGTCACCGACTGCGCCCACGCGGTCAACGCGGCGATCAGCTCCTCGTTGAAGGCGTTGCGCACGTCGGGGCGATTCAGCGTCACCCGGGCGACAGGGCCGTCTTGCTGGATCGTCAACATCTGCTTGTCACAAACCTACATCCGAAAGACGCCAAACCTCGGCTCGGGAATCGGCGCGTTGAACGACGCGGAAATGCCAAGCGCCAGCGCCTGCCGCGTCTCCGCCGGATCCAGGATCCCGTCGTCCCACAGGCGCGCCGTCGAATAATAAGGAGAGCCTTCGCGCTCGTATTTTTCCAGGATCGGATCGCGGATGGCTGCCTCTTCCGCGGCGGCGAGCGATTGACCGGCGCGCGCGAGCTGATCGCGCTTGACCGTCGTGAGCACGCCGGCGGCCTGCTCGCCGCCCATCACCGAGATGCGCGCATTCGGCCACATCCACAACAGCCGCGGCTCGTAGGCGCGGCCGCACATCCCGTAATTGCCCGCGCCGAACGATCCACCGATCACGATTGTGAACTTCGGGACGACGGAGTTGGCAACGGCATGGACCATCTTGGCGCCGTCTTTCGCGATGCCGCCGCGCTCGTACTGGCGGCCGACCATGAAGCCGGTGATGTTCTGCAGAAAGATCAGCGGAATCCCGCGCAGGTTGCACAGCTCGATGAAATGCGTCGCCTTCAGCGCGGACTCTGAAAAGAGGACCCCGTTGTTGGCGACGATGCCCACCAGGAAGCCGTGGATTCGTGCGAAGGCAGTGACCAGCGTCGTCGCGTAACGCTCCTTGAATTCGTCGACGCGCGATCCATCGACGAGCCGCGCAATGATCTCGCGGACTTCATAGGGCTTGCGCGTGTCGGTGTTCACGACGCCGTAGATCTCGCGCGGGTCGTACGCGGGGTCTTCCGGAGTCGTCACGTCGGGCGGCATCCGCTTCGCGGCGTTCAGGTTCGAGACGATCGTGCGTGCGAGGTGCAACGCGTGCGCGTCGTCTTCCGCGAGGTAATCCGCGACGCCCGAGAGCCGCGTGTGCACGTCCGCGCCGCCAAGCTCTTCGGCCGTCACTTCCTCGCCGGTCGCCGCCTTCACGAGCGGCGGACCGCCGAGGAAAATCGTGCCCGTCCCGCGGACGATCACGGTCTGATCGGACATTGCCGGCACGTAGGCGCCCCCGGCCGTGCACGATCCCATGACGATCGCAATCTGTGGAATCCGCTCGGCCGACATGCGCGCCTGGTTGAAGAAGATGCGGCCGAAGTGGTCGCGATCGGGGAAGACTTCCGCCTGCAGCGGAAGAAACGCGCCCCCCGAGTCAACCAGGTACACGCACGGCAGCCGGTTCTGCAGCGCGATTTCCTGCGCGCGGACGTGTTTCTTCACCGTCAGGGGATAGTAGGTGCCCCCTTTGACCGTCGCGTCGTTGGCGACGACGAGCACCTCGCGTCCCGAAACGCGGCCAATGCCGGTGACGATACCCGCCCCCGGCGCTTCATTGTCGTAAAGGTCCCACGCCGCAAGCGCAGACAGCTCCAGGAAAGGGGATCCTGGATCGAGGAGCTTGTCGATTCGTTCGCGAACGGGAAGCTTTCCCTGTTCCCGATGGCGCTGCAGGTATTTTTCACCGCCCCCCTGCCGTGCCGTGTCGCGCCGTTGCCGAAGTTCCGTCACAAGTCGCGACATCCGTTCGTGGTTGCGCCGGAAGTCATCGCTGCGGGGATCGACATGTGACTCGAGACGCTCCACGGCCCTCGATTATAGCCGTGATGTAATTCCCAACAAATGTCCGGTATCTGGACAGTAAACGGAGAATGTGTATATATTCGTGTTCGCCATGACGACACCGAAGAAGAAATATCGCGTTCTCGCAATCGACGACGAGCCCGCGATGATCGAGTGGCTGAAGATTCTCCTCGAGCACGAGGGCTATGAAGTTCGTACCGCGATGATCGGCACGCGGGGGGAGGAGATCTTCAAGACCTGGAAGCCGGACGTCGTGATTACGGACATGATGCTGCCCGACATCGACGGGCTGGAATTATTGCGCCGGTTCAAACAGACGCACGCGGACACGGAAGTCATCGTTGTCACCGGCCACGGGAGCGTTCCGAAGGCGGTCGAGGCGATGAAGGGGGGTGCGCACAGTTTCATCGAGAAGCCGATCGAGCCGGACACGCTGCTGGCGATGCTCGAGCGCGCGATCGAGCGGCGCGATCTCGTCGGCGAGAACCTGTTGCTGAAGCAGAAGCTCGAGGGACAGTTCCGGTTCGGCAACATCATCGGCAAGAGCAAGAAGATGCACGAAGTGCTCGAGCTGGTGGAAAGCGTCGCGGGCAGCGACGCCAACATCCTTATTCAAGGGGAGAACGGCACTGGCAAGGAGTTGATCGCCAACGCGATCCACTACAACAGCAAGCGCGCCAAGGGCCCCTTCATCAAGATCAATTGCGCCGCGATTCCGAAAGACCTGATCGAGTCCGAGCTGTTCGGGTACAAGAAGGGGGCCTTCACCGGGGCGCAGACGGACAAGGAAGGCCTCTTCGAGATGGCGGAGGGGGGCTCGCTGCTGCTGGATGAGATTGGCGAAATGCCGCCATATCTCCAGACGAAGCTGCTGCGCGTGCTGCAGGAGCGCGAGTACCGTCCGATTGGCAGCGATCGCATCGTCCGCGTCGATTTCCGTCTCGTATGCGCGACGAACATCGATCTGGACTCCGCGCTGCGCGACGGCAAGCTGCGCGAGGACCTGTACTTCCGCATCAACACGATCACTCTCCGCGTCCCTGCGCTGCGGGAGCGCACGGAAGATATTCCTCTCTTGTGCGAGCATTTCCTCGAGAAGTACAAGACGCGTCACCAGAGGAACGTCAAGTCGATCGCGCCGGCTGCTTACCATGTATTAATTCGCCATCGCTGGCCGGGAAACGTGCGCGAACTCGAAAACGTGATCGAGCGCGGCGTGCTCGTCGCGAAGGGAACCGAAATCACCGTCAACGATCTGCCGGAGTCGCTGCGCACGGAAAGCGCGACGACGACGGAGTTCGTCATTCCGCCGCACCGCACGCTGGCGGAAATCGAGAAGATGGCCATCCTGCAGACGCTGCAGCGCACAAACTGGAACAAACAGGAAGCCGCGCTAATTCTGGGGCTGTATCGTCCGACGCTGTACAGCAAGATGAAGAAGCACGAAATTCAGGACGGCGGCAAGTCCGGCGCGCGCCGCGCCGCCGGTGTCTAAGCCTTATTTCCCGGCGCAGAGCTCTCAGCCCGACAACCAGACCGACTCATCTGTCCCGTGGCACCCCTTTTGATACATGAGTGGTGATCGCGGGCGTGCGCGTGTGCGTGCGAGCGATCAGGCTAAGGAGGTCGATGTGGAAGAACGATCGCGTGTATTGCTGGCGACCCTGGCGGGTGCCGCCGCCGGCGGACTCTGGGGATGGTTGTATCTGACGCAGGGAGGCGCGCGGATCCGGACGCAGATCGAACCGAAGCTCGACGATTTCGTCCGCGAGCTGGCAAACGTTCGCGGGACGGTCAACAAGGCGAAGACGGCGGCCAACGAAGGCTGGCGCTCGCTGAATGAAATTACCGGCGGTACGGCGCAGGGGCGCTGGTCCGCGTAAAACGGGGGAAGGAACCATGGGTGACCTGCAGTCTTTGAGCACTCCGCTTTGGATCATGGCCGTCGTGAGCGTCCTTCAGGCGCTGCTCCTGATCGGCATCGGCGTGGGAGGGTACCTGATTTACTCGCGTGTCATGACGCTGGTCAACGATCTCGAAGCGCGCCAGATCGCGCCGCTGCGCGAGAAGGCGGACGCGATCATGGCGGACGTGAAGGCGATCACCGCGCGGGTCAGCCACCAGACCGAGCGCGTCGATCATGCCATCTCCGGCACCATCGATCGCGTGGACGACACCGCTTCGCGCGTGCGCGCCGGCGTCCACGACAAAGTCAACCAGGCCGTCGGCGTCGTGCGCGGTGTGCGCGCCGTCATCATGTCGCTGATGCACCGCGAATCACACGCGTAGGACGTTAATAGAGGAGGACACATGGCGTACGAATACGATCGGTTCGAGAGAGAAGAAGGGGGCGGTTCATTCCTGATGGGGCTGCTCGCGGGCACGGTGCTCGGAGCGGGCCTCGGAATGCTGTTCGCCCCCAAGGCCGGATCCGAGCTCCGCTCGCAGCTGGGCACGCAGATCGCGGATCAGACCGGCCGGCTGCGCGAAGTCGCGGATCAGAGCTATCAGCAGGCGTCGGAGAAGGTGAGCCAGATAGTGGATCGCGGCCGCGAGGCCTACGATCGCGCGCGCTCGAGCGTCGGCAACATGGCGGCGGCGGGTACGTCGGGCAGCACCGGCAGCACGACGGGCGGCAATACGGGCACGACCGGGACCAGCAACGTCGGCACGACCAGTACTTCCGGCGGCGCGTACGGCGCGTAATGACGGAACAGCAGGCTCGTATTGCAGCGAACGTGGTGATGGCGGCCGCGGCTCTGGGGGCCGCGGTCCTCGTCATTCGCAGTCCTAAGCTTCGGCGTATGGCCTGGCAGCTCGCGCGACAGTACGCCGCCGGGCCGCTCGCGGCATGGTCGGCGACCACCGTGCGGAACGCCTGGGATCAGTCGGACCGCAGTCGCACCATCGCGGGCTAGAATGCGCATGTGATCGTGCGCCGCGCGGCGCTCCGCGTCTACGTGGAGATCCGCCTTACCCTGCTCGCCATCTGGCGCGGCGTCGTCGGCATCTACAACAGCAACGATCTTACCTTCGCGTCCTCCATCGCCTACTACACGCTCCTCTCGCTGTTCCCGTTTTTCCTGCTCGCGTTTTCGATCCTCGGCAGCGTCACCTCCGACCCGGGCGATCGAGCGTCAATCCTCGAGTTCGTGCTGCGCTACTTTCCGCGTCAGTTCGAGTTCGTGACGATCCAGCTGGATGCGATGCAGCAGAACACGGTGCGGCTCGGCGTCGCCGGCACGCTGCTGATGGTGTGGGCCGCAATGGGGGTGTTCGGCGCAATCACATCCGCCGTCAACCATGCGTGGGGCGTCGACAAGCAGCCCAGCTACCTGAAACACAAGCTCATCTCGTTCATCATGCTCGTCGCTGCGAGCCTGCTGCTGCTCGCCGGCCTGCTGCTCGTGACCGCGATCAACATCGTCGAAGCGCGATGGTTCGCCGTCGTCGCCGCGCACGCGCCGAAATTGTCCGTGTTGCATCACTTCGCCGTGCGGTTCGGCAGCACCGCCGTGTTCATCGCGGTCGTGGGGCTGATCTTCTACTTCGTGCCGAACGCGAAGGTGCGGTTTCGCGACGTCTGGGTTGGCGCCGTCGTCACCGGCCTGCTCTGGCGCGCCGCGCTATTCGGCTTCTCGTGGTACGTCCGGGACCTGACGCGCTTCAGCAAGATGCACGGCTCGATCGCCGCCGTCGTCGTCTTCCTGATCTGGATCTACATCTCCGCCGTGCTGCTGCTCTACGGCGTCGAGGTCACGGCCGCCAACGCGCGCCTCCGGCGCCACAGGCCCGACGAGATCCCCGCCGCGCCCGCCCCCCGCGTGTGATCTGCTTGTCTCGTCGCAGGAGATCAGGAGATAAGGAGATCAGGAGGTACAAAACCCGTAAAACTCCTTGTCTCCTGTTCTCCTGAGCTCCTGCGAAGAGACAGGCGTACTCGTCCTACGCGGGGTCCAAATCCTTTGGCGAAGGCCCATTGAACATCGCCCCGAAGCGGTCGAAGCGGGATCCGTGGCACGGGCAATCCCATGTTGACGAGGCAGGGTTCCAGCCGACGATGCATCCGAGATGCGGACAGACGGCGGAGCGCCGATGGAGCGAACCGCGCTCGTCGCGGTAGACGGCGATCTTGCGGCCGGCTTCCACCATAATCGCGCCGTTGTTCGGCGTGATTTCGTCGACCGACGTCACGTCGCCGCCAGTCAGCCAGTCCTTGTATTGCAGGGCGACATTGATATTCTCTTTCACCCACTCGACCGCGGCGCCGGTGCGCACGCGGCCGGGATCGTAGAGCTCGGTCCAGGGATTCTCGCGTCCCTGGATCAAATCGGCGATCAGCATCCCGGCAATCGTGCCGTGCGTCATCCCCATGCCTGAATCGCCGGTCGCGACATAGACGTTGTCGGCATCGAGAGGATTGCGCCCGATGAATGCGAGACCGTCGACGGTCTCCATCACCTGGCCGGACCAGCGGAACTCCACCGATCCGGCCGCCGGGAAGTGATCGCGCATCCAGCTTTCCAGGCGCGCGAACCTTGCGTCGGCATCGTCTGCCTTTGCCGACTTATGGTCTTCACCCCCGACGATGAGGATATCTATGGGCTCGTCGTTGTCCCCTCCGAGCTCCCTGTTGGTGATGCGCTGCAGCCGGACGTAGTGATACGGATCCTCCGTATCCCAATACAAGGCACGCGTGATCGCGTCCGCCTTCACGCGCGCACCGACGGCGTAGGTTTGATAGGGCGCCTGCTTCGTGTGGATCGCCAGGAGATCGTTGAAGGGTGAGTTGGTCGCGACGACGATCGCACTGACGCGGATTGAGTGGCCTGACGCCGTTTTTACGCACGCGCGCGCGCCACCGATGGCTTCGACAGCCTGGGTGCCCGAGTAAATGCGGCCGCCGCGCCGCGCGAACGCGCCGGCAAGACCATTCAGGTAACGCAGGGGATGGAACTGCGCCTGGTGGGGAAAACGAAGGCACGGGCCGCTTTTGAACCCGGTGACCGGCGCCTGCGGAAGGCGCGTGACTTTCGCGCCCGCAGCGCGCGCTGCCTCGAGTTCCTCCTCGAGCGTGGATTCCTCGTCCTTCTTGCCGAGAAAGAGATAGCCATCGAGCCGTTCGAAGCGACAGTCGACGTGCTCGTCTCCGCAAATCATCTCGATGCGATCGACGGCGCGTGCGTGGCTGTCGTGCGCGAGCCGCGCTCCGTCGGGCCCGTGCAGGTGGAGCATTTCCTTAAAGGTGTCGTCGATGACACTCGACAGATGCGCCGTTGTCACCGCGATTTGTCCGTTGCCGACTCTTCCGGTATCTATGACGACGACTGAGCGGCCGTCACGCGCGAGCAAGTACGCAGTCGTGAGGCCCGCGATGCCGGCGCCGATCACGCAAACGTCAGCGCTCGTGTCTTGTTTCAGGGGAGAAGTTGACGGTTGTTGAGCAGTATCAATCCAGAGAGACGTGCTCTTGGGCATTTAGCGAAAGAAAGCAAAAAAAACACCGTACGGCAGGACAGGGAGGTCCGAAGACGCTCCCTGCAGCCTTTTGGCAGGCTTATGGCGAGGCGGTTTGCCCTGGCAGAACACCGGGGCGGTGGGCCCGACCGCTTGCAGCGGCCGGACACCAACCTATAGAGCATTCGGGATGCCAATCGAAATCGCGCGAAAGAACGCGAATGCGTCTCGGCCATAGCCGGCTGACGACTCACGCTGGGTAGCAGACGACATACTGAGTCGTCGATTACCTCAACCATCTTTACGTTTGCGATAGGGCTGCGGCACCTCGTCACTGGCGAGGAGCAGCCCGTTCGCCACAGCAGCCAGACCAAGGAGCGTCAGCGCGCCGCCTACCCCAAGCGCGATGCCGCGTGCATGAGGCACGACAAAGAACAACAGAACGGTGAGCGCCAGGCCGAGACCCGTGAGTGGAAGTCTTTCTGAAGGTGCATCGCGGACTGCCGTACTTCCGCGGAGACGCGAAGCTATCGACGTGGATTTATCGCATCGTGCTCAATGTGTGCTCGCAGCGTGCTGCTGGCAGGCATCGCAGCGGTGAAGGCCAGTGCCGTCGAACAACCAATGGGATCGCAATCTACATTGTTGACATACGCGATGACGGGCACGCTTCTGGCCACCGCGGCCGGCGTCTGGTGGTGGGCGGAGCGGCACTTGTCCTATCGAGAACAGTGATCTGCCGCCAGGCCGTGAGCCGTTCGCCCTCAGTAGTACTGTGCGAGCGTTTCGCGGCGGGAGTCGACGAAACGCACGACGGGGATGAAGAGCAGGTAGCTCAGGCCGAAAGCCACGACAGACCAGCCAAAGATGAGGAGTGGCACTAGCTCCGGGCGGTGAAGGAGCTTCGACGCCACTAGTGCCAGCAGGACCGAGGGCGCTGCCGAAACGACGAACGAGAGCATTCCTAGCAACGCGGCGCCCTGGTGAGCGTTGCTGCTGTTGCCGATGCTGTTGAGGTCTACTGTTTTCGGAAAGAGCGCCGACAACGCCGCTGCCGCGGGAGCGAGGAGCGCGTACGTCGCGAAACCTGCGAGCGCGAGACCGAGCCACTGGCTCGGAGAGGTTCCCGGAAAGAGCAGCGCTGGGAGCACGAGACAGAACGCGGCCGGGATTCCGGCGATCAACGCGTTTCCGACTGCTTTCCCCCACAAGAGCTCGCGCACGCTCAACGGGCAGAGCATCTGACGCGTGAATCCCGCCTTGTCGATCGCGAACTGGTTCAACGAGAGCGGCAGCAGCGCGAGGATCGAGGCGGCCAGGCCGAATATCGCGAGGCCGATGCCGCTATGTCCTTCGACCCCTGGAAACGGCATGCGTCCGCCGCGATAGGCGATCGCGGCGAGGACGATTGGCATGAGCAGAGGAGACGCGATCGTGGCGCGCCCGCGCGGCGTGCGAAGCGCGAGGCGCAGCTGCGTGAACGCGACCGCCGACGCCGCAGGCGTCAGGCCCGGAATCACTCGATTCCAGAGCCCGCCGAACGAACCTGCACGCCGTGTCCCGAGCGAAACGGGCATGTCGAGCACGCGCCGGTACGCGGCATAGGCCGCCGCCTGCACCGCGAACGCCACGATCGCGAGCGTGGCGAGCGGCAGCGCCGCATCAACGGGTGACGTCGCCGCACCGACGGCCGCGCGCCGGTACGCTTCCGAGGGAACGTAAGGCGCAATGCGTTTCACCACCTTCTCGGCTGTCGTCGGAGGCAGCGCGGCGCGTTCCGCGCGCGTCATCTTCCTCGTCGCCCGGTCGGAGTGCATGATGAACTGTGGCGCGATGGCGACGATCGGAATGATCAGCACGACGATCAACATCACGATGTCGCCGCGGCGCCGATCGCGCAGCAGCAGGTGCACGATTGACGACGCGAAGGACGTGAGGCCCATCACGAAGAGCAGGAAGGCAACGCCAGCGGCGAGCGCGACCAGCGCTGCAACGAACTTCAGTCCGACGGCCAGGCCGATCGCGACGCCGAGGACGACCGGGACGACGAGAACGATCCATGGATCGGCGATCGCGCCGACCATCTGGCCGATGTACAGCGTCATGCGGGGAATCGGCAGCAGGATCAGCCGGATGATGCTGCCGCTGTCGCGTGTCGGAAGGATGATCGGCCCGATCAGCGTGAGCGCGAGCGCGAGGAGCAGGAAGTAGCGAATCACTTCAAAGGCAATGCTCCATGCGCCGGTGGCCACCCCGAAGCCGCCGGTCATGCCGAGCACGAACAGCGCGATGCTCGACGGGATCAGCAGCACGAGCGCGATGATCGGACCGAGTTTTTCGGTGGCTATCGAGAAGCGTTCGAGCGTATCGCGGGCGCCGGTGCGTTCCAGCGAGTTGATGAGGATGCGCCAGCGCATCCACAGGAACGCGCGGAAGGTGCGCCCCATCTTCAGAGCCAGTTCAGATCCGCCGCCGGCCGCTCGCCGCCAACCAGCTGGATGAAAAGCTCTTCGAGCGTTCCCTTGCCGAGCGCGCCGGCCCGCACGTCCTCGATCCGCCCCTGCGCGACGAGCCGGCCGTCCGCGATGACGCCGATGTGAGTGGACAGCCGCTCGACGATCTCGAGGATGTGTGACGTGAGGAACACCGTCCCCCCGCGCCCGACGAAGGAGTGCAGCAGCTCCTTGATCTGCCGGGACGCCACGGCATCGATGCCTTCGAACGGCTCGTCAAGGAACAGCAGCCGTGGCGCGGGAAGCAGGGCGGCGGCAAGGGACAGCTTCTTGCGCATGCCATGCGAAAAATCCGCCACGAGCGTCGTCGCGGCGCCGGTGAGATCCATCAGCGAAAGCAGATCCGTCGACCTTGCGGCGAAGGTCTCGCCCGGCATGCCGTGCACCTGGCCGATGAAACTCAGCGTTTCGAGCGCCGTCAGACGATCGAACAGCGCGAGATCCTCGGGAACGACGCCGACCCGTCGTTTGATCTCGACCGGATCGACCAGCGGATCGAGTCCGAGGATCCGCATCTCGCCACTGGATGGCCGCAGCAGCCCCGTGAGGCACTTGATCGTCGTGGATTTGCCGGCCCCGTTCGGGCCGAGGAACCCGTAGAAGCTGCCGGCGGGTACCTTCAGATCGATCCCGTCCACCGCTCGCTTGGATCCGAACGTGCGCGAGAGTCCGCGCGTCTCGACGGCGAATTCCATCAGCACGGATTGTATGTCAGCATGACCGTATGAACCGCCTCGCGCGCGAGCGCAGCCCGTATCTCCTGCAGCATGCAGGCAATCCCGTCGACTGGTATCCGTGGGGTGACGAGGCGTTCGCGAAGGCCCGGCGCGAAGACAAACCGATCTTTCTGTCCATCGGCTACTCGACGTGTCACTGGTGCCACGTGATGGAACACGAGTCATTCGAGAACGAAGAGGTCGCGGCGGCCCTCAATGCGGACTTCGTCTCGATCAAGGTCGATCGCGAGGAGCGTCCGGACGTCGACCGCGTCTACATGTCGTTCGTGCAATCGACCACGGGATCGGGCGGATGGCCGATGACGGTCATGCTCACGCCGGACCTGAAGCCGTTCTTCGGCGGTACGTACTTTCCGCCGACGTCGAAGTGGGGCCGTCCCGGATTCATGGAGCTGCTCGGCGAAATCGCGCGCGTGTGGAAACACGATCGGCCGCGGGTGGATTTCGCGGCGGCGGAGCTGTTCGATCGGTTGAAAGCGGTCACCGGATCTGACGGACGAACCCAGGCGGAGTCGACGATCGCGCCGGCAGAGGCGCTGGCCGAGGCCGTCGAACAATATCAGACGTCCTTCGATCGGCGGAACGGCGGATTCGGCGATGCGCCGAAGTTTCCGCGGCCATCGGAACTGCTGTTCCTGCTTCGCGAGCACGCGCGCACAGGAGCGCAGCCGCCGCTCTACATGGTCGTCGAAACGCTGCGCGCGATGGCGTTGGGCGGCATGCGCGATCACGTCGGCGGCGGATTCCACCGCTACTCGGTCGACGCGCGGTGGCGCGTGCCGCACTTCGAGAAGATGCTGTACGACCAGGCGCAGCTGGTCATCGCGTACGTCGAGGCCGCCCAGGCGACGGGCAACGAGATGTTTGCCGCGGTTGCGGAGGACACGATCTCGTACGTGCTTCGCGACCTTCGCGATCCCGCCGGCGGTTTCTACTCCGCGGAAGACGCGGACAGCGTTCCCCTCGAGGGAGGTGCGAAAAGGGAAGGCGCCTTCTACGTGTTCACGGACGCCGAGATCGAAGCGCTCCTTGGTGCTGATGCCCCGGCGATTCGCCGCCGGTTCGGCATCGAGCCGGACGGCAACGCGCCCGAAGATCCGCACGGGGAGTTCACAGGACAGAACCTTCTCTACACCGCCGCACCCATCGAGGAAGTATCGGCTGTCACCGGCAGGTCGGCGGAGAACATCGTGGAAACGCTCGGACGCGCGCGGCAGATCCTCTTCGATGCCCGCGCGAAACGGCCGCGGCCGCACCTGGACGACAAGGTGCTGACCTCGTGGAACGGAATGATGATCGCCGCGCTGGCACGTGCCGCGCGTGTGCTGGCTTCGCGGCCGCAGGCTCGGGAATGGCTCGACGCCGCGCGCGCCGCGGCCACGTTCATTCACGAGAAGATGTGGCGCAGCGGCGACGGAACGCTTCTCCGGCGCTGGCGCGATGCGGATGCATCGATCGACGCGTACGCGGAGGACTACGCTTGCCTGATCTGGGGGCTGCTCGAGCTGTTTCAGTCGGACGGCGATGCGGCGTGGCTCGCGTGGGCCCGCGAGCTCCAGGCGCAGCAGGACACGCGGTTCTGGGATGCGCAGGACGGCGCGTGGTTCAGCACGACCGGCAGGGATCCTTCAGTGCTGCTGCGCCTCAAGGAAGATTACGACGGCGCCGAACCATCGGCGAGCTCCATCTCGGTGCTCAACCTGCTGATCCTCGCGCACCTCGTCGATGACGTCGAAGCGCGGAGCAAGGCGGAGCGAACGCTCGGACGTTACGGCGAACGGGCCGGTCGCGCTGCGCGCGTCATTCCGATGATGCTGGCGGCACTCTCCACGTTCCACGCCGGTTCGTCGCAGGTCGTCATCGTTGGCGACGAGGAAACGGCGCGGCCGCTCCTCGCGGAGTTGGCGCGCCACTACCTGCCGTTCGCCGTCACGATTCCTGTTCGTCCCGGCGCCCACCAGGAAGCGGCCGCGAAGATGCTGCCATTCGTCGCAGGCATGCGAGCTGCTCCGGGCGCGGCGACGGCGTTCGTCTGCCGGAACTTCACGTGCCGCGAGCCGGCCGCGACGTCGGAGGCGCTTGCCGGGCAGTTGACGGCACCCGCATGACCGATCAGGCGTCGCCCGTGCAGCTTGCGTTGAATCGCGATCGAACGCGCGCCGCGTTCCGGTTGTTCCATCCAAAGGGAAATATCGTGACGGCGGAAATGATCCGCGCGCTCACGCAGGCACTCGATCCGCTCGCGCACGAAGCGCACTTGAAACTGGTCACGATAGAAGGCGCGGGTGGCGACTTCAGCTTCGGCGCCAGCGTTCCGGAGCACGCTCCGGGCGAGATCGATCGCATCCTCCCGGAAGCGCATGCGCTGATCCACGCGCTGCTCGATTTTCCCGCCGTGACCGCGGCAATCGTTCGAGGGCACTGCCTTGGCGGTGGGTTCGAGCTCGCGCTCGCGTGCGACTTCATCTTCGCCGAAGAATCCGCATTATTCGGACTGCCGGAGATTGCGCTGGGCGTGTTTCCGCCAGCGGCGTCCGCGCTGTTGCCAATGCGGGTGGGCGCGGCGCGCGCAACAAGGGCGATCCTGACGGGGCAGTCGCTGCCCGCTTCGGGCTGGCTGCCGGCGGGCCTGATTGAAGCTGTCGTGCCGGATGGAACGATCGCCGCTGTCGTCGATCGGTGGTTCGATGACCATCTGAAGTCGCGTTCCGCCGCTGCCTTGCGCCATGCGACCGCCGCAGCCCGCCTGTCGTTGTCGCAGCACGTTCGCTCGGTGCTGCCGAACCTCGAAAAGCTATACTTGGCCGATTTGATGGCCACGAGCGATGCCGCCGAAGGCATTGCGGCCTTTCTAGAAAAACGTCCCGCGAAGTGGACCGACCGGTGAGAGCCCATGCAGTTTGACGTCGAGATCGTTCTCCGAGAGACCAACCACGCCGTGACGGCGCGAATCGAACACGGCGCTGAGCCCACATCATGGGCCGAGGCCGATGTCGAGACCGTGCTCAAGCAGATCCTGCTCGCCATCGATCGCGTGAAGAATCCAGGGGACAGCCGCCGGCACGTGGCGCTTCGAGGATTCAGCTGGATTGTCGAGCCGATGGATGGAGACGTCGTGATCGCGATCGAGATCCCGATGGGTGCCGCGGTTGCCGGACCGTTCGCCATCGACCAGCAGCGGCTCGACACGATGATCAGGCGCGTGATCGCCGCCGCTGCGGCCCCTGGGTCCACCGTTCACTAGCAAGACCGTCAGCACGATTACAAAATCGCGCGAATAATTTCCGCACACCTCACCCGAATCCTCGGCAATTACGCTCTTTTCCTCCGGCATTGGTATTGCCCTCGACTCTGCAAGCCCGAGTATGGGTGCGGGCCGCTCCCGCCCGAATCATGAAACTGCCCTATCGCATCCTGGTCCTCGACGACGACGAGCATGCCCTCTCGGGCATCGTGGAACTCCTCCGCGACGCCGGGCATCACGTTACCGGCGCGTCGACGTACGACGCCGCCAAGCGACTGCTCGGCGTCAGCGCCTTCGACCTCCTGATTACCGACGTCCGCCTGCGGTCGTTCAACGGGCTGCACCTGGTCATGCAGACCCACGCGGACCATCCGGAAACGGCGGTCATCATCATCACGGGCTACGACGATCCGATGATCGAGCTCGAGGCGAACCGTTATCACGCGGAGCTGGTGCGCAAGCCGATCAAGCCGGCAGAGTTCACCCGTCTCGTGAATCGATGTCTCGCGAACGTGCGACGGCAGCGCCGCTGGCCCCGCAAGCGCGTGATCGGAGGGTTCCGGGTTACCGTGAAAGGGAAGCCGGCGGCCGTTGTCGACGTGTCATACGGCGGACTGAGGCTGGAACTTCCGGATACAGTCCCTCTGCCGGATTCGTTCGATGTCGAGGTGACCGGCATCGGGCTGCACCTCGAGGTCCAGCCCGTGTGGTGCCATTCGGCGGATGCGTCCCCTGGCACCGTCATCGGCGCAACGCTTGCCGCCGAGCACACCCCCTCGGCACGTACCTGGCGCGCGATCGTCGATCGACTGAGCGCCTGAGCTAGAGTACAGCGCATGTTCAAGCGCGCTGTACTCGCCATCCTTCTCTTTGCCGCGCCGCAGTCACCTGCGCTCGAATCATTTCCACTCGACGAGGTTACGGCCGTCCAGCTCCAGGACTGGATGACATCCGGCCGTTATTCGGCGCGCCAAGTCGCCGAACTTTACATCCGCCGCATCGAAGCGATCGATCGTCGTGGTCCCGAGCTGCGCTCGGTGATCGAGTTGAATCCCGATGCGCTCGCCATCGCGGACGCGCTCGACGCGGAGCGCAGAACGAAAGGACCGCGCGGACCCCTTCACGGCATTCCGGTGCTGATCAAAGACAACATCAATACTGGGGACAGGATGATGACGACCGCAGGTTCGCTCGCGCTCGATGGCGTCAGAGCCACGAATGACGCGTTCGTCGTCCAGCGGATGCGCGCCGCGGGCGTCGTGATTCTCGGCAAGACGAACCTGAGCGAGTGGGCGAACTTCCGATCCACGCATTCGACGAGTGGATGGAGCGGACGGGGTGGACAGGTGAAGAATCCGTATGTCCTCGATCGCAATCCGTGCGGCTCGAGCTCGGGGACCGGCGCCGCGATCGCGGCAAACCTCGCCGCCATCGGTGTCGGCAGCGAGACGGACGGATCGATCGTGTGTCCGTCGGGCGCCAATGGCCTCGTCGGGATCAAGCCCACCGTCGGCCTCGTGAGCCGCAGCGGAATCATCCCCATCTCGCACAGCCAGGACACCGCAGGACCGATGGCGCGAACCGTCGCCGACGCGGCGGCGCTGCTCGGCGCGATGACAGGTGCGGATCCGCGCGATGCGGCCACGAAGAGTTCGGATGCGCACCCGCGAGCGGACTACGTGAAGGCGCTCGATGCCAATGGGTTAAAGGGGGCGCGAATCGGCGTCGCGCGCAAGCAGTACTTCGGCTACAGCCGTCCGACAGATGCGCTGATCGACAAGGCGATCGCCGACATGAAGGCGCAAGGGGCTGTGATTGTCGATCCCGCCGATATCCCGACCGCGTCGAAGATGGACGGCTGCGAGATGGAGGTCCTCCTGTACGAGTTCAAGGCCGACCTGAACAAGTACCTCGGTGCTCGTGGTCCCGCCGCGCCGGTCCACTCGCTGCACGATCTGATCGCCTTCAACGAGCGCGAGAAAGGGCGCGAGATGCCGTACTTCGGCCAGGAGCTGTTCCTGTCCGCGGAAAAGAAACGGCCGCTCTCGAGCCCCGCGTACAAGACCGCGCTCGCGCGCTGCCGCTCGCTCGCGCGCGCGCAGGGCATCGATCTCGTCATGCGCCAGCATCGGCTGGATGCGATCGTCGCGCCGACGGGCGGTCCCGCCTGGACGACCGATCCGGTCAACGGCGATCACTTCACCGGCGGCAGCTCCACTGCTGCGGCGGTCGCCGGTTATCCAAGCATCACCGTACCCGCGGGTCAGGCATTTGGTCTTCCGGTCGGCATCTCGTTCATCGGCTCCGCGTGGTCGGAAGCAAAGCTAATCGCCCTCGCGTACGCGTACGAACACGCTACGCATCACCGTCGCCCGCCAACGTACGTACCGACGCTCCGCATGAAGGACTGATCAGTTGTCGTCTCGAAGTGCCACCACAGGATCTGCCTGGGTGGCGCGACGCGCCGGCAACGCGCAGGCGAGTAGTGCGACGGCGATTTCAATCGCCGCAGTCGCGCCGAAGCTCGCCGGATCGCCGGGGCTGACGCCGAACAGCGCTCGCGCGAGCACTCGTCCGGCGACATACGCGAGCAGCAACCCGATCATCGCGCCCGGAATGGCGAGCCGGACGCCTTCTCGCAGCACCTGTCGAACGACGTCCGCAGCGCGGGCGCCAAGAGCGATGCGGATGCCGAACTCGCGGGTCCGCTGGCGCACCGTGAAATACGTCACGCCGAACAGTCCGACCGTTGCAAGAAGCAGCGCAAGGGCGCCGCAGATCAGGAAGAACCCGGCCGCCGTTCGACGCGGCCACATCGGCAGCTCCAGCTTCTCCCGCATCGTCGACACCGACGCGATCGGCATCGCCGGCGCCGCCGCGTGAACCGCGTCTCGAATCGCTGCGATCGCGACCGCCTCGGAGCCTGTCGTCCGCGCGAGAAGCGTGAAGCCCGTCGCCAGGTCCGCCTCCCGGATCGGCCGGTAAAAGATTGCGGTGGCGGGTTGTCCCATGTAACCAAGAGACGTGTCGGCAGCGACGGCAACGACGGTCGCGTGTGCGCGGTCGCTGCCGAGCATCACGTTCTGGCCGAGCGGCGACTGGCCCGGCCACAGTCTCGCGGCGAGGGTTTGGTTCACGATGATGGCGCCGCCGCTCTCGAGTTCCTGACTCGTGAAATCCCGCCCGCGATGCAGCGGCAGCCCCAGCGCTTTGAAGTGATGCGCGCCGACGGCGTAGAAGACGACCGGCTTGCAGGGAGAAGACGTGCAGTCCACCGTGCTCGTGGACACCATCTCGGCGCGCGGAAAGCCAACCGCGTACGGCACACGATCGGCGATCGCCACGAGGACGTTCGGTGTCGCTGCCACGCGATCGGCGATCTGCCGCGCCAGCCAGTCAGCGCGTGCGCCCTCGAACCCGTAGAGTGACGGCTGCAGCTGCGCCACGACGAGCCCATCGCTCTTGAATCCGAGATCGACCGTATTGGCGTTCCAGAAGCTCCGCACGAAGAGCAGCGCGGTCGCGAGAAACAGCGTAGAGCCAGCGATCTGGGCGCCGATGAAGAGTGCGCCCGTGCGGGACGGCCGCCCTTCTCCCGCGGCGCCCAGCCGCATCGACGTGACGAGATTGCGGCGCGTGGACTGCAGCGCCGGGAGAAGACCGGGAAGCACACCGGCCACGAGGACCATGGCCGCGGTGAACAGCACCAGCCGGGCATCCACATGCATGTTGAGGCGCTGTGGAATTGGCGCCGGCAGGCTGAAGGCCGCAAGCAGTTGTCCGCTCCACGCGGCGAGGACGAGCGACGCGCCGCCGCTGAGAATCGCGAGGACGAGTCCTTCGGTTACCAGCTGGCGGACAATCCGGGCCCGACTTGCCCCGAGTGCGGTCCGGATGCCGATCTCTCGCCGGCGTTCCGCCGCGCGCGCGAAGAGCAGCGCCGCCACGTTGAAACACGCGATGACCAGGACGATCCCGACGACGCTCATCGCGATCCATACGTAGGGCGCAAGCCCGCGGACCTCGGGGTGCCCGTCCCGCATCGGAAAATATCCGAGCTTGCGCTCGCGGGTGTCTTTCGGATCGAGCGGCTGCGCCAACTGCGCCGAGAGCGCCGCCAGGTCGGCCTGCGCCTGCGACGTCGTGGAACCCTCTGCGAGGCGTGCGAACGCGCCGAGCCACCGCTCCTGGTTGGTGAGCAGGCGCTGCGGTAGCCCGAGCGCACGGGCCTTCTCGAGTGGCAGCCAGACTTCAGGCGCATAGAGTCCTCCCGGTCCCTGAAATCCGTCCGGAAGCACGCCGATGACCGAGACCTCGCGATTTCCGATTGTGATCGTCCGTCCCGCGATCGATTCGCCGTTCAGCCGTCGTCGCCAGAACTGGTGGCTGACGACCGCGATGAGATCGTTCCCTCTCGCCTCGGACGCACCGAACAGCCGGCCCACGGCCGCGCGCGTATCGAGCGCGCGGAAGTAGTCGTCCGACACCATCAGGGCCCAGATTTGCTCCGCCCGTCCGTCGACCATCATCGCGAGCGGCAGTTGCCCCTGGCCCGAGAATGCGTCGAACACGCGCGCGTGCCGCTTCAGGTGCGCAAGCTCCGTGTACGAAAGTTGCCCAAACGGGTTGCCGGGCGATGCCAACATGATCCAGCCCAGACGATTGACGCCTTTGAAGGTGAATGGGTGGAAGAGCAGCGCGTTGACCGCCGTGAAGGCGACGGTGTTGATACCGATGCCGACGGCAAGCGTCAGGACCGCGAGCGCCGAGAATCCGGGGCGGCGGAGGAGGTTGCGGAGCGCATAGCGGAAGTCGGCAAGGATGGAATCCATCCGTAAGCTAGACGAATGGGGGGTTCAAGGGGTTCAAGGGGTTCAAAAGGTTCAACGTGCCGGGGGTGGGAATCGAACCCACACGGGCCTTTTGGGCCCTTCGGATTTTAAGTCTCGTCTGACGCATCCTCCTGCAACACAGCACACCCACTCAGCGTGGTCCTCGTCGCCACGGCCGGTGCTGGCGAGCGCATCGTCGCTATCGACGCGGCTGGCGTGGTGGTGGCAGATCTCGGCGTCGAGCTCGACTCGGCGGAAGCGGCCACGCTGGAGATGAGCACGACGCCGACGAACACGCCAGGCGGGGCCGGTTCTCCCGCGACTCCGGTGCCGCAGCAGCTCGTCTCGCTTTGGCAGACCGACAGCATCGCCATCAAGGCGACGAGGTTCGTCAGTTGGGCACGTCGCGCCGACGCGTGCGCCTTCCTCGAAGTGAGCGGATCGCCGCTGCCATGAGCACCAACGCAGCGAACCAACAGTCCACCGTCGAGCCGTGCTTCGAAGAGCGGCTGGCAGACATCGTGGTGACGGCGATCAAAATGGCGATCGCGCCGCTGCGCGACCGGATCGCCGCGCTCGAAGGGCGAGCATCGCAGACCGACGCGGACCCGACGATCGATCGCGCCGCCATCGTTGCGCGGTTGAAGGCGCTGGAAGACCGCCCGGCGCTGACGTACGCCGGCGTCTTTGAGCATGGCGTGGCTTATCGCGAAGGTGCGCTCGTGACCCGCTCGGGCTCGCTCTGGCTGGCCCTGCACGATACGCGCGCCACGCCCGGCAGCGACCCGGAGAAGTGGCGGCTCGTCGTGAAGTCGGGACAGGCCGTGTGACGATCGCTCAGGCGCTTGCGCACGGCGATCGCGTCTACTTCGACAGCCGTCGCGCGGCGCTCACGCGTTTGCTCTGCGCTCCCGGCGAGCCGGACCTCGACGCGATCGACGCGACGATCGAAGAATTCGACAGCGAGTGGGCCGCGACGCGAGCGAAGATCGTCGCGACGCTCAGGACACGCGAACAAGGAGCAGCGACCGATAGGGCTCAGAAATCCGCGGGACACGACGCTGGCGCGAAAGGCCGAGCGACTCGAGCGTGAGAACCTCCGTCCTCTACTTCCCGCCCTGGTCGGTTATCAACGCAGCGACGGCCGCGACGAAAGGTTGCGTCGGGTGTTCGTGGCAGTATTTGTCTAGGAATGCCCGCGCACCCACGACGTCGGTTTGGTAAATTCCCGCTGCCGGTGCGTTAAGCGACCACCAGTTGTACCCGGACAGGAAACCATCCATCCATGCCTCAAACTGGATGTGACGCAGGTCCGTTGGGTTCTTTTGACCTGCGCGCGCTTCGAGCCACAAGCCGCACGATTGTGACCCGACGCCGTAGACGGGAACACCGGAAGATCTTGCGGCCCTTGCACCGACCGAACTGCTTGCAAACGCACAACCACACACGATCGCGAAATACAGTGCTCTCCGCATCCTTAGCTCCAGTGCGTACGAGTCTAGCACCCGCAGATGAACGTGCGCCTGCGCGTGATCGCACTCGCGGCTGTCGCGCGGAGACGCCCTTGCGCGGCGCGTAGGGCGTGCGCTACCGTTTCCGAGAGATGGCGCGCGCGCGGCGTGGAAAACGAACGGGCGAATGTGTTTATTGCGGAACCGTTGGCGTCCTCACTGAGGATCACATCCCGCCGGACTGCCTCTTCAGTCAGCGGCCCAGCGACATCTTGGAGGTGCCGAGCTGTTGGAAGTGCAACAACGGCGCGTCGCGGGACGACGAGTATTTCAAGACCATGATGGTCATGAAAGACCGAGCGGGATCACATCCCGAGGCGAGCGCCCTGCACGCATCGGTGTTTCGCGGACTCAAGCATCGTCGGAAGGTCGGCTTCACGCGCGCCATCCTTCGAAGCCTCACCCGCGTGCCCGTGCAAACGCCGGCTGGCATCTACCTCGGGCATGCAACGGCCTACAGCGTCGATCTCGCACGGCTGGATCGCGTCGTGGCGCGGATCACGAGAGGGCTGTTCTGGCACCACCGGCAACGTCGCATCCCGTCGGGCGTCGAGGTGGTGGCCTACTCCGAACAAGGGATGCGCGACCTATCAGGAGACGCTGCTCGGGAGGCGCGCGACGTCGTTGGTCCGGTGCTTCAGCAGCCCGTTCACACCATCGGCAACGAAGTGCTCAGGTATCGGTTCCTGTTCGCCACGGATGCTGAGTTCGCGTCGGCGTGGGTTCTTGAGTTCTACGGCGACGTTCGATGGGTGGCGATCACCGTGCCCGATGCTCCTCGCGACGTCCCGAAGCAGGAAGACCGGCTAGACTGAGAAGGCGTGCGCGAAATCGGGAGTCGGCTTGAAACCACGCCGCTCATCGTCCCACGCTTGGTTGCGTAGCCGGGCTGCTCCGACTTAGCTGCTAAACCGAGGCGAGATGTGATTCGCCACGATAGCGTGCATCGCATTGACCGCGTGTATCCAACCGTCGCCGATGGTCCCGAATACCTCGCAAGCGTGGAGGCGCACCACTTCTGTTTCACTGTCACCGTCCGGCGTCGGTGGGCGATCCATTGCCATTACGGTCACGATCAGGTCAAACGCGTACGGCAACCTCGGACCTGCGACCCTGTCCGCGTCGCTGGACACGACTTCCAAAGAGCCGACTAACTCTGTGTCGATTCGCTCAAGCACGTCGCGGACCGTATTCAGTTGAAAATGACCGCCGAACGCATTTCGCAACGATTTGAGCTGTTTGAACTTCGGGCCCTTGCTGTCGAAGAACTGCGCCGCAGCTTTCCAGCGCTCCTCCTGCTCTGGCGCGAATCTGCTGCGAATCGGCTTGAACTCAGGTCGCTGCTGCA
>DASPXV010000251.1:0-10756 GCA_035637115.1 Vicinamibacterales bacterium
TGCTGCCTGCACGGCCAGGCGCCGCGCTTCGGGAGTGAGGCGATCGAAGACGAACGCGGTGACCGTCGGGCCGGCGTCCAGCGGAGGCGCGCCAATCGTGGGCGCGGCGCCAGGACCCGGCATGGCGGCGGCGGCCGGCGCCGCGACGGCGGGACGATCGAACACCGGACCAAACCACCCGATCGTCTGCGGCACGCCGTCCTCGAGCAGTTGCAGCTCGCCCTGCTTCAGATCGCGCACCAGCTCGCCCTTCTTGTCGCGGACGACGACGTCGACGAGAACGGCGCTGACGCCTCCCTGCACGGCACCCGCCGCGCGCTGCGGCGACTGCGGCGCTTGTTGTCCCCACAGCGAGGGACCGAACGCCATGCCGGCGGCGAGCGCCGCGGCGAGGCGAGCGCTGGTCATCGTCCGCCCTCTCTCCCGATGCCGCCAACGGCCTGCGCGCCGCTCTTCTGCTCGCGCGCGATGCGATCGAGGCGCGTAAATTCCTCGCGCTCCCGAGTCGCGTCCTCGAGCCGCCCCGCCTTCTGGTAGGCGCGCGCCAGCGTGAAATGCAAGCCCGGGCTTTGCGGCGCGAGCTTGAGGCCCGTTTGCAGCTCGCCGATGGCGCCGTCGGTATCGCCGGTATCGAGCAGCGCCTGGCCGAGCGCCTTCCGCGCGGCGAAATCCTTCGGCGCCGCCGCCACCGCCTGCCTGGCCCAGGTCACTGCCGTCTGCGCGTCGCCGCGATTCAGATACTCGAATGCAAGCTGCATTAACGACTGCGCGTGCCCGGGCTGAAGCTCGAGCTCCTTCGTGAACTCATCGATCGCGCGATCGGGCTGCTCGAGCAGCAGATAGACGCCGTAGGCGTAGTGGACGTTCGGCGTTTCCGGGTAGCGCAGCACGAGTGCTTCGAATCCCTTGCCGGCAGCCGCGGTGTTGCGCGTCGCCATCTGGTAGCTCGCTCGGCCCGCCATCAGCAGCATCTCGCGGCGATCGGGCGGCAGCTCCGAGGGCAGCATCGGCATCCGCAGCGTCGCAATGCCCATGGCCTCGATGACGCGCGGGCTGTCCTCTCCTTCGTGCGCGAACTCGCCGAGCGTTTGCAGCGCCTGCTCGTACTGTTCGGTCCGCGTCAACAGAATGGCGGCGTGATAGCGCGCGACGCTGCCCAATTCGGGCGCGTCGCCGACGCCGAGGATGCGCGACTGGAGCAGATGCTGCAGCGAACGGTCGTAATCCTTGAGGCCGAATTCACACAACCCGAGGAACGCGGACGCGGCGCCGTTCTTCGGCGCGAGCCGCAGCACGTCGCGGAATCGTTCGCGGCACTCGGCGTACTTTTCGAGCGTGTAGAACGCCGTCCCCTGATACCAGTAGCCCTCGACGTATTTCGGACGGAGCTTGACCGTCTTCGCGTAGAGCGCGATCGCGTCGTCCCATCGTTCCGCCAACCGCGCTTCCGTCGCCTGCTTGACGAGGCGGTCGAACGTCGCCGCGGACGGCGGCGCCTGTGCCGCGAGCGAGGCCGTGGCGGCCAGCACTGCGGCACCGGCCGCGAACTGCCAACGGCGAACGATTGCCAACCGCGATCTGCAACGTGCCAACTTAGTGTCCGCCCTTGCCTTTCTGCTTTGCGGCCGCCTCGGCGTTCAGGCGATCGACGATCGCCTTCTCGCGCGCGGCGTCCTCAGGACGCTTGAGACGGTTATAGGCCGTCGCAAGCTGCACGTGCGCGTCGACGAGGTCCGGAGCATCCTTGACGATCGCTTCCAGCAGCGCCGCCGCTTCGTCCAGCTTTCCCGTCTGCAGACGGAGCGACGCGAGCAGCTTGCGCGCGGTCACGTCTTGCGGTCGGATCGATACCGCGCGCTCGAGATACGCCGACGCCTCGGCAAACCTCTGCGTGTTTTTCCGCAGGTTTCCAAGTTGCACATTCGCTTCGAAATCATTGATGTTCAGATCGAGTTCCCGATGGAACTCACGCTCGGCTGCAGCCGATTCGCCGAGACCAAGCAGCGAGCGTCCGTAGAGAGCGTGCGCCGTCGGCAGGCGCGGATTGATGCGGACCGTCTTCTCCAGCTCAGGCTTTGCGTCTCGATAATTCTGCTGAGCGAGATACACCATCCCCATCAACAGGTGCCCTTCGGCCGATTCGCCGGCGGCGAACACGCGATCCACGTAGCGCTGACCATCGGCGGAGTCGCCGACGTGAAGCAACGCCGTCCCCAGCAGGTAGGCATACGCCAGATCGCCGACGAACATCGACTCGCGCGCCTGCAGCAGCGACACGACCTCGCCGTCCTGTCCGGTTTGCACGTAGCAGTCCGCAAGCACCAGGTATGCGGCTTTCGCATCAGGATCCGAAGAGAGCACGCGCTTCAATTGTGGAATCGCATCGTTGGGCCGAGCCGACTTGTAGTAGGCGAGTGCGAGATTCATCCGGATCTGCGTGTTCGACGCGTCCGCCTTCAGCGCCGCGTCGTACTGCTTCACCGCATCGTCGTACTGCCCGAGCTTCGCGTAGGCGGCGCCGAGATTCGACAGCGCGTCGGCGCGATCCGGTAGCAGCGCGAGCGCCTGCTTGTAGGTTTCGACGGCACCGAGCAGATCGCCGGCCTGGTGCAGTTCCATGGCGCGCGCGAGCAGATGGTCGAAATCAGGGGGGGCAAGCGCGGTCTGGCCGCGCGCCTGTCCCGCCGAAGCTGCAGCCGAGGCGGACAGCGCGGACAACAGCAACAACAGGAACAACAGGAGGAGAACCGGCCCCTTCACGGTCATCCGATTGTACCGGAAAAACAAGAAGGCCGGGCACGTGGCGCGCCCGGCCTTCAGGTGAATCAGGCGTGCCGTTAGAAGTAGTACTTCAGCACGAACTCGATGACGCGGTGACCGCGTTTCAAGTTGATCTTGCCGAAGTTGGCGAGCGTCTGCGGCGTGAAGCTGAAGCCCTTCGTCGGGTCGCAGGCGTTCGTCGTATTGCTGCCGTTGCCGGTCGGGACATTCGGCACGATCACATTGCACGTCGTGTCGAGCGTCAGGTTGATGTCGTTACCGATGTTCGTGTTCGCGAATGCCTGGTTGAACAGGTTGAAGAAGCCGAAGCGCACCTGCAGCTTCTGTTCGTGCATCGTCGAGAAGTTCTTGAACAGCGTCAGGTCATGATTCATGCGCGTGGGCGTCCTGATGTTGTACGGCGGCACCAGCTGTCCGTTCTCGCCGAACTTCGGCACCGAAATGCAGTTGATGTCGAGGATCTTCTCGCCGACGTTGGTGCCGCCCAGACGCGGGTCGCATGTATACACGGGCGCGAGTGCGTTGCCGTTGCTGTTGCTCGGACCGACAACATCAGCCGTGCCGAAATACGAGGCCGCGACCGACCCGGCAGCGGCGGCGCCGCTGAAGCTCGGGCGGATCGGAATGCCACTCGCCAGGGACGAGATGCCGGACAGCTGCCAGCCGTTGAGCAGTCCCTTGGCCACGGGATTGTCCATCCCGCCCTTGGCGACGTCGGGCAGGAACGCATTCCACGACACGTTCAGCACGTGGGTGCGATCCGAACTCAGCACGCCGTACGTCCGCCCCGGATCGTACGGGTCGATCGCAGAGTATTCGCCGCCGAGCGTACCGCGGTTGCGGCTGAGCGTATAGGCGACGAAGTATTGTAGCCGGCGGCCGGTCTGCCGGCTGAGCGTGAGCTGCATCGAATTGTAGTTATTTTTACCCTTGAAGTTGTAGTCGCACAGTCCGACGTTGCCGCATCCGGTGTTGCCGCTGAACGCGTTGAACTTCCGGAAACGCGCGAGGTTCGCCGAATCGCTGGCGACGGCCACGCGGTTCACGGGGTTCGACAGATCGATGCCGTTGAAGGTACCGGAATTCAGCACGCCGAACGGCATCACGTTGGCGTTGGTGCGGCTCACGAGGTTGCGTCCGCGTGTGCCGACGTAGCTGCCTTCGACCACCTGATTGAAGAAAATGCGCCGCGCGTATGACAGCGAGAAGCTGTGCGTCGTGGGAAACTTGAAGTCGTTCGGATCGAGCGTGTTGAGCGCGACGCTGCCGATACGGTTGGCGAGCGTCGCCTCGCGGACCGTGTCGTAGGTCAGCCCAAGCCCGTTGCCGTAGCCGCCGCCGGCCCAGAAGTCCGTGCCGACCTGATATGCATTCGGGGGCAGTCGCAGCGTGTTGTCGTACTCCACGTTGCCCATATTGCGGTTGTAGTACTTGCCGTAGCCGCCCCGCACGACGTTGTTGCCTTTGCCATCGATGTCCCACGCGAAGCCGGCGCGGGGCAGCGCAAACGGGCTGCGATTCTTCAGAATTCCCGCAGAGGCGCAGCCCGTGTAGACATAGCAGACGCCGTTCAACAGTTTGAACGTGGGCGGATCGAGGAACGTGCCCGCATTGGGTTTGTAAAGCGCCGGATCGAAGTAGCCGCCCAGCCCGTGCAACTCGCTGTTGTTGGTCCAGTAGCCGAAGCGGGCGCCGTATTCCAGCGTGAAGTTGGACCTGATCTTCCAGCTGTCCTGCGCGAACGCGTCAGTGCTCCAGAAGCGGAACTCACCGAACGGCTGGCCCGGCGCCGGGTTGCCCTGCGCCGCGGTGCCCTGCGTGAAGGAACCGACGCGGCCGACCAGCATGTCGGCGGCGGAATTTTTGGTACCGGTGTCGTTGTCGTTGCCGAACCAGAGCTGACCGGCTTCGAGGTTCTGGAAGTTCTGCTGCTTCTGTCCGCGCTCGATCGAGACGCCAAACTTCATCCCGTGCGAGCCCCACAGCTTGGTCAGCTTGTCGCTGAACTGCAGCGAATCGTTGTGGGCATACATGTCATTCGCTTTCGCCCACAGGTTGCCGACCTGGCCGCTGCCGCCCCAGCCGTGCAGCAGGTCGGTTGGCAGGTACGGAGATGCGCCAGGGAAGATACCGGTGAACGTAATGCCCCCCGCACCTTGCTTGAGCAGGTTGGGATCTTTGAAGTGGTTGTCGAGCGCGAGCCGGCTGTAGCTGACGAGCGCCTCATTCGTCATCGAGCTGCTCAACACGGACACAATGTTGCCGGCGAACGACTTGCCGACATTCGTGCCGACGTTCGGAGTCGGCAGCGCGACAACGTCACCCGGCGCCCACCAGACACCACGCGGGCTCTCGATGGTTTCCGATTCGCGAGCCGCGCGAATGTAAGCACGTGTCCGATTGCTGATCGTCCAGTCGAAGCGCGACTTGAAATCGATGCGATTTTGCGGCTCGAGCCGGCTGTACACGTAGTTGTACAGATTGTTTGGATCACTGTAGTTCGGCAGCGGATACAGGCTCGCGAAGTACTTCCCGGTTGCCGTCATGTACGGCCGCATGTCGTTGTTCGGCGCTGGAGTGCCGGCGCCGGGGAATCCCTTCGGAATAAGCAACTGCGGAACGCTGTTCAGGTTCGAGCCGCGGTTCGCGAGCAGCTCGCTGAAGTCGCCGTTGCGCATCGCCTGCGTATACGTGCGCGTGAAGCTCGAGCCGGAGTCGACCTGCTGCCGCTGCCCTTCAAGGCCGACGAAGAAAAACAGCTTGTCTCGATTTTTCGTGTAGCTGTCGCCGAAGTACAACGGACCGCCGAAATTGCCGCCAGGGTAGTTGTACTTGCTCTTCGGCTTCTCCGTGCCGGCGATGGTGTTGGACCGATCGTTGGCCGCGAAGCGGCTGTCGCGCCAGTAGTCGTACGCCTCGCCGTGGAACTTCGAGCTGCCCGACTTGGTCACGCCGCTGACGTTCATGCCGCCGGAGCCGAACTCCGCCGCGAAGTTCGAGCTCTGCACCTTCACTTCCTGAACCATGTCGTTGTTCAGGGTGACGATGACGCCGCTGTTGCTGCCGATGTCGATGAGTGACGAGCCGTCGAGCGAAACAGTGTTGCTCGAGCCGCGGATGCCGTTGACGGTATAGCCCTGCGTATTGTTCGCCCCGCCGCCGAAGCTCACCGACTCGCCGACGTTGAACTCGGTGACGACGCCCGGCATGATGCGGAGCAGCTCGAGGGAACCGCGGCCGATGACCGACAGGTTGTCGATCTGCTTGGCGTTGAGGACGCCTTCACGGGCGCCGGTTTCCGTCTGGATGATTTCCGGCGTCGCGGTGACCGTAATCGTCTGCGACTGCTGGCCGACTTCGAGTCGGACGTCGAGGCCGCGCGTATCGTTCGGGCTCAGCGTGATGTTCTTCCGCTCGAACGTCTTGAAGCCGGGGAGCTCCGCTTTCAGATCGTAGGTCGCTGGAAACAGGCTGGCGAAGAGGTACTGCCCGCGCCCGTCGGTGACCACCGTCTGCGTCGTCTTCGTGCCCTGGTTGGTGAGCGTGACGGCCACGCCCGGCAACACGGCGCCGCTTGCATCTTCGACGTGCCCGCGAAGTGTCGCGGTCGTCGAGGCCTGGCCCGACGCCGTTCCCGCGCCCAGCGTCAGCGCGCAAAGTACCGCTCCAAGCGATCGCATCATGTTTGTCCTCAGCATCTTGCTGATTCCTGAATGGCAGCCATAACCTGAACACACTACTGACGGGGAAGCCTAAGCTTGTGCAAGCTGGGGGTCAATCGCCGAAGGGGGGGGCCGCGATATGTCGAAAGATATATAGGCGCTCAGTTCCCCAGCTGAACGATGCCGCGCTGCAGCGCGAGGGTGACCGCTTCGGTGCGGTCCTCCGCACCAAGCTTTTCCAGGATGCTGCTGACGTGCAGCTTCACCGTGCCTTCGCTGATTTCCAGCGCCTTCGCGATGTCGCGGTTGCGCCGTCCGCTGACGAGGAGGCGCAGTACTTCGATCTCACGACCGGACAACTGGGAGCATGCGACGCGGTCGGCCAGCCGCGCGGCAACTTCCGGCGGAAGGTGCCGTTGGCCTGCGGCGGCCTTTCGAATCGCGGTAATGAGCTCGTCGCGCTGCACGGATTTCACGAGGTACGCCATCGCGCCTGCCTGGAGAGCTCCATAGACTTCTTCGTCGCACACGTACGTTGACAACATCACGAACCGCGCGTCGCGATACTCGCGTCGGATCGCCTGGATCGTCTCAGCCCCGTTGAGGCCCGGGAGCCGCAAGTCCATGAGCGTCACGTCGGGCATGTGCGTCCGGAACAGCGCCTGCGCCTGCTCGCCCGATGATGCTTCCGCGCACACCACGATGTCGCGCTCGACGGCAATGATGCTCGCGAGTCCCATGCGGACGAGATAGTGGTCGTCCACGATCATGATCTTCAGTGGGGCCGTCATCAGCCGATTGCCTCCGCGAACCGGGCGTCGCGGATGTGACGCACCCAGGGAACGACGACTGACAGCCTGGTGCCGCCGCCCGGCGCGCTGTCAATCGTGAGCGCCCCACCCAGTTTGTCCACGCGCTCGCGGATTCCCTGCAGGCCGAAGTGGTGGCGTGAGAGATCATCCGCCGCATGCCCGAATCCGCAGCCGTCGTCCTGGACGACGAGCGTCGTCGCGTCCGGAAGGAAGCGAACCAGAATGTCGATGCGGCGCGCGCCCGAGTGCTTCAGGGCGTTGGTGAGGGCTTCGAGGCCGATGCGCAGCAAATGGTGTTCGTGCGACGCGTCCAGCCGCACGCTCGTCCCCTCGGTTCGCACGAAGGCCGCGGCGGGCGTTCCGACCGTCATCTGGCGGGCGAGCTCCGACAGGGCCCCGGCGAGATCGCGGCTCTCGAGTGCCTGCGATCGCAGGTCCATGACCGACCGCCGGGTTTCTTCCAGGCTGTACCGCAGCATCTGGCGCGCAACGTCGAGCGACTGCTGCGCTCGGTCCGGTGATGTCTGCAGCGTTGCGGCGACCGCTTCGAGCTGCAGCGCAATCCCCGACAGTCCCTGCTCGAGCGTGTCGTGCAGCTCGCGACCGACGCGCGTCCGTTCGTCGAGCACCGCCTGATACTGGAGCCGCTTGCGCCGCGCGCTCGCCTTGCTCCAGACGACGACTCCCGACGCGCCAACGCCAAGAATCGCGAGCATGACACCGGTGTGCCCCATCGTCCACCACGGCGCCGCCGCAACCAGCACCACGTCGGCCGGGGATCGCAGCAGGAGGCGGAAGGAAGGTGGGGTGCCGCTTTCGTACAGGTAGACACCCGTGACGGTGACGAGACTGCCGGAGCGAATCCGATCGAGTGCGCCGACGGCGGTGCCATCGAGATCCGCGTCGAACGCGGTCTCGCCGACCTTCAGCACGAACGTCCGCTGATCGGCATTGGTCAGGACGCTGAGCAGGCGCGCTTCCATCTGCACCAGCGCGGCATCATTGTCGGGGGTGAGCACGTTGCTCGCGCTCAGGCGCACCGGCGCAGGCTGCGTCCCCTCGCCTGACGGCTTGAATAGAGCGTTGGTGAGAATCGGCTTGCCTTCCGTGACCGCGGGAAACCCGATGACGTCGACGATGGCACCCGGGTGCACTGGATGGCCCTCTTCAGTCTCGATGCGCGCACCGCCGGTCCCGTCATTCACATACAGCACGCTGCGCACGTAGCGGAACCGCGCCGTGGAGGTGAAGTCGCGAACTTCCACCGGACGGCCGCGGAGGTAGCCGGTGACAACGCCGCGGAGCCGGATTCGGCGCTGCACTTCGCCGCCGGGCGAGTAGTTATAGAGACTGCGGATGGAGCGGACCGGCAGGCCGAACGGATCCGGCGCCGCCTCGATGACCGCGATGTCGCTGGTCCGCCCGACGAACAGCGACACGCCGCGAAGCTGTTCGGTCGATCCGAAGATCGTGCCGACGTTTCCGCGCAGCCGCACGCGCGCGTCGAGAAACCGTGTCAGATCATCCGGCGTGTAATCCCAGAAGGTCGCGCGCACGACGCCGTCTTCGGAAACGACATCTGCGAATAGGGTATGCACCTGCGGATCGGAGGACACCCACGCGCGCTGGATGACCCCCGAGATCTCCACGAAATCGCAGTCGTGCCGGCCGGTCAGGATCGCCGCAAACGGGATCTGCTTCGGCCGCGGCATCGCGCCGCGCCCCGTACGACGAATCGCCGTGGGACGGATGTTGGGCGCGAACCCGCCGCGCTCGGTGAGTCCGTCGATCTCGACGATGTCGCCGCGCTGCAGTTCTGACAACACGCGAATCGTGGTGGGGTCGGCCGGCGGGACCACGAACTGTCCCAGTTGACCGTCATGAATGATCAACGAGACGTGCGCGAGCTCGTCAATGTGTGTGACGGTGGCGCGAACGTGGACGGGGTACCCGCGAGCTGCTTCATCCTGAGAAAGGGCTCGGATTGCGGATACCGTGGCGAGCACCGGGAGTCTGGATTCCTGCGCGCGTTCTGCCGCCGCCGCGGGGCTGGCCAGCAGCGAGGCGCCGAGCAACGACAGCACCGTCTCCCATCGGCACCGTACACGCACAGTGGCAGGATACTAGCGCGGCGACAGCGCCTTTGACAATCGTGAAACGGGCAGCGGCGCGCGCAGCTACGGCTCAGCCGGCCGCATTTATGCCCGGTCTGTGGGCGTGCAGGAAAACAAAAAAGCCGGGTCCGAAGGACCCGGCCGACAACTGCTAACCAGGCTCGGCCTACTTGCCGTTCGCCATTGATCCAAGGAATTCGCTGTTGCTCTTCGTCTTGCCCATCTTGGAGAGCAGCAGCTCCATGCCTTCGACGGGCGAGAGCGGCGTCAGCACTTTGCGCAGGACCCACACGCGATTGAGGTCTTCCTTCGGGATGAGCAGCTCTTCCTTGCGCGTCCCGCTCTTCTGGATGTCGATCGCGGGGAACACGCGGCGATCCGCGAGCTTGCGATCGAGATGGATTTCCAGGTTGCCGGTGCCCTTGAACTCTTCGAAGATGACTTCGTCCATGCGCGAGCCGGTGTCGATGAGCGCGGTCGCGACGATCGTCAGCGAGCCTCCCTCTTCGATGTTTCTCGCGGCGCCGAAGAAGCGCTTCGGGCGCTGCAGCGCGTTGCTGTCCACGCCGCCAGACAGCACCTTGCCTGACGCCGGCACGATCGTGTTGTAAGCGCGCGCGAGGCGGGTTATCGAGTCGAGCAGGATGACGACGTCCTTCTTGTGCTCGACGAGGCGCTTCGCCTTCTCGATCACCATCTCCGCGACCTGCACGTGGCGCTGCGCGGGCTCGTCGAATGTCGACGAGATCACTTCACCCTTGACCGAGCGCTGCATGTCGGTGACTTCTTCCGGCCGCTCGTCGATCAGCAGGACGATGAGATAGACCTCGGGGTGGTTCGTCGTGATGCTGTTGGCGATGTTCTGCAGCAGCATCGTCTTGCCCGTGCGCGGCGGCGCGACGATGAGGCCGCGCTGCCCCTTGCCGATCGGGACCATCAGATCCATGACGCGCGCCGACAGGTTGTCGGACGCGGCTTCGAGCCTGATGCGCTCCTGCGGATAGAGCGGCGTCAGGTTTTCGAAGAACACGCGATCGCGGATCCGATCGGGCGGCTCGAAGTTGACCGCTTCCACCTTGATCAGCGCGAAGTAACGCTCTCCCTCTTTCGGCTGCCGGATCTGGCCGCTGACCGTGTCGCCGGTCTGCAGGTCGAACTTGCGAATCTGTGAGGGGGAGACGTAGATGTCGTCGGGGCCCGGCAGGTAGTTGTAGTTGGGGGCCCGGAGGAAGCCGAAGCCGTCGGGCAGCGTTTCGAGCACGCCTTCCGAGAAAATCAGACCGCTCTTCTCGGCGCGCGCCTTCAGGATCTCGAAGATCAGCTCCTGTTTGCGCATGCCGCTCGCCCCGGGAACGTCGAGCTGCTTGGCGATCTTCGTCAGGGCGCC
>DASPXV010000252.1:0-13984 GCA_035637115.1 Vicinamibacterales bacterium
CCTGCGCCTGCCGTGGGGATGGAATCTCGGCATCAGGCGATAGCGCAGCTCCATGTATTTGCGGCAGATCGGCTCGACCTGCGCGTTGCGCAGCTCGGATTCAGGCGGACGGCCCGCACCCGAATACGTCGCGGTCTCGTCCGGCCCGAGCTCGCCGAGATTCCATCCCCACGGCAGGCGCAGGTGCCAGGTGCGGCCGTGCGCGCGGAACAGCGGGCAGAACGCGCCGAACTGGAACCAGCGCACATACAGATCGCCGAGAAACTCCGGCGTCGGGACGAAGCCGCCGATGTCCGTTCCCCAGTACGGAATGCCGCTCAAGCCGGTGTTCACTGCGACGGGGACGTGCGTCTTCAGCGTTTCCCACGTCGAATAGACATCTCCCGACCAGAGAAATGCGCCGTAGCGCGCCATACCCGCATAACCATTTCGATGCAGCGCGTAGGGACGTTCGGTCGGCCGCCACAATTGCGAGCCTTCCCAATACATGCGGATGCGATTCAGCCGCGAAGGACCATCGAGCCCGTCCCCTTGATCCGGCCACCAGCCGTCGATGCCGAGATCGAACACGCCCTTGTGATGCGGCCAGTAGCATCCCACGCTGCGCTCGGGCGGCCACTGCCCTTCTGGCGTGCGTCCGCTCGGCTCCGGAGCCGCGCAGGCATCATTCACGGTGCCCGTCAGGTGCCGCCCCTCGATCACGGTATGCAGCACCACCTTGTAATGCAGCGCGTGCAGCTCGTCGATCGTCTTCTTCGGCTCCGGAAAGATTTCCGCCTTCCACGTGAACTCGCCGTTGTGCGTGTTCCATCCTGACGGCGTGAAATCGGTGCCCAGGTAGATCAGCGCGTCGCACGGCAGATTCTTCTCCCGCATCGTCTTCGCGACCCACATCACTTCCGCGGGTCCTGACAACGTCCGATGAGACTGCTGATAGCCGAACGACCAGAGCGGCGGCATCTCGGGCAGCCCTGTGAGGCGCGCGAACTCGCGCATGATCACTGCGGGAGACTTCGAGACGACGACAAAACAGTCGATCGGCAAGGGCGCGCTCGCCGTCATGCGCCCCCTGGATCCTTTCAAATCGAACGCGCCCATGGGCTGATGGATGAACAATCCCCACCCCGCGGTTCCGATCAGCCACTGAATCGGCACGCGTCCGCCGTGCGTGCGCAACTGGTAGCCCCCCTGCCCGTTGCGCATCGCGTCAACGGCGCCGCGACGATCGAACTGCGGCCCACCCTCGCCGAAACCGAGCAAGGGCGCGTCGTCGATCTGAAACTCGAGAGCGCCCGAATCAGTGACGGAAAGCTGCTGTGCGATCTTCCCTGACACGTCTGCGATCGTCACGGTCAGTGGAGCGTTGGAAACGGAAATCGACAGGTCCCCTGCTCTTACCGGACGACCGCCGGCGAGTGCGCGTCGTTGCTCATCGAAAGAAACGAGCGCTCCATCAGCATTCAGCGTTGCATCGGCTGCACCGCGAGCGACGACAGACACGCGAATGGTCTGCGGCGAGACGGATGCGATTCGGAGATCAACAGGTTGACCGGCGACGATAAGCTCCTGGCCTTCGGCGTCGCTATCGATGTGGAGCACGAGCCCCGCTCCGGCGGCCGCCAGCGTCTTGATCGCCGCGCGTCGATTCATTTCGCCGTGAAGGTCAGCACGGTTTTCGACGTGTACACCTTGCCCGGCTGCAGGATCGTCGAGGGGAAGTTCTTGTGGTTTGGCGAGTCCGGATAATGCTGCGTCTCCAGGCACAGGCCGGTGCGGTGCGCGTAGACGTGGCCTCCCTTCCCCTTGATCGTTCCATCGAGGAAGTTGCCGGAATAGAACTGCAGCCCGGGCTCCGACGTCGAAATGTCAAGCGTGCGTCCGCTCTTTGGATCGGCCAGGCGCGCCGCGAATTCGAGACCGGCGCCCTTCCTGTTGAGAACCCAGTTGTGGTCGTATCCCTTGCCTGCTTTCAGCTGCGCGTTGTCCGCGTTGATGCGCGCGCCGATCGCTGTCGCCTGGCGGAAATCAAATGGGGTCCCCTGCACCGGCGCGAGTTCCCCCGTCGGAATCAACGTGTCGTCAACCGGCGTGTAGCGATCCGCGTTGATCGTGAGCTGCTGTCCGAGAATGTCACCCGAGCCCTCCCCCGCCATGTTGAAGTAACTGTGCTGGGTGAGGTTCACCGGCGTCGCCTTGTCCGTCGTCGCACGGTAGTCCACGATCAGCTCGTTCTTCTCGGTGAGCGTGTAGGTGACGGTCACGTGCAGGTTGCCGGGATAGCCTTCCTCGCCGTCTGGACTCGTCCGGATGAAGACGACGGAAGATCCCTGCGCGGTCTGCTTCGTCGACATATCCCAGAGGACCTTGTCGAAGCCGCGATTGCCGCCGTGCAGGTGATTCGGACCATTGTTCGTCGCGAGCTTGTACGTCTTACCGCCGATCGCGAACTGCCCCCTGGCGATGCGGTTTCCGTAGCGCCCGACGATGGCGCCGAAGTAAGGTGGCGGCGGATCAGCCAAGTACGCGTTGGGCTGATCGAAACCGAGCACGACGTCAGCGACCTTGCCCGTTCGATCAGGAACCTTCAGCGATGTGATGATCGCGCCGTAGCTGATCGCCTGCACCTCCATGCCGTGCGTGTTCTTCAGCGTCGCCATCTCGATGGGCTTGCCCTGGAACATCGCCTTCGTGGTCGTCTTCGTCACGGTGCTCCCGATCAGAACGCTGCATGCCAGCAGCGCGGCAGTACGCGCAAGGTTCAGCATGCGCAGCATTGTAAACGATTACCTCCGGGGGCATCGATGACATAGAATTCTGCCCCGCGTGACTCTTCCGCCGCCTACGGGCCTGCAATTCATAGACGTCCGCAAGTCCTTCGGCGCCGTGGCGGCGCTGCGCGGCGTCAGTTTCTCCGTCGCCGAAGGAGAAACGCACGGGCTGATCGGCGAAAACGGCGCGGGCAAGTCGACGCTGCTGAAAATTCTCGCCGGCATCGTGCAACCCGAGGCCGGGGAGATCCACTGGCGCGGGGAGCGCCTGCACCTCGGCAGCCCGCGCGACGCGCTCGAGCGCGGCATCGGCATGGTCTACCAGGAGATGCTGTGCTTCGAGAATCTCACGGTCGCCGGCAACATCTTCGCCGGCCGAGAGCTCACGCGCGGCGGACGGCTGCTCCACCAGCAGATGCGCGCACGGACGCGGGTACTGCTGGAAGAACTACACCTGCCGATCTCTCCTGACGCGCCCGCGGAATCGTTGTCCGTCGCGTATCGTCAGCTTCTGCAGGTCGCGCGCGCGCTCGCGTTCGACTGCCAGATCCTCGTCCTCGACGAACCGACGACCTCACTCACCGACGCCGAGACGGATCACCTGTTCTCGGTGCTCGCCAGGCTGAAGGCGCGTGGGACCACGATGCTCTACGTGTCGCACCGGCTGCCGGAAATCTTCCGTTTGTGCGATCGCATCACCGTGCTGCGCGACGGCGCCTATGTCGAAACATCGGAGCGGCAAGCCGTTACGCCGCAGCACATCGTCCGCGCCATGGTCGGGCGGGATCTCCCGCCGCGTGCGGCGCTCGAGAGCATGAACGTCACCGGACGCCCGCCTGCGCTTGCGGTGGATGGACTCGGCCGCCGTCCGTGCTTTCAGAACGTCTCATTGACGGTCAACGCTGGCGAGATCGTCGGGCTGTTCGGACTGATCGGATCCGGGCGGTCGGAGTTGCTCGAAACGATCTTCGGTATCTACCGCCGCGAGGCGGGAGCCGTGCGCGTGCACGGCCAGCCGATCGAGCCCTCGTCCCCGCGAGCCGCCGCGCGCGCCGGGATCGCGCTGGTGCCCGAAGAACGCCAGCGACAGGGATTGCTCTTCAATCTGAACATCCGTCACAACCTCGTCCTGCCGGACCGGACGGTGAAGGGGGACGTGCTGGTGAAATCGGCGCGCGAGCGTCGCGAAGCCCAGTCGCTCATCGAGAGATGGCGAATCAAGGCGGCGGGCGTCGAAGTTCCACCCGATTCGCTGAGCGGCGGCAACCAGCAGAAGATCGTCGTCGCGAAATGGCTCGCGACCACGCCGAAAGTGCTGCTCCTCGACGAACCAACCAAGGGGGTCGACGTCGGCGCGAAGTTCGAGATCCACGAGATCATCCGCCGTGAAGCGTCGCGCGGCGCCGGGTGCCTCGTCGC
Organism: Vicinamibacterales bacterium; assembly: GCA_035637115.1. GTDB lineage: Bacteria > Acidobacteriota > Vicinamibacteria > Vicinamibacterales > 2-12-FULL-66-21 > JAICSD01. The sequence continues at coordinate 4,188 of DASPXV010000252.1, forward strand.
GTCGAGCGATCTCCCCGAAGTTCTCGCGCTGTGCGATCGGATCATCGTCATGCGTGAAGGACGGATCCAGGGACAGATCGCGGCGGCGACAGCGACGGAAGAAGCGGTGATGCACCTCGCGACTCACGAAGGGGCGGCGTGAAAAAGCCCTGGCACATTCGCGAGTTCAGCACGGTGGTCATCCTGGTGCTCGAGGTGCTGTTCTTCACCTGGTGGCTCTGGCCCGACGGCAATCGATCGCATCCGTTCCTGAATGCCCCAAACGGGCTGCTGATCCTGAAGTACTCGGCGATCTACGGCATCGCCGCGGTCGGCGCCGCGATCGTGATCATTTCCGGCGGGATCGATCTCTCTCCCGGCGCGGTGATGGCGCTCGCCGGCGTCGTGGGCTCGCAGTTATTCGTCATTCGCGGCTGGCCGCTCGGGGCCGCGATGACCGCCGGCGTGCTGGTCGGCCTCGCGTCCGGCCTGCTGACTGCCGCGCTTGTCGTGCTCGTGCGTCTTCCCCCGTTCATCGCCACTCTCGGGGTGATGGGCATCACCCGCGGAATGGCGTTCATCATCACCGAGGGGCAGTATTTCGACGTCTCCAGTCACCTGGTTGGCGGCTGGCGTCCACTGGGCCTGCCGGCGGACTGGGTGGCGCCGATCATCATGATCGTCCTCGCGCTCGTCTTCCAAGTGTTCATGACCACATTCCAGTGGGGGCGAGCGGTGTTTTCCGTCGGCGGCAATGAGACGGCCGCGCTGTTCTCGGGGATCGCCGTCAATCGGGTGAAGACGTCCGTGTACGTGATCTCGGGTGTGCTCGCCGCGGTTTCGGGCGTCGTCCTCGTGCTGGTGCAGGGTCAGGGAAAAGCGGATCTCGCAACCGGCTACGAGCTCGATATCATTGCGTCATCCGTCGTCGGCGGCGCGAGCCTTGCCGGAGGCCGGGGATCGGTGATCGGCGCCGTGCTCGGCACGCTGATCTTCGGAGTGCTGCGCAACGCATTGCCGCAGATTCCGGGCGCGACTTATTACGATAGGCTGATCGTCGGGCTGGTCGTGATCGTGATCGTCGTGGTGGATCAGTTACTGTTGAAAAAGAGGGGCTGATGATGCGTAAGGTGTTTCTCCTGGCGATCGCCGCCATCTTCGGACTGTCGGGCTGCAGCGGCTCAAAAGCGCCGCAGTCGACCGCCCAGGGGCAGCGGCTGCGGTTCATGGTGATCCCGAAGGCGATCGATCTGCCCGTCTTCAACTACGCGAAGATCGGCGCGGAACGCCAGGCGAAGGAGTATGGCAACGTCGACATTCTGTGGAACGGGCCAACGACGGCCGACCAGTTGAAGCAGAAGGAAATCCTCGAGTCCGCGATCACCCAAAGGGTCGACGGCATCGCGATCTCGACGCTCAACGGTGATTTCCTGACCGAGACGATCAACAAGGCGATCGACCAGGGCATCCCGGTAGTCACGTGGGACTCCGACGCGCCGAAGTCGAAGCGCATCGCCTTTTATGGCGTCGACGACTTCGCCGGCGGACGGATCCTCGGCGAGCAAGCCGTACGCCTGCTGAACGGCAAAGGCAAGGTCGCGATCATCACCAGCGTCGGCGCGACCAACCTGCAGCGCCGCCTCGATGGCATGAAGGAGGCGCTCGCGAAAGCGCCCGGCATCCAGATCGTGGAAGTGTTCGACATCAAGGAAGACACAGTCCGCTGCGCGGAGCTGATTGCCACGGGTACGAACCGCTATCCCGACCTCGCCGCGTGGCTTTCAACGGGAGGATGGCCTGTCTTCACGCGCAACGCGACCGCCGCCATCGATCCGGCGAAGACGAAGCTGATCTCGTTCGATACGATCCAGCCTGCGCTCGATCTGATGCGGGACGGGAAGGTGGCGGTGCTCCTCGGGCAGAAATATTTCGGCTGGGGCAGCGAGCCGGTCAAGCTCCTGTACGACATCAAACATGGCAAGATGCCACCGTCACCGATCATCGATTCTGGCGTCGACCTGGTCACGCCGGAGAACCTCGACGACTACGTGGCGAAGTGGAAGAAGATGGAGAGCGGCAGCTGAACATTGGCGAGATTGCGCGTCGCGCGAACGTCTCGACGGCGACCGTTTCGCGTACCCTCAACCAGAGCGGCGCGGTCCGCCCGGAGACCGCGCGCAAGGTCTGGCGTGCCGCAACGGCGCTCAATTACTACCCGAACAGCCACGCGCGCGCGCTCGTATCCGGGCGGAGCCGCCTGCTCGGACTGATCGTCTCCGACATTACCAATCCATTTTTCCCGGAGCTGATTCACAGCTTCGAGTCCCTCGCGACGCAGCATCAGTACGATGTGATTCTCACGAGCACCGATTACCAGACGCTGCGAATGACGGGCTGCGTGCGGCGGATGCTCGAGCGGAAGGTGGACGGCGTCGCGATCATGACGTCCGAGATGGATCTCGGGTTGATCAAGGAGCTCGCGCGCCGTGGCGTGCCGCTGGTCTTCATGGACGTCGGCCGCGTCGGTGCCCGCATGAGCCACGTGCTGATCGATTATGCCAACGGCATCCGGCAGGCGGTGGATCATGTCGTCGATCTCGGGCACAAGCGCATCGCGTTCATTACGGGACCGCTCGATCTCCACTCGGCCCGCACGCGCCGGCAGGCGTTTCTCGACGGCCTGCGCGCGCACGGCATCAAAGGGGATCCAAAACTGATTCGCGAAGGCACGCACACCGCCGAGGGGGGGCAGCAGGCAATGGCCGCGCTCCTCCGCGCGGGAAAACCTCCGACCGCGGTCGCCTGCTCGAACGACTGGACCGCGATCGGTGCGCTGCATGCGATTGACGCAGCCGGCCTGCGCGTGCCAGACGACATTTCCATCGTGGGTTTCGACGATATCCCGCTCGCCAGCTACACGAACCCGCCACTCACATCAGTGCGCATGTCGGCCGGGGACGTCGGATCGATGGCGTTCGACGCGCTCTTCCGCCTGATCGGCGGAGACCGGCTGGAGGGAGACGTCTACCAGGTGCCGACGAAGCTCGTAGTCAGGCAATCGACCGGCAAGCCGAAGCGCGCGTGACTTCCGCCTAAAGGCGGAAGCTACAGGATTCTGCGGAAGCTACAGGAAACAATCTGTAGCTTCCGGCTTCCGCCTTCGCGCGAAGCGCTTGGGCGGACCGCCGTAGCCTTGGCGGAGGCTGGTTAGCCGGAAGTCAGCAAGCGCTCAAACGCGTCCGGCGGCAAGTCCGACAACGATCTCACGAACAGGTCGGCGTCCAACGTTCCGTTCTTCGTCACCCCGATACTTTTCATCCCGCCACGCCGCGCGCCTTCGACTCCCGCGGCGGCGTCCTCGACGACGACGCAGCGTGACGGAGGTACGCCGAGCTTCGCGGCGGCGGTCAGAAACACCCGAGGATCGGGTTTGCCGATCGTGACGTCCTCGGCCGAGACGATCGCGTCCAGGTATTGCTCCAGGTCCAGCACCCGCAGCATCGTCTGGACGTTCAGCCGCGGCGCGGAAGATGCGATCGCTTGCTTCCAGCCGGCGTTGCGCAATGCCGCAAGCCACTCGCGCGCGCCGGGCAGCGGCTTCAGGCCGCGGGTCTCAGCCAGGCGGCGATATTCGGCCTCCTTGGTGTCGCCGATCTTCTCCATGCGTGCTCGATCGATACCCTCGCCGAGCCAGGTGGTCAGGATGCGATCGTTGCGCTGTCCGAAACTCCCAAGGAACTGGTCGTATGAGAGGTCGATTCCCTCTTCGCGAATCGTGTCCCGCCAGGACAACCAGTGGAACTCTTCGGAGTCTACGAGCGTTCCATCGAGGTCCCACAACACTGCTCTATGGCTCATCGCGTTGACCGTAGTACGCGCCAGGACCGTGCTTGCGCAGATGGTGTTTGTCGACGAGGCAGGCGTCGGGACGCGGCGCGTCCGGATTCAGCGCCCGCACGCGCCATTCGACGCGCGCGACGTACTCGAGCACTTCCGCGTGCTCGATCGCTTTGAACGCATCCGCACCCCAGGTGAAAGGCCCGTGATTCGCCACGAGGACGGCTGGCGTTTCGTCGGGCGAGATTCCGCTGCGAAAGGTCTCGACGATCACGAGACCTGTGTTCTTCTCGTATTCCCGCTCCACTTCCGCTTGCGTCATCGGCCGTGTCACCGGGACATCTCCGCGAAAGTAGTCGGCGTGCGTGGTTCCCATGCACCGGATTGGCTGGCGCGCCTGCGCGAAGACCGTCGCGTACTCCGAGTGCGTGTGGACGATCCCGCCGATCGATGGGAAGGCCCGGTACAACTCCAGGTGGGTCGGCGTGTCGGAAGACGGGCGTAACGCGCTATCGACAATATGTCCGCTTTCGAGCGAGACGAGGACCATTTGATCCGGTGTCAATGCCTCGTACGGCACTCCGCTCGGCTTGATCGCGAGGATGCCCGCCTTTCGATCGACGGCAGAGACGTTGCCGAAGGTGCCGAGCACCAGACCGGTACCGGCGAGACGCCGGTTGGCTTGGTATGCGCTCTCGCGCAGATTACGCGCGTCCATGCGCCGCCATCTGCTTGATGTCGAGGAGCCGCTTCATCAACGACGCGAAATCCGGCTTCGCGCCCCTGACGCCGCCGAACGCGTCGTGCAGCTCGCGATACATCCCGTACACCTGCCCGTAGACATGTTGCGCTTCGGGCCGCGGCTCGAAGCGCTTGTCCTTCAGCGTCGTCATCCTGTCCTGTGCCTCGGTCCACGATCCGTACCCGCCTGCCTCAGCGCCTGCCGTCACCGCCGCCGCGACCGCCGCTCCCAGCGCCGGCGTTTGCGGTGAGCCCGCGATCAGCATGGGCTGGCCGAGTACGTCCGCGTAGATCTGCATGAAGAGATCGTTCTTCTCGGCGATGCCGCCACAGCAGACGACGCGATCGATCGCGACGCCATATTCGCGCATGCGCTCGACAATCGCGCGGGCGCCGTAGGCGGTGGCTTCGATCAGCGCGCGGTAGATCTCGGCGCGCGTCGTGTGCAGCGTCTGGCCCAGAATCAATCCCGTCAGCCGCGTGTCCACCAGGATCGTCCGGTTGCCGTTGTTCCAGTCAAGCGCGAGAAGCCCCGACTCCCCTGGGGACAGCTTCGTCGCCTCGGCGGACAGCTGCGCATGCAGCTCCTCCGCCCCGCCTGCCCCGAGCTGCGTCGAGGGGGCGCAGATGCCCTCAACCCACCATTTCAGCAAATCGCCGACAGCCGACTGCCCTGCCTCGATGCCGAAGTATCCGGGCATGATGGATCCGTCCACGATTCCGCAGATACCGGGCACGTCCGGGATCTTGTCGGCGACAGGAGCGATCGCGCAGTCGCACGTGGAGGTGCCGATGATCTTCACCAGCGTGCCGGTGCGGACGCCGGAGCCGACGGCGCCATAGTGCGCGTCGAAGCCCCCCATCGCGATGGGAATCGCGGCGCGGAGCCCGAACTTGCGCGCCCACGCCTCGCTCAGGTGGGCGGCAGGACGTCCCGGCGGGTACGCCTCGTCATACAGGCGGTCGCGCAGCTCTGCGAGCTTCGGATCGAGACGCGCGAGAAATGTTTTCGGCGGGAGGCCGCCCCACACCTTCGAGTACATCGCCTTGTGACCCGCGGCGCAGACGCAGCGCGAGATCTTCGTGGCGTCGTCCACGCCTCCCAGCACTGCGGGGACGAAATCCGCCAGCTCGACCCACGTGGCCGCAGCGTCGAACACGTCAGGCGCGGTCTTGAGGCAGTGCCAGATCTTCGACCACCACCACTCCGACGAATAGGTGCCACCGATGGGCGCGAGCAGCTCGGGCGCGTGCCTTCTCGCCATGTCGGTGATCGCGGCGGCCTCCGCGGCGGACGTGTGATCCTTCCACAGCCACGCGTACGCCGCGAGATTGTTCTGCCACTTCGGGTTCACCGCGAGCGGTCTCGCGTGCGCGTCCACGGGCAGCGGCGTCGATCCTGTCGTATCGACGCCAACCGCAATCACGCGATCCCGCGCGAACTCGGGGTCCGCGTCAGCCTCCCTCAGCGCACCGCCAACGGCCACGCGCAGCCCGTCGATGTAGTCGGCGGGATTCTGGCGCGCCAGATGCGGGTGCTTCGCGTCGAGCAGCACGCCGTGATCGCCGCTCGGATAATCGAAGACACGCGTGCCGACCGTGCGTCCGTCCGCCGTGTCGACGACGACGGCACGAACCGAGTTCGTGCCGAAGTCGATCCCAATCGTGAAGGCCACGTTACCCCACGAGGACAGGCGACACGACGTCGAGGACGTCTGGGCCGGTGCCGGCCCGGCGCGCCTTGTCCAGCTGCGGCTGGAGGGCGTAGATGCGGACGGCCTTCAGCGCGAGGTTCGCAAAATTGATCATGCTTCGCTCGATCGCGCGCGTCGGATCTTCGCGGTACGTGAACTGGTCCTGGCTGTACCAGCCCTGGTAGTTCCGCACGAATGTCGTGTAGAGGTATTCGACCGATTCGGGGATCGAGATCGTCCCGAACATGAGGTCCTGGTCGTTGCGCCCCTGGCGCGCGTCGTTGATGTCGAACTTGTGGACCGGCACCCCGGCCCAGTCCGCCAGGTCGCAGGCGGTGGATGCCGTCGTCGCTTCCATTTTCTGGTGGCCGTAATCGATCGTGAGGCCGCAGTTATTGCCGCCGCAGATCTGATTGACCTTCTGCGCGACGAGAATCGCGGCTGCCGCAGTGGGCACGATCATGAACAGCTCGCGCGGCTCGTACGGTTTCGGCTCGATGCCGACCCGCACGCCGTGCTTGAGCGCCTCCTTGTTCACCACGACGAGCGCATCGGTGAACCACTGGAGCGATTCCTTGTAATCGATCTGGAAATGGTAATCGGCGCCATCGGAGCCCGGCCATACGCTGAGCACCGGGATTTTCATGATCTTGCAGATCTCGAGTCCCTTGATGATCTCGTCGAGCGCGGCGCGCCGCAACGCCGGATCCGGATTGCAGGGGCCGCCCAGTTTGAACTTCGGATTCGTCCAGATGTTGATGTTGCACGTCGTGACCGACATGCCGAGATCCTTCAGAAAGCCGTTCTGCGCACGCTCGATCGCCCGCGGGTCCAGGTCGCCGTTCATCGATTTCTCGAAGACGCTCTGGTGGATCTCGATCGCGTCGACGCCGGCGGCCTTGGTGCGGCGGCACTGCGCTTCGAAGTCGGTCTTGAATCCCGGATCGTCCGAGTGGTATCCCGGCGGCGCGAAGCGGTCGCAGAAGTCGCCGGCGGACCAGTGGCCGACGCTGTGCCTGATGTTCATGCTCTTCATGAACTCGATCGACTCGTCGCGCCCCATGTAGCCCCGCTTCGAGGCGGCAAACGCGAGTTGATCGGCGGTGAAACGATCCATTTCTATCCTCCTACGACAACTTGAGCCTGAGAATCGTCAGCGAATGCGCGGGGAAGGTGTACTGCCCGCCCGCGAGCGCAGCGGTCGAATTCGTCGGGCGCACCTTGCGGTCGTCCCCGAACGTGTGCGTCGCTTTCAAGTCCGGATGGTTCATCTGCCACACGGCGACCGGGCCTGAGGCCCAGGTGCCCGACTGGTTCTCGATCGACGCGGTGATGTCCTTGTCCTTGCTGCGATTGAGCACGTTCAGCACGACTTCGCGCGCTGCGGCATTGTACGTCGCGGACACATCCAGGTACGGTGCCTCCTGCGACCGCTGCGGGATCTTGTAGGCGGGGGACGAGACCCAGACATCCAGCGCCATGTTGCCGCGCTGCCGGCCGTACTCCGCCAGCGGGAAGTAGATCGGCTGCAGAAAGAGCCCTTTATCATTGGTCATGATCGGCGCGATGACGTTCACCAGCTGCGCCAGGTTGGCCATCTTCACGACGTCGGCGTTGCGAAAGAACGTGTTCAAAAACATTCCCATCGCGAGGGCGTCCTCGAAGTTGTAGATCTCCTCGAGCTTTTCGCGGTTGCCCGTGCGGTACCACACGTTCCATTCGTCGTAGGCGATGTAGATCGGCCGCGGATTCGGGCCGGTCTGCACTTCCTTGATCATTCCGCGCGTGGTGTCGATGTAGCGCTGGATGGTCATCGGCCAGCCGCCAAGGTACGCCTCGAAATCATTCGCGCGATTGTTGATGTAGGTGTGCAGCGCGATGTAATCGACGGTGTTCCGCAGCGTCTGGAGTACGGTGCGATTCCACAGCAGCCAGTCCGCGCCGTAGTTGCTCGACCCGCTCGCCACGAGCTTGATCGCCGGATCGATCCCGCGCATGGCCTTGGCCGCTTCGAGCGCGAACTTCGAATACTCCTCGGCGTTCTTGTGTCCGAGCTGCCACGGCCCGTCGATCTCGTTGCCGAGCGCCCAGTATTTGACGTTGTAGGGCTGCTCGCGCCCGTTCTTCCGGCGCTGATCCGCCCAGTACGTGTGCTTCGCGCTGTTGGTGTACTCGACCCAATCGCGCGCGTCGCTGATGCTGCCGAGGCCGAGATTGACGCAGATGTACGGCTCGGTCTTGATCGTCTCGGCGTAGCGAAGGAACTCGTCGGTCCCGAAGCGGTTCGATTCCACGTCGTTCCACGCCAGCTCCGGACGCGCCGGGCGCGCGTCTTTCGGTCCGATGCCGTCCTTCCAGTTGTAGCCGGAGGCGAAGTTCCCGCCGGGCCAGCGCAGGATCGAGACGTCGAGCCCCTTCACGGCGTGCATGACGTCTTTCCTGAAGCCGTGCTGATCCGACAACGAGCTCTTCTCGTCGTAGATGCCGCCGTAGATCATGCGCCCGAGGTGCTCGGCGAAGTTGCCGAACAGCAGCGGGTCGACCTGGCCGATCGTGCGATCGAGGTCGATCTTGATGCGCGCGGGTCCAGTGAACGGCCGCGGGACCGTCGGCTGGTTCTGCGGCGGCTGGGCTCCGAGCGTGACGACGGCCGCGGCCACCACCACGGCGCTGGTCAGGACGTGCTTGCTTCGCATGAATGTAAACGCTATCATCCCCGGCGCCGGGCGTTGTAAACGATTACAAACCGCGGCCAGCGCACCGGCCCGTCTCTGGGAGGAGTCGCGTGATGCAACATCTTCGTCTCGCCGCCGTCGCAATCCTCGCGATCGTGCTGTCAGCCCCGCTCGCGTTCGCGCAACAACAGCTCGGCGCCATTCAGGGCACCGTCACCGATGAAACGCACGCCGTGCTGCCAGGCGTCACCGTCACGGTGACCAACCTCGACACGGGCATCGCCCGCACCGCGCTCTCCAATGAGGCCGGTATCTATCGCGTCACCAGCCTCGATCCTGGCGCCTACAAGGTGCAGGCCGAGCTCCACGGCTTCCGAACCGCGACGCAAACCGACGTACGCCTCTCGGTCGGCGCGACGCTCGGCGTGAACTTCACGCTGAACGCCGGCAGCGTCGAGGAGACCGTGCAGGTCCGCGCCGTCGCGCCTGACATTCAAACCGAAAAAGCGGAGCTCTCCTCGGTCGTCGAGCAGAAGAAGATCGTGGACCTGCCGCTCGTTGGCCGCAACGTCCTCTCGCTCGCGGCGCTGCAGCCCGGCATCAACGGCATTCCCAGCAGTGCAGACATCTTCGTGCCCGAGCAGGGACTCGGCCTGACCGCGAACGGCGTCCGTGAAACCGGCAACAACGCTTCGATCGACGGCGCGAGCGTCAATAACGGCCCGTGGGGCGGCACGATGGTGCTCGTTCCGAACGTCGAGGCTGTGCAGGAGTTCCAGGTCATCGCGAACAATCCGTCTGCCGAGTACGGACGCAATTCCGGCGCGATGGTCAGCGTGATCACGAAGGGCGGAACGAACCACGTTGCCGG
>DASPXV010000253.1:0-10064 GCA_035637115.1 Vicinamibacterales bacterium
TGCCGTCGTCCTGCCGGTTGCTGTAGATCCAGTACGGCACGCGGGTATCGACGTGTACGTGGTACATCTGTCCGTTCGGGATGCGGATGTTCACGATGCCGTTGCGTGTGTTGATCGAGCCGCCGCCGTCATCCACGAGTGCGTAGCGAACGGGATCTTTCGGATCGATCCAGATGTCGTGACAGTCGCCGCAGCTCGCCTGTCCCTGCGTGAACGCGAACGTCCCGCCGTTGCCGCTGAACGTTTTTCCTCCGTCCTGCGAGCGGTGCATGCTGCTCGACATGATGAAGATGTCGTCGGCATTCTGCGGATTGACGAGCATGCGGATGTAGTAGCCGGCGCGGCCGATCAGCGATCGATCCCAGCTGACGACCTTCCACGTTGCGCCCGCGTCGTCCGAGCGCCATACCGAGCCCTGATCTGGCGTCTGGATAAGCGCGTACATCCTGCTGCTGTTCGACGGCGCGATCTGCACGTCGATCTTGCCGACGGGAGGTTTCGGGAGTCCGGCGGTGAGCTTCGTCCACTTGGCGCCGCCATCCTTCGTCAGGTAGACGCCGCTTCCGGGTCCGCCGCTGCGCTCGACCCACGTGTGCTGCTCCGCCTGCCAGGTGCCGGCGAGGAGGATGTTCGGATCCTTTGCGTCCATCGACAGACCCGAGCAGCCCGTGTTCCCGTCGACGAACAGCACGCGATTCCAGTTCGCGCCGCCGTCCGTCGTCTTCCACACACCGCGCTCTTCCTGCGGGCCGGTCAGGCGTCCAGTGGCGCAGACGTACACGATGTTCGGATCCTGCGGATGGATGATGACGCGCGAGATGCGTCCCGTCTCCTTCAGGCCCATGTTCTTCCAGGTCTTGCCCGCGTCCTTGGAGACGTATACGCCGTCGCCCATCACGTCGCTGTAGCGGATCACCCACGACTCGCCCGTGCCGACCCAGACGATGTTCGGATCGCTGGCAGCCACGGCAATGGTGCCAATCGCGGCGACCGGCTGGTCGTCGAAGATGGGAACAAAGACCTGGCCGCCGTCGGTGGATTTCCACACGCCGCCCGATGCCGAGCCGAGATAGTACGTGTTCGGATCGCCGGGGACGCCGGCGACGCTGGCGATGCGGCCAGCCGGCGCGGGACCCATGTAACGGAATTTGAGGGGCTCGGGCGTCGTCGACTGCTGCGGACCCGCGGGTCCGCCGCCGCGCTGCGCCGAGGCCACAACTGAAAGTGCCGCGACAGACAGCAGCGCCACGGAGAGCTTGCGCCATGCAAACGTGTTCATGGCGCGGAACTATAACGCAGATCCAGTAACCAGTTTCCAGTAGCCAGTCGCCAGTAACCAGTTTCCAGTCGCCAGTCGCCAGTTTCCAGTTGCCAGTTGCCGGTTGCCAGTTGCCTACTGGAAACTGGCGACCGGAAACTGGTGACTGGTGACTGGTGACTGGTGACTGGTGACTGGTTACTGAACCGTGAATCCCTTGAACACCCAGGTGGCGCCCGCAGTGAAGCCGAAGTCCGGGTCACGCGACGTGACACCGAGGAGCAGGCCGGCGTCGAGGCGAACCGTTCCGCGCGTGAGACGTCCGCCGACGCGCATCGTCGCGCGGCTGTCGGTTCCGACTGGCGGCGTCCCGCCGCGCGTGTTCGCGCGTCCGTTCAGTTCACCGACGACTTCCATTCCTTCACGCACGGCGCGCGCGACCGAGACGCCGTACAGCAGCACGTCATTCTGGTTGTCGCCGCGCGTGGGATCCCCGAGTATGCCGAGTCCGACGTTGCCGACGACGCGGATCGACTGCACGGTCTTTCCGACCAGTGCCTGGACGTGAAAGTCCGTGGTGTCGAGCCCGAGTCCGCTCTCGTTGCTCGCGTTCGGCAGCTTGGTCGCGAAGCGGATGCCGAAGGCGGGACGGCTCGGCGTCTCCCCGGCGATGCGGATCTTCGTCGCCACGACGATGTCCTCAACCGCGTGCGTCGTCGTCCCGGTGAAATTCAGCTGCCCTGAGAGCGGCGCAGGACCGACGCCCGTGTGCGTGATCGACAGCCTGTTATACAGGCCGCCGTCAATCTGGAGCTCGGCGATCGAGCTGATTCCGATGCTCACTCCGAGCGTCGGCGCGCGCAGCAGATTGCCCTGCAGGCCCGACACGGGAAACAGGATGTCGCGGCTGTAGTCAAAGCCTCCCTCGACCAGCACGAGCCCTGCCCCGATGACTTCCGGATCTTCCGTCACGAGCGGCCGCTGCTGCGCCGCTACGGGCGCGGCGGCAAGAACGCACGCCAACGCCGTCCAACCAAATCTCATGTAACCTCCTGGGGTCAGGTCTGCAAAACGTCCCTTGCGGGGTGCCAGGTCATTTTGGGGTCAATTGCAGCGGAAACTCGAGACCTGGCACCGCGTGAGTTCCGTTTTGCAGACCTGGCCCCCGGCGGACGAGCAGATGCCGGGTATTTACGTTGCCGAGGGCGCGCAGGATCGAATTCTTGATCTCGGGGTGTTCGACTTCGAGCTGCGCGACGAGGCGCTTCATGCGCTGACGCTGCAGGCTGAGATCGCCGCAGGCCGGGCAGCAGCAGCCGATGATCGGCAGGTTCGATTCCTTCGCGTACGCGCGCGCTTCGGATTCGAGGATATAGGCCAGCGGCCGGATCACGACGTGCTGACCGTTATCGGACACAAGACGCGCAGGCATCGCCTTGATCGAGCCCTGGAAGAAGATATTCAGCAACAGCGTCTCGATGAAGTCGTCCGCGTGATGGCCGAGCGCGATCTTCGTCGCGCCGACCTTGGTGGCGAGGCGATAAAGCGCGCCGCGACGCAGCCGCGCACAGAGCGAGCACGGTGTGTCGCTCTGGTCCAGGATGTCCTCGATCGTTTCGCCGATCGTCGTGTGCTCCACGTGGAGCTCCCACCCGCGCGCGGCACACGTGTCGGTGAGCTTGTGGTGCTCGTAACCCTCGTAACCCGAGTCGATGTTGACGGCGACGATGGAGAAATCGATCGGCGCGCGCTTCTGCAGGACGTCGAGGATTTGGATCAACGCCCAGCTGTCCTTGCCGCCGGACAGTCCGACCATGATCCGATCGCCATGTTCGATCAAATTGTGATCGGTGATCGCTTTCGTGACCTTCTTTGCGATCCGTGTCTCGAGATCGGATGCGTACGCCATGCCGCTATTCTACGAGCTTTGCGACGGTCTCCGGCCAGTTCAGCCGGGCGCCGGCCGCGTAGGCCGCGCTTCCGAAGCGTTGCACGAGCGCGCGGTCATCGGCGAGCGTGCGCAACGCGCGCGCCATCGATGCAGGCGTCGGCTCGCACACAAAACCATTCACGCCGCCTTTGACGAGCTCCGCCGGGCCTCCTGAATCGCTGCACGTTACGACCGCACGGCGAGACGCAAACGCCTCGACGGTGACGAAGCCGTAGTCCTCCTGGAACGGCGGAAAGACGACCGCGCGGCAGCGCGCGAGATGATCGAGCATCTGCTCGTCGGTGAGCCGTCCCGCAAAGGTCACGCGGTCCGCAACGCCGAGGTGCGAAGCCAGGCGCTCGAGCGCGGGGCGCTCCTCCCCCTCCCCTGCGATGAGCACGGGAATACCGGCTCCGTCCGGCGTTGCCAGCGCACGAATGAGGAGATCGGCGCGTTTCAATCGATTCAGTCTCGAGATGAAGAGGAACGATGGCCCGTAAGCCTCTGCGCGATACGGCCGGTGAGGCGCCGGGGGATAGAGAACCGTCGAACGAAGCGACGGCCACATCGCGAGCCGCGCCTGGATCGTTCGCGATTGGACGAACAGCCGCGTGACGTTGTGCGTGAGCAGGTAACGATCGGCAGCGTGGATCAGGTTCCGCCTGACTCGTTCCTTGAGGAGTCCGCGCGGACTCAACGTCTCGCTGAACTGCGGCCAGAGATCGTAGTACTCGCGCATCGTGTGATTCAGCCAGCACACGTGCTGCGGATGACGGACGGCGTAACTCGGATACCTCAGGCTGATGACACGATCGACAGGCATGCTATCGATCTCCGATACGTCGGTGCGCCATGTCGCGACGTAGGCAGACGCCTGCCGGCCAAAGCCTTTGTCCGGCGTGACCACGATGCTGGCGTCGTGCCCGGCATCCTGCAGCGCGCGAGTGAGCTCGCGCGCGATGACCATATGTCCCCCCTCAACCATTCGGGGGCTGGACGTCACAACGGCAATCCTCATTGCGGGCGGGTTTCGAGCATCGGCTTGATGCGCGCACCGAGGTAGCGCGCGTCGCTCGCCTTCTCGTCGTAGAAGATCGGGGTGAAGCCACCCTTCGTCGTGATGGACACGAGCCAGAGATGGACGCCTTCCACTTCCTTCTCGTAGATCAGACCCTGCGGCATGGACGCGATGATTTGCTGCGTGCTCGCGGCATCGACGTGGACGTCGTATCGCTTGGAGCCAAGCCGAAGAGTGACGTCGACGGGCTGAGGGCCGGCGGCGATCGTGAAGACCGCTTTTCGAATGGACTTGTCCGCCTTGAACACGAGCTCGGCGCGCGAATCGCCGCGCGTCCAGAAACTGCGGTCTTCTTCCCGGCCGTACGCGTTGTCGTCGAGGAACGAGACGAGGAACCCGGGATCTCCCTGGCCCGTATCGCCCATCCACACGCGGGCGCGGCTCTCGCCTTCGGTGAACACCGGAAGGTCGTTGAGCAGTGTCAGCTCGACCGGCAGAAGCCGCAGCGGTCCCCCTTTCGCGTTTTCGTTCGGGCGGAACGACGCAAGGAACGGATTGAGGACCATCGGCGCGACAAATAAACCCCCGATCGCCCACGGAACGAACGCGGCTGCGATCGACTCGATCGGCGGCAAGAGGAACAGCATCACGCCATAGCCGCCCGCGAAATAACGATTGCCGACACCTCCGCCACTCCACGTGTACGGCGTAGCAACGACGAAGATGAGCCCCTGGACGAGCGCCGCGGCCAGCACGAGCCACTGCCACGCCGCTCGCTTGCGAGGCGCCGCGAGCAACGCCAGCATCGCGAAGAGACCCGGGAAGTAGTACCCGAGCATGCCGGCATATCGGCCGATGAAGAAGTACTCCAGGTTGTGCAGGAGGTTCGACGTGAACGTCCGCGGATTGAAGATGATGTGTGTCATCGCGCTCTCGCGCGACTTCGAGACGCCGAGCTGGTTCGTCGTCCCTTCCGTCTGGAACGGGAACTCGTAGTAGTAGGACTTCCGATCCCCGCCACCCTGATAATTCCAGTCGCCGGAGATGGCCATGTTGATCGCGAAGAGCCCGCCCGCGACCGCTGCAAAGGCAACAACGGGAAGGAGGATCTTCCGCCTGAACAAGTCCTTCCGGCTAAAGCCGGAAGCCACGCTACCCGACTGTGTGGCTTCCGCCTCGTCTGACTGTGAAGCTTCCCCCTTCAGGCGGAAGAACTTCAGCTTGAAGACTCCCCACGCCAGCGGCGCGACGAACAAGAGCGCGTTCGTCGGCTTGGAAAACGTTGCGATCCCCAGCAACACCGCCATCACGAGATCGCTGCGCGGCGTGAACAGCCACGCGGTGCCCCGCGCCGACAGCTCCGGCCGTGCCACTTCTTTATAGAGCCAGCAGAAGTACGCCAGGAACGCCAGCGAGAAGTTGAACAGCTCCGGCATGATCCAGACAAAGTAGACGGGCACGACCGACGCCATGACGAAGCTCGCGGACAGGAGCGCCGACGGCCACGGTCCCGACCTGGCGTGCAGGAACAGGTAGCCGCACAGCAGCACGAGCGCGAGCAGCAGCGCGTGAAGGACGAGGAATCCTTTCGTGCCGAAGATGGCGATGAATGGCGCAGCGAACAGCGGATAGATGAACGACTTGCCGTAGAAGTACCGGCGCTGATCGTGATCGGGTTTGCCGGAAAGCGTCTGGCCGTGCTTCAGGAAAAGCCCCGCCGGTCCGCCAGGAAATTCCTTCCAGACTCGCACGAGGTCTTCACGGCGATACGAGAGGTCGCGATCGTGCACGAGGCTCTGCCCCATCATGTAATACGTCGCCTCGTCGCTGTGGAAGCTGTATGCGGCGCGCGGGAAATCGACCGCCAGCGCGAGCGTTCCATAGATGCAGAGGAAGATGCCGGCGAGAACCAGGCCCGGCCTCAGCGTCATGCGCCCCCGCCCGAGAGGAACGAGAGGTCGGCGTGCAGCACACCCTGCCGGTTCGTCTTCCGCGAGACTTCGTGCAGCAGATCGTAGAGCCGCTCCATCTTCCGGACGAACGCGGCGATGTCGTACTTCGCGCCGGTGACGCGCGCGTGCACGGAGAGGCGCGCGCGGTCTTCCGGACTGTCGATCAACCGCACGATCCCCTTCGCGAGCGCGCCCGCGTCGCGCCTGGGGACGATGAGCGCGTCGTATTCGTGCGTGAGCACGTCGAGGAGGCCGTCCGCGTCCGTGGCGACGATCGGCTTCCCCATCGCCAGATTCTCGAAGACGGTGAGCGGCGTCCCTTCCCACAGTGACGGGAACACCGACACGTCGAATGCCGACAGCGTCCGCGCGACGTCGCGGGTAAAGCCGCCGAACACGAACCGATCGCCGAGGCCGAGTCCCTTCGCCTGTGCCTCCAGCTCCGGCCGGAGCGGCCCTTCGCCGAACAGGTAGAAGCGTGTCCTGGGGCGCTGCTGCAGCACCTCTTTCGCCGCTTCCACCAGGTACTGATTCCCCTTGGAATCGTGCAGCCGTGTCACCGTTCCGATCACGAACTCGTCCGGCGTGGCGCCGAGCTCATGCCGCGTCTGAGCGATTTCTTCGACCGTGCGCGTCCGGCTGAATTCCTCGAGCGGAACCCCGAGGTAGACGACCTTCACGCGCTCGGGCGGCATCTGCCGCGCGTTGATGACGAAGGCCGCGGTGCTCTTCGACACGGCGATGGCGATATCCGTCGCGGGAGCGAGCAGGCGGTCGGCGATCTTCTGGAACCACGGCGTGTCGGTCAGGTTCGCGTGCTCGTGCAGGATCGTGGGCAGCCTGCGCATCCGTCCGGCGAGCCGACCGAACGTCGTGGCGCCGTACCCGTGCAGGTGCAGGATGTCGGTCTGCTGGCGATCCATCACTTTCAGCAGCGCCGTCAGCGTCGCGGGGTCGAATTTGGATTTGTGCAGGTACGAAATGTCGATCCCCATCGACTCGAGCGTCTCCTCCGAGAGGTCTTTTTTCCGGAGACTGACGAGCGATACGTTGTAACGCGCGGGATCGAAGCGCGGAATCATCCAGCTGAAAAGGCGCTTTACCCCGTGCATACGCGAGCCTTCCCACCCGAGGTGATCGCACACCTGCAGGACGTTCAGCCGCCGGCGCAGTGGACCGGCGGCTGCCTCGCCAAAGCCGCGCAGCGGCGACGGCGGGCCGCTCAAGCGTTCCCCGTCGACGTCGCGTCGCGCTGCCCGACCACGCGGGCGGGAATACCGACCGCGATCGCCCCTTCGGGAATCGCTTCACGAACGACCGCCCCGGCGCCGACGATGGCGCGATCGCCGATCGTCACGCCGTCCAGCACCTTCGCGCCCGCGCCGAGCCACGCGCCGGCGCCGATCGTCACGCCGGACGATCGTCGTCCCTGCGAGAGCACCGCGGCCGCGGGATTGCTGAAGTCGTGGTCGCCGCCGATGACGTAGCAGTACGCGGCCAGCAGCGTGTCCCGGCCGATGCTCACGCGGCTCGCCGAAAACACTTCGCAGTTGAAGCCGATGTTCGCGCCGTCCGCGATCTCGATGTCGCCGTTCTTGCACGACAGGATGGTGTTGCGGCCGATGAACACGCCGCTGCCGATCGTGATGCCCGCGTTGGCGTCACCCTTGGCGTCGATCAGGCAGTTGTCGTCGATGACCACATTGCTGCCGATGCGCACCTTGTGTGGATGGCGAATGGTGACCTGCTGGCCGAAGATCACGTTGCGCCCGCACGCGCCGAGGAGCGACGGATACAGTGCCTTGCGGAGCGCGAGTCCGAGCGCGCCCGGCACGTGCTGCGACAGCAACTGCACGAGCTCGTAGTGCAGCAGCGCGCCGAGCCCCGGCCGGCCGACGACCAGCGCGGAGTACTTTTCGCGCGCGGACTGTCCACCGGCAAAGAGCTGGTCCTGCGCGCGAGGGATTTCGGCCATTGCGGGTTATATGATAAGCCGCCGATGCCCGTCGCGAACAGCCGTCGCACCTGGATGACGCTGCTTGCGGCCCTCGTCATCACACGTTCGGCGGTGTTCGTGTTCTGGCCGGGGTCGCACTTCGATTCGGACCAGGCGGTCACCGGCTTGATGGCGAAGCATCTCGCGCAGCTCCGTGCCTTCCCGGTGTTCTGGTACGGCCAGACCTACATGCTCGGCGTCGAGTCGTGGCTCGCGGCGCCGCTGATGGCCGTATTCGGGGCCTCGGTCACCGCGTTGAAGCTGCCGCTGCTCGCGATGAACGTGGCGATCGCGTGGATGCTCTTCGTGGGTTTCACACGCGATACGGAGCTCGACGCACGATGGGCGGCGTTCGCGACTCTTTTCTTCGTGCTGGCGTCGCCGGTCACCTCCGCCCACTTCCTCACCGCGAATGGCGGCAACGTGGAGCCCGCCTTCTACATCCTGCTGCTATGGTTCCTGCGGCGGCGCCCGATCGCGATGGGACTCGTACTCGGTGTCGGGTTTCTGAACCGGGAATTCACGATCTACGGAGCGGTCGCGCTCGTGCTGCTCGACACGCTCGACGGGTCGCTGTTTACACGCGAGGCTGCGGCCCGATATGCAAAGGCATTCGGCGCCGCGGCGGCGGTCTGGGTCGTCATCATCGGCCTGCGGCACTTCTCGTCCGCTGCGGGTCCAGGCACGAGGATGGCGGATCTCTCCACCCAGCTCGCCGCGAATAACCTGCTGCAGATCGCCGAGCGGCTGTGTTTCGATCTGCGCGCGATCGCGTCGGGAGCCGGACGCATTTTCACCGTCCATTGGCCAGAGCTGTTTGGCCTCGAACGCCAGCCACTGACCGACTTCGGAATCGAGAGTACGACGACGCAGGGGCTGCGTGGCGGTGCCTGGTTGCTACTCCCGGCGATCGGAATTCCCGTCGCGCGCATGACCCTCGCGCGCAGCTCACGCTCCGCACGTGGCACCTCGACGTTTTGCGTGTACCTGGTACTCGTCGCCGGAATTTCGATCGTGGGCTACCTGGTTGGCCGGTGCGGCGTGATTGACTTCTACACCATGCGCTACGAATTGCTGTCAGTACTCGGCGCCTGCGGGCTCGCCGGATGGTACTCCGGGCGAGAACAGTCTGCCGTTCTTCGCGCGGTCTGGGGCACGAGCTGCGCGTTGATCTTCGCGATCTCGATCTGGAGCCACACGCGATTGGTTGCTGAATATGTAATGCGTCCGCCGGTGCCTGCAAAGCAGGACCTGATCGCAGCGCTGGAGGCGCGACACGTTCGCTACGCATATGCGGACTACTGGACGGCGTACTACGTGACGTTCATGACGCGCGAGCGGATAGTCGTCGCGTCAACCGACGTAGTGAAAGTGCGCACCCACAATCGTGAAGTGGACGCACATCGCGGCGAAGCGATCCGCATCGCCCGGCGGCCGTGCGACGGCGGTGAGCAACTTACGCCCGCGTTCTGGGCGTGTTGGTACTAACGCTTGTCGGGCCAAGGGCAGAGGGCCGGGGGTTAGGCTTAGGCCTCAGCCCTATCCCGAGGCGCCCATGTCCCTGCCCGACAGCGAGCGAAGCGAGCGCGCATGTCCCCCGCCCGACACCGAGCGAAGCGAGCGCGCATGCCCCTGGCCGACAGCGAGCGAAGCGAGCGCGCATGTCCCCTGCCCGACAGCGAGCGCAGCGAGCGCGCATGCCCCCTGCCCGACAGCGAGCGAAGCGAGCGCGCATGCCCCCTGCCCGACAGCGAGCGAAGCGAGCGCGCATGTCCCCCGCCCGACAGCGAGCGAAGCGAGCGCGCATGTCCCCTGCCCGACAGCGAGCGAAGCGAGCGCGCATACCCCCTGCCCGACAGCGAGCGAAGCGAGCGCGCATGCCCCCCTGCCCGACAGCGAGCGAAGCGAGC
>DASPXV010000254.1:0-2459 GCA_035637115.1 Vicinamibacterales bacterium
GCGAGCTCGCTGGCCTGGACCGATCCGTCCGGGTTGAAGATTGTGTAGTCCAGATTCGTATCCGTCCAAGTCAGGCTGATTGAGCTCGTCAGGCGGCCGATCGGCCCTTGAGCTGTGGCGAAGCCGACCGTTTGCGGATCGACATAGCGGGAGGCGCTGAACTTGAGCGCCGTCTTCCCGTTGCCGAACAGATCGTACGCAATGCCGAGCCTCGGCGAGAAATCCTTCCAGTTCGGCACGTTCTTGATCGGATCGAACGTCTTCGCCGCCAACCACGGGTTTGGCAGCACCGCCTCGGTTCCGACGCTGCCGATGAACCAATCGAAGCGAAAGCCCGCGGAAACGGTCGCCCGTTTGAACGTCCATTTGTCCTGGACGAACAAGCCGCTGTCCATGTCCATGTATTCCAGCTGGTCGGTGGGAAGATTCAGCGTCACCTGGTTCGGCCCGAATCCGCTCGCATCCGCGTGGACCGTCGTCGCGCCGAACCGCATCGACAGGTTGCCGTTCCGCGTCGTGATCGTTTCGTGAGGACCATTCCCTCCTGTCCACCCGACCATGAGGCTGTGAGACCCGGTGACATACGAGAGCTTGGCCGAGTAGTCGAACAGCTTCTGAAGATGAATGACCTGGGCGCTGAACGCGCAGCAGGTCTTGCCGGTGACCTGATCGCTGATTCTGTAGGTCGTCGGGGTGACTTCAGGTTGATAGAGCTCCGAGTAATCCTGGTGGTACTCGCCGAACGCCGCCTCGAACAAGAGCCGTTTCGTCAGCGTGGACTGGAACCTGAGGCTCTCGGTGAACTCCATCGGGAGAACCTGCCGGCCCGACGCTTCCGGCGGATTCGTCGCGCTGGCGCCCCAATGCGGCCGCTCGCGATTCGACCGATCGAAGTAGAACGTCGCCTTGCTCTTTTGATTGATCTGGTACGTCGTCCGCACGGCCGCGTTCCACGCCCACCCGTCGTCGACGGCAGGGTGTGAGAGGTCGGCTTCGTATTTGATCGGATCCGGATTCTTGTCGAAGTAGCTGTCGACGATCGTCTTGTCGACGCGTTGACGACGGAACGTCAGCTGATACCAGAGCTTGTCTTTCTTGACGGGTCCGCCGACCGACGGATTGAAGTCGTAGATCTTCAGAATCTCGCTGACGTTCGTGAGTCCCCGATCGCGCAGCTTCTGATTGAGGTTGTCCCACTGCCACGCGCTGCCGGTCCAGTTCACGGGCACCGTGCCCTTGAACACGTTGCCGCCGTCCTTGGGCACCATGTTGATGCGGAGGCCGCCCTGGCCCATCTCGATCGTGTCCGCGCCGGTGCTGTAGCTGACTTCCTGGAAGCTGCCGTCGTTGAACAGGTCGGCATACTGGCCTGATACTTCGAAGTCGTTCATCCGAAGTCCGTCGACGGTCGTGACCGAGGCCGTCGACCCGTGATAGGTGAGCGGCGACTGCTGCATGTTGCCCGAGCCGCCGACGTCACGAGACAGGGCGGAGCCGCCGCCGACCTGCAGCGCCGTTCCAGGAATCAGGATGCCAACCGCTTGAATGTTCTTGCCGGTGGGGATGGCATCCATCACGTCGCGCGTCATCACGACGTTGTGGGCGAGGCTCTGAATATCGACCACCGGCGACGCGGCGGATACCGTGACCGTTTCCTCCATGTTGCCAACGCGCATCTCGGCGTTGACCGGCGCCGTGAAGCCGTACGTCAGCTCGATGCCTTCGCGCTTGTAGCCACTGAAGCTGGCGAGGGTGAAGGTGACGGCATACACGCCTGGCGACAGATCGATGATCTTGTATTGCCCCGCGCGATCCGTGATGGTGGACCGCGTTTTCTCGATGAGCGCCGGGCTCGACACTTCAACGGTGACGCCGGGGAGAATCGCGCCGCTTGAATCCTTCACGGTGCCGGCAATGGCCGTCTCCTGCGCGAGCGCGGCGCTGGAGAGCCCGAGGATACCGACGATCGCCAGCAGCGAACACGGGCCGAGCCTCCCCATACCAGCCTCCGGGCGCCATCCTACCATCGGAACTTGGCGACAAAAGGAAAACCGTGTGCACGTACAATCGCGGCGATGGCGAGCGTCGGACACATTGCAGTCGGAATGGCTGCGGCACGCGTGTACCACGACGGCCGCACGCCACGATGGTCTTCCATGGCGGCCTGGTCGGCCGTGTCGCTGCTGCCTGATGCCGATGTGATCGGCTTCACGCTTGGCGTCGAGTACGCCGACCCGTGGGGGCATCGAGGCGCCACGCACTCTCTCCCGATGGCGGCGGCGCTCGGACTGGCGATCGGCCTGGCGGCACGCTGGTTGAAGCGGCCAGTCCGCCGAACGGCGCTCTTTGCCGGCGTGGTGCTCGCGAGCCACGGGATGCTCGACACCATGACGGATGGCGGTCTCGGGTGCGCGCTATTCTGGCCGTTCGATCTCACGCGGTATTTCGCACCGTGGCGC